>CAJBYR010000176.1 GCA_903959855.1 uncultured beta proteobacterium
AGCCATCATCGGCCTTGATGCGGAAGAGCAGGCCTTCGTCGACAAGGCGATGCTCGAACTCGACGGCACGGACAACAAGTCGCGCCTTGGCGCCAATGCCATCCTCGCCGTTTCGATGGCCGTGGCCAAGGCGGCGGCGGAAGAGGCCGGCCTGCCCCTGTATCGCTACTTCGGCGGTTCAGGCCCGATGTCGATGCCGGTGCCGATGATGAATGTGATCAACGGGGGCGCGCATGCCAACAACAACCTCGATATCCAGGAGTTCATGATCCTGCCGGTCGGCGCGAAGAGCTTCCGCGAAGCCCTGCGCTGCGGCGCCGAGGTTTTCCATCACCTGAAGAAGCTGGTGGACAAGAAGGGCTACCCGACCACCGTCGGCGACGAGGGCGGCTTCGCGCCCAATGTCTCGGGCAATGACGAGGCCATCGAACTGATCCTCAAGGCCATCGAGACCGCCGGTTACACCCCGGGCCAGGACGTGGTGCTGGGCCTTGATTGCGCCAGTTCGGAGTTCTACAAGGACGGCAAGTACATTCTCGCCTCAGAAAAGCTCGAGCTCAGCTCGGAAGCTTTCGCCGACTACCTGGCGACGCTGGCCGACCGCTACCCGATCATCAGCATCGAGGACGGCATGGCGGAGGGCGACTGGGGCGGCTGGAAGACCCTGACCGACAAGCTGGGCAAGAAGGTGCAGATTGTCGGTGACGACCTCTTCGTGACCAATCCGAAGATCCTCAAGGAAGGCATCCAGAAGGGCGTTGCCAACTCCATCCTTATCAAGATCAACCAGATCGGTACGCTGACGGAAACCTTCGCCGCCGTTGAAATGGCCAAGCGCGCCGGTTATACCAACGTGATTTCACATCGTTCCGGCGAAACCGAGGATTCGACCATTGCCGACATCGCCGTCGGCCTCAACGCCGGCCAGATCAAGACCGGCTCGCTCAGCCGCTCCGATCGCATCGCCAAGTACAACCAGTTGTTGCGCATCGAGGAAGACCTCGGCGATACCGTCACCTATCCGGGTCTCGACGCGTTCTACAACCTGAGGAAGTGACCGGCATCTCCCGGCGATGAACTGGCCGACGCTGGTCCTGCTCCTGATCATTGCCCTGCTGCAGTATCCCTTGTGGCTGGGCAAAGGGGGCTGGATCCGCGTCTGGGAGTACGAGCGCCAAGTTCAGGCGCAGCGCGAGGTCAACCAGAAACTGGAGCAGCGCAATGCGGCGCTCGATGCTGAAGTGCGCGACCTCAAATCCGGCTATGAGGCCATCGAGGAACGTGCCCGCTATGAGCTCGGCATGATCAAGGACGGCGAAGTCTTCGTCCAGACACCGCAAAAGAAGCCATGAACCTCCATCGCCTGCTGTTGCGTCGTGCCGACGCCGCCAATCCTGTCCGTGTCCTGCTGATAGGCGCCGGCAAGTTCGGCTCGATGTATCTCGCCCAGGCCAGGGTAACGCCCGGCATCCATATCGCGGCCATCGCCGATCTTTCGCCGGCGCGGGCGGCGGAGTCCTTGCGTCGCACCGGTTGGCCGGAGGAGCGTTTCAACGCGTCGTCGCTGCAGGACGCGATAGGCCATGGCAGCACCTTCCTCACCGACGACGCGGTGGCGATGATCGCGGCCGACGGCATCGACGTGGTGATCGACGCCACCGGTTCGCCGGCAGCCGGGATCCGCCATGCCCTGGCGTGCGCGGAGCACGGCAAGCACATTGTCATGGTCAATGTCGAGGCCGATGCCTTGGCCGGGCCCTTGCTGGCGAAGCGCTGCGAGGCGGCCGGGGTGGTTTATTCGCTGGCCTATGGCGACCAGCCGGCGCTGATTTGCGAGATGGTCGATTGGGCCCGCGCCGCCGGCTTTGTGGTCACGGCGGCCGGCAAGGGCACCAAGTACCTGCCGGGCTACCACCAGTCCACGCCGGAAACCGTCTGGGGTCACTACGGCTTCACGCCGGAGATGGTGGCGGCGGGCGACTTCAATGCGCAGATGTTCAATTCCTTTCTCGACGGCACCAAGTCGGCGATCGAGATGGCAGCGGTGGCTAATGCCACCGGCCTGTCGCCGGCCACCGACGGACTGGCGTTTCCGCCCTGCGGCGTGGATGATCTGCCGCGCATTCTGCGGCCCAGGGAGGCGGGCGGGCAGTTGCAGCATGCCGGCCAGGTCGAGGTGATCTCCAGCGTCGAGCGCGATGGCCGGCCGGTGTTCCGCGACTTGCGCTGGGGCGTGTATGTCACCTTTGCTCCGGCTGACGCGGCGAATCGCGCCTATGTCGAGCGCTGTTTCAAGGAATACGGCCTGGTCACCGATCCGACCGGTCATTACACGGCGATGTACAAGCCCTGTCACCTGATCGGCCTCGAACTCGGGATCAGCGTGGCCAGCGCCGCCTTGCGGCGCGAGCCGACCGGGGCTCCGACGGCATGGCGTGGCGATGTGGTAGCGACAGCGAAGCGCGATCTGGTCGCGGGCGAAATGCTCGACGGCGAGGGTGGCTACACGGTTTACGGGAAGTTGCTACCGGCCGCGGATTCGCTGCGACTGGGTGGTTTGCCGATCGGCCTGGCGCACAAAGTCAGACTCGTGCGGCCGGTTGTTCAGGGCGCCGCAGTATCGTGGGACGACGTTGAAATCGATGCCACCGCGGAAGCTGTGCGAGTGCGGCGGGAAATGGAAGCCGCGTTTTCGGCCTGAATCAGCCGGGTTTACACAGCTCGCGGTAACGGCGCGCGTTGGCCACGTAGCCTTGCGCAGCCAGCAGCAGGCGGGCGACTTCCTCGTCGCTGAGTTCGCGCACCACCTTTCCCGGCGATCCCATTACCAGCGAACGTTCCGGGATCACCTTGCCTTCGGGGATCAGAGAGTTGGCGCCAATGATGCAGTGGCGGCCAATCACGGCGCGATTGAGGATCACCGACTTGATGCCGATCAGCGATTGCTCGCCGATGGTGCAGCCATGCAGCATGACCATGTGGCCCACAGTGACGTTGGCGCCCAGCGTCAGGGGTACGCCGTCGTCGACATGCAGCACGGAACCGTCCTGGATATTGCTGCCGGCGCCGATGGTGATGGTGTCGTTGTCGGCGCGCAGCACGGCGTTCCACCAGATGCTGGCCTCGTCGCCGAGGCGCACGTCACCGATGACCGTGGCATTGGGGGCGATCCAGGCATCGCGTCCGAGAATGGGCTTCCTGTCGCCGAGGGTGTAGATGGGCATCAAGGTCTCCAGTCAAAGACGCGAATCAGCGTTCGCGCTTCTTCCACTCCGGCTTGGCGCCGGCGGGCTTCTTCCAGTCCGGCTTCTTCCCTGCGGGCGGTGCCCGGCGCGGCGGACGGGTATCGACGAACTCGCCCGCTTCCATGACGCGCGTCTTGAGCGCGAACTGGCGCACGCGGATACGGCGCAGGATGTCCATCAGGTCGTCCCCCAGATTGGCCGGCAATTCCACCGAACTGTAATCCTCGAACAGGTTGATCTGGCCGATGTCCTTGCCGGCGATACCTGCTTCATTGGCGATGGCGCCGACGATTTCCTTGGGCAGCACACCCTGGTTGCGGCCAATCTCGATGCGGTAGCGCTGCATCGTGGCGCCCTCGGCGAAGCTGCGCTGCTTGACCGGGGTGTCGCTGCGGCCTTCTCTGACCGGACGCTCGCGGCGCGGTTCGGCGGGCGCGGAGTCGTCTGCCGGCTTGGTGCGGGCCTTGAAGTCCGGCTTGCGCTCGAAGTCACGGGCAGGAGTCGGCGCTGGCGCAACGGCGACCGGCGCCGTCGCGGCATCGCGCGGCGCATGGTCGTTGGCGCCCGGCATCTGCAGCGGACGCTCGCGCGTCGCCAGCCAGGCCAGTGCGGCGGCAATTTCGCGCGCGGCGATGTCCTGCTCGCCTTCCATGCGACGCACCACGTCGAAGAAGAAATCCAGCTTTTCCGTCTTGATGATGTCCACTACCTGTTGGGTGAACTGGGCGACGCGACGGTTGGCTACCTCACCCGGTGTCGGCATGGTGATCGCGGTGATCTTTTGCTTGGTGGCGCGCTCGATCAGCTTCAGCATGTACATTTCGCGCGGTGCCAAAAACAGTATGGCGCGGCCGGTGCGGCCTGCGCGGCCGGTACGACCGATGCGGTGTACGTAGGCTTCGGTGTCGTAGGGCACGTCGTAGTTGATGACATGGCTGACGCGGGACACGTCGAGGCCGCGTGCGGCGACGTCGGTGGCGACCACGATGTCGATGGTGCCCGCCTTGAGACGCTCGATGACCTGCTCGCGCAGACCCTGGGTCAGGTCGCCATTGAGTGCGGCGACGGAATAGCCGCGCGCCTCCAGCTTGTCGGCCAATTCCACGGTGGCGGTCTTGGTACGCACGAAGACGATGGCGGCATCGAAGTCGTCTTCCACTTCGAGGATGCGCGTCAGGGCTTCCAGCTTTTGACCGCTGTGCGTCTGGCAGTAGGACTGGCTGGTGGTGACCACGGTCGAGGTGGCCGAGCGGATCTTGATTTCCTTCGGTTCGCGCAGGTGCTCGTGGGCCACGCGGCGGATCACATCGGGCATGGTGGCCGAGAACAGCGCGGTCTGGCGCTCAGCCGGCGTGTGTTCGAGAATCCACTTGACGTCGTCGATAAAGCCCATGCGCAACATTTCATCGGCTTCATCCAGCACCAGCATGCGCAGGTTGTTGAGTACCAGGCTCTTGCGTTCCAGGTGGTCCATGACGCGTCCGGGGGTGCCGACGATGACATGGGTGCCGCGCGACAGGGCGCGCAACTGCACCACCATGCTTTGTCCGCCGTAGATCGGCAGCACGTGGAAGCCGGGCAGATGGTGGGCGTATTTCTGCAGCGCTTCGGCGACCTGGATCGCCAGTTCGCGGGTCGGCGTCAGGATCAGGGCCTGGGGCACGGCGCGGGCGAGATCGATCTTCTGCAGCAGCGGCAGTGCGAAGGCGGCCGTCTTGCCGGTGCCGGTCTGGGCTTCGCCGAGCAGGTCGTGGCCGGCCAGCAGCACGGGGATGCAGGCGGCCTGAATAGGTGACGGGGTCTCGTAGCCGACCTCGGCGAGGGCTTCGAGCAATGGTTTTGCCAGCCCGAGGGTATCGAACCCTGCGACTGTGGTTTCCTGGGTGGTGGTCATGGCTTGCCTGCGCGGGGCAGGGTTCTCTGAAATGGGCGGACGAGGAAAAGCCTGTCCGCGCGGCCCTGCATTATCCCAGACTCGCCGGGGCTTGTTCTGACTTCTTTTAGTTGCCGGCGGCGGGCCGGGTCTCCTGGCACCGGCTAAATCGCCGTCGCACCAGCGCCGACTTCTGGTGGGGCAAGGCCTTCAGACCATCCCAATGCCGCTGCCACCGCAGCAAAACCCGCTTCGGGCGGTGCGTTGATACGGAGCGGAAGGCCGCTGCGGGGATGGTGCAACTCGAGCCGGGTACAGGCCAGCAGCAGTCGGTTACAGCCGAAGCGATGCTGAAAGAAGCGGTTATGCACCCCCTTGCCCCAGGTGGCATCGCCGATGATGGGATGGGCGATGTGCTTGAGGTGGCGCCGCAACTGATGCTGGCGCCCGGTCTTGGGGGCAAGTTCAAGCAGGGCGTAGCGCGCTTGTGGATAGCGGTCGACCGGTTCCGCGATCTCGGCGATTGCGAGCCGGCGAAAGGCGGTTGTTGCCGCCAGCGCGGGCGGGCGGTCTTCCGGCGCCAGCTTGCGGCCGTAGTCATCGAAGCGCCGGCTCAGGGCATGGTCGATCAGGCCGCATTCCGGCGGCCAGCCGCGGACGATGGCGAGATAACGCTTGGCGACTTCGTCGCGCTCGAACTGGATGCCGACCTTGCGCGCACTTTCGGTATCCAGGGCAAACAGCAGCACTCCGGAGGTGCCCTTGTCGAGCCGATGCAGCGGTTGGACGTGGCGGCCGATCTGGTCGCGCAACAACTGTACGGCGAAGCGCGTTTCGTGGCGGTCAAGGTCGCTGCGATGGACCAGCAGGCCGGCGGGCTTGTGCACGGCGACGAGATGATCGTCGCGGTAAAGGATCTCGAGCATGCGGCAGGGGCCGCTCAGTACTGCACGCCCTGCGCCTCGCAGAGGAATTTCATCAGGGGCACAGCGGTGGCAAAGCGTCCGGTGGCGAGCTTGACCAAGCCTTTGCCGGTGGCATGGGAGGCGGAAAGCGCCGCCAACCCGATGAAATCCTTGCGCTTGAGGTCCTCGATCGCCGGATGATCGGCGGCGTAGCCGCGCGGTGGACGGGTCAGGCTGTCGCCGGCCAGGGCCCAGTGGGCGGCAAACTTCGTGTCGTTGCGGACAGCGGTCCAGCGTTTCGGCTGTGCGGTGATCAGGTCGCGGATGCGGCCGAGCATCTCGGGCTCGGGATGCCAGCAGCCGGCGCCGAAAAAGCATTCGTCGGTGGCGATATGCACATAGAACCCCGGTGCATGGACATCCTTGCCCAACTCGTGACGGAACTGGATGCCGATGTTGGTCTTGTAAGGCGTCTTGTCGCGGGCGAAACGCGTATCGCGATACACCCGCATCAGCGAGCCGCCCATCTTGCGCGGTTCGGCGCGGAAATGCGGTGCGAACGTCTGCAGGGGTTCGGCCATGGCGGCGATGAAGTCCAGTGCCGGTTCGCGCACCAAGGCTTCGTAGCGTTCCTTGTTGGCTTCGAACCAGGCCCTGTCGTTGCTCGCCGCCAGTTCGTCAAGGAAGCCGAAGGTGGCCTTGCTGAACATGGCCGGCCGTTCCCGTGTCAGGCCGCCACGGCGAGGCGCGGACCGAGGCGCCGCGCCAGCCAGTTTTCGATCCTGGTTGCCGCGGCGTGCCACTGCGGTTCCATCATGATCATATGCCCGGCGCGGGGGATCACGCAGGTCTCGGCATTCCATCCGCTGGCCGTGAAGTGCAGCAGGTTGCTGGGGAAGATGGCGTCGAGTTCGCCACCCATGACCAGTGCCGGGATCTTCGGCCTGCTGCGCGACGGCGGACGCCAGGCCAGAGTCATCATTTCGGCGATCGCCGTGGTCGATTCGTCCTGCACCAGCGGCTTGAAGGCGGCGAATTGCTCCGGGGTGACGTCGGGCGAGAAATACACTTCGCGCATGACCTTGACGGTGTTTGCGGTGTATTTGCCACGTACGGCGTAGGCGGCTTCGCGCAGGAAATCCGGCTGACGGGCGTTGAGCTGGAGCGAGCAGGCGGCAAGCCCGGTGGTCGGCACCGGGGCCATCATCACCACTGCCGCCGCGCTGCCTTTTTCAAGGTAGCGTTGCACCACCAGCGAGCCCATCGAATGGCCGATCAATACCGGCGGTGCGGCCAGTTCGGCGACGACTTGCGCGACGTCCCCGGCGTAGTGGTCGAGATCGTAGCGATCCAGATTGTCTCTGCCTTCACTTTGGCCGTGCCCGGAGAGGTCGATCGCATGGCAGTGATAACCCAGGGCGCTGAAGTGGGGCAGAAAGTTCACATCCCAGCAACCGGAGTGGATATAGCCACCGTGCACAAAGACCAGCGGAGGATGGCCATTGGCCTTCTTTGCCGGGCGATGCAGCGTATGCAATTTGCGATGCTTCAAGGAATGCTCCCCGGCAGATAGTTGAGGTCAGAACAGTATCACGCCCCGTGCATTTCGTCCGGCCGCGAGGTCGGCAAAGGCTTGCGGCGCTTCGTCGATCGTGTAGGTGCGAGTGATCAGTTCATCGAGCTTCAGGCGGCCGCTGCGATACAGGCCGATCAGGCGCGGGAAATCCTGCTGCGGGCGGGCCGAGCCGAAGTAGCTGCCCTTCAGGGTCTTTTCCTCGAAAGTCAGGGTCGCGGTGCGGATCGTGGTCGTGTCCTTGGGGCCGGCAACGCCGACCACGACCGCCGTGCCGCCCTTGCGCAGGCAGCCGTAGGCCTGTGCCGCGATCTCGCCGAAGCCGACGCATTCGAAGGCATAGTCGGCGCCGCCCTCGGTCAGCTTCTTCAGTGCCTTGACGATGTTCTCCTCGTTCTTCGGGTTTACCGTATGCGTGGCGCCGAACTGCTTTGCCATTTCCAACTTGGCGTCGGAGGTGTCGACGGCGACGATGATGCGTGCGCCGGCGATGGCGCAGCCCTGGAGGGCATTGAGGCCGACCCCGCCGCAACCGAAGACCACGGTCGCCGAGCCGGGTTCGACCTTGGCGGTATTCACCGCGGCGCCGACGCCGGTCATGACGCCACAGCCGATCAAGGCCGCCTTGTCCAGGGGCATGGCGGCATCGATCCTGACCACGTTGTCGACGTGCAGCGTGGCGTATTCGGCCATTACGCCGCAGCCCGAGAAGATGTTCAGCGGAAGTCCGGCGGCGTCCCTGAAGCGCGTCGTGCCGTCGGGCAGCGTGAAGCCGGCCTTGGCCGCCTGGTCGCACAACTGCGGGCGACCGGTCTGGCACCAGCGGCACTTGCCGCACATGCTGACGAAGGAGCTTACGACGTGATCGCCGATGGCGAAGCTGCTGACGCCCTCGCCGACGGCGACAATCTCTCCGGCGCCCTCATGGCCCAGCACCACCGGCGGCGGCAGCGGCAGCGTGCCATTGGTGGCCGACAAGTCGCTGTGGCAGACGCCGCAGGCAGCAAGCTTGATCGTTACCTCGCCATGCCGAGGCGGATCCACGGTGACGGTTTCGACAACCACGGGTTGGCCGACTTCGCGGCAGACGACGGCCTTGGCGGCGCGGGCTTGCTGTGTCATGGCGATGCTCTCCTGAGGAACTATTCCTTGTACCAGACCAGTTGCTGCGTGGTGGCGAGCAGCGTGCCGTCGGTACTCCAGACGTGGCCGTGGTGGTCGAAGTGGCCGTCGCTGAAGGCCTGGGCCTGGGCCACGGCGAGCAAGGGCGCGGTGCCCTGGCGCGACAGGGCATCCTCGCCGGCATGGAAATAGATGTTGATCGAGACCGTGCCGATCGGTACAAAGTCCGGGCGGCGCAGGAAGATACGCGGCAGGAAACTGTCGCACAGCGCGGTCAGCGAAGGAAAGTCCAGCGGACGCGGCGGGTTGTCGGCCACCCAGACATGGGAAAGGCTGTCCTCGTTTACGGCGAAGGGCTTGCCGCGCACGATGCGAAATTCATAGCGCTGCAGAAAGCCGGTCGGCTTGCGCGGCGGTGCCACCGGGCAGGACTCGGCTGGCGGCACATCAGGCCGGGTGGCTTCGGTCTGGCTCCAGGTGTCGCGGCGAACGGCGCAGATGGCGATGGCCAGGGCAAGCACTTTGCCGCCCTGCGAGAGGCGGATGGACCAGTGTTGGCTGTTGCGGTTGGCGCGAACCAGTTCCGTGTCGATGACGAAGTCGCCGGCATCGATCGGCGCCAGGAAGTTCAGCGTGAATGACAGCGGCGTGCCGCGTCGCTCGGGGTGATCCAGCATTGCTTTCATCATGACGCCGGCCGTGACGCCGCCATAGGGGCTGACCATGTTCCAGTAGTCGTCGCTGGTGCGTCCCAGCCAGTGCTGCGGCGGCTCGTGGGTCAGCGCAATGGCGGTGTCGAATGGATGATCGTTCATATCCGGCGCGACTTTCCGCTCCAGTAGGCATCACGGATGCGGCGCTTCTGCACCTTGCCGTTATCGTCGCGCGGCAAGGCTTCCACGATGTCGATACGGCGCGGCACCTTGAAGCCGGCGATGCGTTCAGCCAGCGCTTTGCGGATGGTGTCCGCGTCCAGCGTCGTGCCGGCTTCGGCGACTACCTGTGCCGCCAGCGCCTCGCCGAATTCTTCGTCAGGGATTCCGACCACGGCGCAGTCGGCGATGCCGGGCAGGGTGATCAGGACGTGCTCGATCTCGGCCGGATAGATGTTCGCTCCGCCGGAGATCACCATATCCGAGGCACGGTCGCAGACGTAGAGGAAGCCTTCCTCATCGAGGTAGCCCATGTCGCCGACACTGGCCAGTCCGTCGCGTTCGATGGCGCGCCGTGCCGCGTCCTGGCCGTGGTAAGTGAAATCGGAATAGGCCGGCTGATGGGCATAGATGGTGCCGATTTCGCCGGGCGGCAACTCGTGGCCGGCGTCGTCGAAAATGCGGATGCGCGCCTGGCCGACGGCGCGGCCGGCACTGCCGGGCTTGCGCGCGGCATCCTGCGGCTTCATCACCGTGATGTAGCCGGTTTCGCTGGAGGCATAGGCTTCATGGACCACCGGGCCGAGCCAGCCGATCATGGCCTTTTTGATGTCCGGGGCGCAGGGCGATCCGGTCGAGGCGACATAGCTCAACGACGACAGGTCGTAGCGCGAACGGACGTCCGCGGGCAGACGCAGCAGGCGCACATACATCACCGGCACCAGATAGACGGTGTCGATGCGATGGCGTTCGATCAGGGCCAGCGTGGCCTCGGCATCGAATTTTTCCTCGAGTACGAAGAGCGATCCCTGCAGCAGCGATTGCTGGGCGAAGGAACTCGGGGCGCTGTGGTAGAGCGGCGCCGAGAGCAGGCTGCGAACACCGGGATAGATGCCCAGGGCTTCCTTTGCTACCTGTGCCGAAAGCGCCTGCTGTTCCGGCGTCAAGGGCAGGCGGCGCACGCCCTTGGGCCGGCCCGTGGTGCCGGAGGTGTAGGCCATGTGGCCGCGCGGGGTGCGCAAGGGGCCGGCGTAGGCGGTCTGGGCGGCGAGCCAGGATTCGAAGCCGTCGTTCGATCCCGCGCCCGCATCGGTGACGATCACCTGAACGTGTGGCGGCACGGCTGACGATACTTCGGCCAGCAGATCGGGCTGGATGATGAGCACCTTGGCACCACAGTCGGCGAGGATGTAGCCGGCTTCATCGCGCTTGAAATGCCAGTTGATCTGGCAGTAGTAGGCGCCGGCGATGCGGCAGCCCTGGATGATGTCGACGAAGGCCGGGATGTTCCTCAGCATCACCGCGACCACGTCGCCGTCCTCGATACCAAGACTGATCAGGCCGCCAGCCAGGCGCGCGGCGCGCGCGTCGATCTCGGCGCCGTTGCGCGATACCTTGCCGGCAATCAGCGCGGCGGTCATGCGGCGCGTGACAGCCTGGCGAAGCGCGCAAGATGACTGTCGGTGTCGCCGAAGCTCATCTCGATGGTTGTCAGGCGCTTGAACCAGTGGCTGAGCATCAACTCGTCCGTCATGCCCATGCCGCCGTGCAGTTGCACCGCGTTCTGGGCAATGAAGCGACAGGCCTGGCCGACGGTGACTTTGGCCGCCGAGAGTGTGCGCTGGCGCGCAGTCTTGTCCTGACTGGTGCAATGCATGGCGGCGAGATAACTCATCGAACGTGCCTGCTCCTGGTGCAGCAGCATGTCGGCCATGCGGTGTTGCAGGGCCTGGAAGCGACCGATAGGCTGGCCGAACTGCTGGCGCGTCTTGAGATACTCGGTAGTGGCGGCGACCGTGGCTTGCATGATGCCGACGGCTTCGGCGCACAGTGCGGCGAGACCGATATCGAGTGCGGCGTCGATGTGGTCGAGCGCGCCGCCGGCGTCGATTCGCACGGCCGGCGTGTTGTCCAGAACGATGTCGGCTGCGCGTTGGCCGTCGAGCGTCGGGTAGTCGCGCACGGCGACACCTTCGCTGCCGGCATTGATCCCAAATAGCCCCGCGTCACCGCTGGGCATCCGCGCCGATACCAGCAGCAGGTCGGCGCATCCGCCATGCGCGACCACGGCCTTGCGCCCGGTAAGATTGCCACCCAGTTCCGTGACCGGCTCGCCGCGTGCATCGGCATGCGCCAGCACCACGATGGATTCACCGCTGGCGATCGCGGGCAGCCATTGTTCCTGAAAGTCGGCGCTGGCGGTGCGGCGAATCAGCGCCGGCGCGATCACGGCGGTAGCCAGGTAGGGCTCCAGCAGCAGTCCGGCGCCGAAGGCATTCATTACCAGCCCGGTTTCCTGCGGCCCGTAGCCGAGGCCGCCGTAGTCTTCGTCGATGTTGATCGCCAGTACGCCCAGATCGGCCAATGCCTGCCAGACCTCGCGACTCCACCCGGCGTTCGAAGCGCGGATGGCACGACGCTTTTCGAAGCTGTACTCCCTGGCGACGAAGCGCTGCACCGTATCGGCCAGCGCGCGCTGGTCTTCGTTGTAGTCGAAGTTCATGGTGGCGACCTCACAAGCCCATGATCATCTGCGAGATGATGTTTTTCTGGATTTCGTTGGAGCCGCCGAAGATCGACAGCTTGCGCAGGTTGCAGTATCCGGTGCCGAGGTTGGCTGCATAGTCGGGACCGACATCGGTTTGCCTGAAGGGCAGGGCATAGGCGCCGACGGCCTGCATCATCAATTCGGCAATCGCCTGCTGGATTTCCGTGCCCTTGATCTTGAGGATCGAGGCTTCCGGCCCCGGCGCCTTCTTCGCGCCTTCGGCGGACAGGACGCGCAGGTTGGTGATTTCCAGCGCCATCAGGTCGATCTCGACCTGGGCGATGCGTGCGGCGAAGAGCGGATCGTCGAGGCGCCCCTCGGCTTCGGCGATGCTTTTAAGGCGCACCAGTTCGCGCTTTGCGATGCCGATGCCGGCGATGTTGGTGCGCTCGTGGCCGAGCAGGAACTTGGCGTAGGTCCAGCCCCTGTTTTCCTCTCCGATCCGGTTTTCCACCGGCACCTTGACATCCTCGAGCCAGACTTCATTGACTTCATGGGCGCCGTCCAGGGTGATGATCGGACGCACCGTGACGCCTGGCGTCTTCATGTCGATCAGCAGGAAGGAGATGCCGCTTTGCTTCTTGGCCTCCGGGTCGGTGCGCACCAGGCAGAAGATCCAGTCGGCGTATTGGCCGAGCGTGGTCCAGGTCTTCTGGCCATTGACGATGTAGTGGTAGCCATCGCGCACGGCACGCGTTTTGAGGGAAGCCAGGTCGGAGCCGGCACCGGGTTCCGAGTAGCCCTGGCACCACCATTCTTCCGCCGCCATGATCTTCGGCAGGAAGCGCTGCTGCTGTGCCGCGTTGCCGAAGGTCATCAGCACCGGCGCGATCATCTTCAAGCCGAAGGAGATCAGGCGCGGTGCGCCACCCCTGGCGCATTCCTCCTCGAAAATGTATAGCTCGGTCGGGCTCCAGCCGGGGCCGCCGAATTCCTTGGGCCAGCCGACGCCGCCCCAGCCGTGGGCGTGCAGGATCCGTTGCCACCGGACGTGTTCTTCACGCTCGAGATGAATGCCGTTCATCACCTTGTGGCGGATGCTTTCCGGCAGGTTCTCGCTGACGAAGCGGCGGACCTGTTCGCGAAAAGCGGTGTCCTCGGGGCTGAAATTCAGATCCATGTCAGTTTCCGTTACTGGCAGGTGTGTCGGGCGGGGTGATGGTTCGCTGATCCAATGTTCTGCATAGCGGAATTATATTCCGAGAAAGTTGGCGAGATGCGGATTCTTCGCCTGCGCCTGCAAATTGTCAATCGTCCGCCATGGGTGCAGGTCTAGGGCGTTGCCTGTCGATCTCGGCGCAGCAATGCTGCCTTGACGGTGATTTCCCGGCTGTGCCACTATCCGGAACAACATACTGAAACCGAAGCCAGCCAATTCAACTCATGAGTGCTGAAACCGATGCCCGTCAGCGGGAGGTCGCTGCCATGTTTGCGCGCCACGGACCGGGTTACCGCTGGTGGGCTGTGCTGACGGTCATGCTCGGCACCGTGTCCGCAATCATGGAGGCAACCGTGGTGAACGTTGCCCTGCCGGAGATCATCCGCGTGTTTGGCGTGGGGCACGATCAGGTGCAATTGTTGTCGACGGGCTTCCTTGCTGCCACCACGACATCGATGCTGCTGGCGATGTGGGCCATGCAGCGCTTTGGCCTGCGCCATACCTTCGTCGGCGCACTTGTTCTGCTGGTGATGTTCTCGGTGCTTGCCGCGTTGAGCGACCATTTCGCAATGCTCGCGCTGTGCCGGATCGGGCAGGGCAGCATCGCCGGCCTGATCCAGCCCTTGTCGATGCTGGTCATCATCGACGTGTTTCCGCCGGAAGAACGCGGACGGGCAATGGGGGCGTATGGCCTGGGTATCGTGCTTTCGCCTGCGGTCGGACCGGTGGCCGGCGGCCTGCTGGTCGACCACTTCGGCTGGCGCGCTGTGTTTCTCGTTACCGTTCCCCTCTGCCTCGCCGCCATCGCCCTGGCGCCGCGCTATGTGGTGGCCGGACGGCCGCTTCCCGGGCGCCACAAGCAGTCCTTCGACATGGTTGGCCTGCTGCTCGTGGTTGCCGCACTTTGCCTGCTGCTCGGCGGACTCGCGGCACTGATCCGACAGCCTGTAGCCGGTGCGGCCGCTGCGCTCTCGGGGCTTGCGCTGTCGGTCGCCTTCGTGGTCTGGGAGCGCAGCACCCTGCATCCCCTGCTCGACTTCCGCATTTTTCGCGAGCCTGGCTTCGGCGCCGCGGTTCTGGTGGCGCTGGCTTATGGCGTCGGCATTTATGGATCGACTTACCTGGCGCCGGTATTCGCTCAGATCGGTCTCGGCTTTTCCGGCTACGAGGCCGGCTTGATGCTGCTGCCGGGCGGCGCCGTGCTGGCACTCGTGCTGTTGCAGGCGGGAAAGCTTGCCGACCGCTTTCCATCCAATCGGGTCGCCATGGCGGGGCTGGCCTGCTTTTCGGTATCGGCGATCCTGATGGGGCTGTCGTCAGCCGTGACCGGCTTCTGGCTGCTGGCCTTGTGGGTGGCCGTCGGGCGTATCGGCCTCGGGCTGATCATCCCCGGCCTGAACGCCGGCGCGCTGCGCCTGCTGCCCTATGGCAGTGAAGCGGCCGGCTCGGCGTCGATCAACTTTTTCCGCCAGCTAGGCGGTGCCCTCGGGGTTACCCTGATTGCCCTGTTTCTCGAAGGCCGCGAGCGTCAGCTCAACGCCGTGCATGGCTTGCAACCCATGCAGGAAGGCTTTTTTCTGATCGCCTTTGTGTATTGCCTGGCGCTGGTTCCGGCCTGGCGCATGACCGGCCGGCCTCCGGTCGCATCCACGTCTTAGGAGTCGCAATGAGTTTGCCCAAGGTCCTGCTCGACAATCTTTCGCTGCCGGTGATCGGCGCGCCGATGTTCATTGTGTCCCAGCCGCAGTTGGTGCTGGCGCAGTGCATGGCGGGCATCGTCGGTTCCTTTCCGGCGCTGAATGCCCGGCCCAAGGAACTGCTCGATGAATGGCTGGCCATGCTGACGGAGGAAATCGCGGCGGCGCGTCGTGCCGAGCCGGGGCGCAAAATCGGGCCATTCGCGGTGAACCAGATCGTGCATCACTCCAATGATCGCCTGGATCACGACGTCGCGCTTTGTGTCAAACATCGAGTGCCGATGATCATCACCAGCCTGCGGGCTCCGGGCGACGTGGTAAAGGAAGTCCACGCCTATGGCGGCATCGTCTTCCACGACGTGATCAATGTGCGACATGCGCAGAAGGCACTGGAGGCCGGCGTCGATGGCCTGATTCTGGTGGCGGCCGGCGCCGGCGGCCATGCCGGCACCCTGAGTCCCTTTGTCCTGATCTCCGAAGTGCGACGATTCTGGGACGGGCCGATCGCCCTTTCCGGCGCGATGACCAAGGGACAGCAGATTCTCGCCGCGCAAGCCATGGGCGCCGACCTGGCCTACATGGGTACGCGCTTCATACCGACGACAGAGGCGAATGCGGCCGACGCCTACAAGCAGATGATCGTCGGCAGTGCCGCCGCCGACGTGGTGTACACGCCCTATTTCACCGGGGTGCACGGCAACTACCTGCGGCCGAGTATCGTCGCCCAGGGACTCGATCCGGATAACCTGCCGGTACGCGACAAGACCAGCATGAGCTTTGGCTCCGACCGTACCAAGGCCTGGCGTGACATCTGGGGTGTCGGCCAGGGCGTCGGCTCGATCGACGAAATTCTTCCGGTACGTGAGGTAGTGGCGCGGCTCAAGAATGAATACCGCACAGCGCGCCGGGCGCTGGGCGCGATGACCGACTACGAGGACGACTGAAATGACGAAGGAAAAAAGGGCGATGATTTCTGCTCCCGCAATCGCGAAGAATGTTCCCGCCAAGGAAGACCGGCATTTCGTGACGGCATTGGCGCGCGGCTTGTCGGTGCTCTCCTGCTTCAGTTCGGGCGAGAAGATGCTTGGTAACCTGGACATTGCCAAACGCTGCAAGCTGCCGAAGTCCACGATTTCGCGGCTGACCTACACGCTGACGAAGCTGGGTTATCTGGTCTATGTCGAGGACACCGGAAAATACCGTCTGGGCACCTCGACCCTGGCTTTGGGCAGTGCGATGCTGGCGCGACTCGACGTGCGCGACCTGGCGCGGCCGTTGATGCAGGAACTGGCGGATTTTTCCAAGGCCATGGTGTCTCTGGGAAGTCGAGATCGCCTGTCGATGATCTACGTCGGTAACGCCCGCAGTTCCGCGGCGTTGACGCTGTCGCTCGACATCGGGTCGCGGATACCGATCGCTACCACGGCGATGGGGCGCGCCTACCTCGCGCTGATTCCCGAGCGCGAACGCGAGGACATCATGGAGCGGGTGCGCGAACTCGACGAAGTGGCCTGGCCGACGATACGCGCCGGCATCGAACGTGCGCTGAAGGAATATCGCGAAACCGGCTGCGTCAGTTCCTTCGGCGAATGGCAGTCTGATGTCAATGCCATCGCCGTACCCTTGCGGCCGGGCGGTGGTTTGCCGCCGATGGCGATCAATTGTGGCGGCCCCGCATTTACCTTGTCGAAGGAGTTCCTGCTCGGTGAAGTAAGACCGAAGCTGATTGCCCTGGTCAGGCAACTCGAGGCGTCCCTGGGAATGCGCGGCTGACGGTCAGGTTTTCCATTCCGCATTCGGAGTACTAGAATGCAGAAAAAAGAACTAGACGGAGGAGCCATGAGATACCAGATCGAGAAGCAGGGTGACGAGATCGTCATTCGTTTCGAGGACGTCGGCGGCAATGCCCAGGCGGTGATCGATGCCATCGGGCGGTGTCGGGTCAATTCGTGGGAATGTTCTTCCGGCGAGTGCGCCAAGATCGACAGCATGGCGTCTTGCGGTGAGCGTGGTTTGCTGGCGCTGCGATTGAGGCCGCGCTCGGATCTGTCGCTGGACGTGGCAACTCTGGGCGAATGCCTCAAGTATCAGCTTCCTGAGCATCTGGGAGCCGAAAAGTGACGTCGGGCGTCTTTCCCCGGCGCTGAACCCCGATTACTCAGACCTGGAGTACGGCCAGCAGGTCCTGCTCCAGTCTTACCAGGGTTGCGGTATGCCCCAGTTCCTTGCCGCTGATCAGGAACACATCCTCGACGCGTTCGCCGAGGGTGGCAATCTTCGCGGTATGCAGGGTGATTTGATGTTGCCCGAGGATGCGGGCGATGGCGTAAAGCAGGCCCGGGCGATCCGCGGCGGTGACGATCATCAGATACTGGCTGCCGCGCTCGTCGGCACGGATGTCGACTTCCGGCGTAATCGGAAAATGCTTGACCAGCCGTGACAGGCGTCCGCCCATCGCGGCGGGCAAAGGGGGCAAGGTCTCGAGTTGTTCGCGGATGCCGTGTTCGACCAACTGGATCATGTCGCGATAGGCCTGGCTGGGGTCGGCGGCAAAAACCACGAAGCTGTCCAGTGCATACCCATGGCGGGTGGTGTGGATCTTGGCGTCGACGATGTTGTAGCCGAGGCGAGCGAAGAATCCGCAGAGCCGGGCGAACAGCAAGGCCTGATCCTTGACGTAGACCATAACCTGGAGGCCGTCGCCTATCGGGTTGAGGCGCGCCCGAACCACGGGTTTGGGACTGTCCGGACAATGATAGAGGGTGCGGGTATGCCATGCGATCTCGTCGGATGCATGGCGCATGTAGTAGGGGGTGTCGAGTTGGTTCCACAGCGCGACCTCGATGTCCGGGCGCAGGCCGTGATAGCGCAGCAGGCGGCGAGCTTCCTCCTGCCGTTCGGCCACCCCGGAAAGCTGGAGTACCGCGGTCCCCTTGAGCACGCCTGCCGTCATGCGGAACAGATCCTCCAGTAGCTTTCCTTTCCAGTTGTTCCAGACCTTGGGACTGGTGCCGCGGATATCTGCGACGGTGAGCAAGTAAAGGCTGGTCAGGCGACGCATGTCGCCAAGCTTGCGCGCAAAGGCGAGAATGACTTCCGGATCGGCGAGATCCTGCTTTTGTGCCACCTGGGACATCGTCAGATGGTGTTCGACGAGGAAGACCACGAGCGCCGTGTCCTCCTCGTTGATGCCGTGATCGCGGCAAAAAATGGTGGCGTCGCGCTTGCCCAGCTGGGAATGATCGCCGCCCCTGCCTTTCGCAATGTCATGGAAAAGCGCGGCAAGGTACAGCAGCCAGCGCTTGTCGAAGCCGATCATCAGCCGGGAGCAAAACGGGTATTCGTGTGCGAACTCCGGCATGGCAAAGCGGCGCAGGTTACGCACCACCTGCAGGATATGCTGATCCACCGTATAGACATGGAACAGGTCGTGCTGCATCTGACCGACGATCTTGCCAAACGCGGGCAGATAGCGGCCGAGGATGTCGTACTGATTCATGCGCCGCAGGGAGCGGATCAGGTGCGGCTGCTGGAGCAGGCTGAGGAACAGCGCCCGATTCGCGGGGTCACGACGAAAGGCGGCATCGATGCCACTCTGAGCCCGCCACAGCGCACGCAGGGTACGCGGCGTCATCCCCTTGAGTTCCGAGCGCTGCATCTGCAGCAGGAAACATTCGAGAATGGCCCGCGGATGATCCTGGAACACTTTTTCATCGCGCACATCCAGCTGGTCGCGCACCATCTGGAAATGGGCGTCAATCACGATGGGCGGCCCTTGGCGCTCCGGGGCAAGCCGGTCGTCAAGCACCTGCAGCACCAGCGAGTTCAGCTGGGTCACCAGCTTTGCGTTCTGGTAGTAACGCTGCATCAGGACTTCGGAGGCACGCTTGGATCCGGTGGCGCGTATGCCGATGGCCGCGGCGAGCTTTTCCTGGTGGTCGAACAGCAGACGCTCCTCGCGACGCCCTACCAGCAGATGCAATTCAATGCGCAAGTCGCGCAAGAACTTGTCGGCGTGCTCAATCTGCCGAACCTCCGCGGCACTGATCAGGCCGGCACGCGAGAGCGCATTCCAGTCGTTACCCAGGTGCGCCGCGCGCGCCACCCACTGAATGACCTGAAGGTCACGGATGCCGCCGGGGTTCTCCTTGCAGTTCGGCTCAAGGCTGTAGGGGGTATCGTTGTACTTGGCGTAGCGCTCGGCTTGCTCGAGCTGTTTGGCCTTGAGGAATATCTTGGGACTCAGGTTGGCGCTGCAGCTCTGTTCGAATTGATCGAACAGATGCCCTGAGCCGGCAAGAAAACGTGCCTCGAGCAGTGAGGTCTGGACGGTGATGTCGCGCTCCGCTTCATCGAGGCACTGCGCAACGCTACGCACGCTGTGGCCAATGTCGAGGCCGATGTCCCAGAGCAGGCCGATCAGCTGTTCGAGCCGGCGGGCGTTGTGCGCATTGGTTTCCCCGTGGTCTCCCTCCGGCGTCAGGATCAGAAGGTCGACGTCGGACCCCGGATGCAGCTGGCCGCGCCCGTAGCCTCCCACCGCGGCCAGCGCGCAGTTCGAAGGCAGGGCGAGTGCCTGCCAGATCTCGCACAGGACCGAGTCCACCAGCTTTGCACGACCGGCAAGCAGCAGCATGCCGTCCTTGTGCGCGCGCCACGAGGCGATCAGCGCTTGCTGACCTTCCGCCAGCATTTGCCGGGATTTCGCTGCGAGATCGCGCAATTCGCTCATTTCGGTGACCGGCCGATTTACCAATGCAATTGGTTCAGGGCGTGAGGCAAATATGCGACGGACAGGGCGGGGCCCCCGACGACAGGGTCAGTACCTCGACGCCGGTGTCGGTAACCCGCACCGTGTGTTCCCACTGTGCCGAGAGGCTGCGATCCTTGGTGACGATGGTCCAACCATCCGGCAATTCGGAGATCGCTGCCTTGCCGGCATTGATCATCGGCTCGATGGTGAACACCATGCCGGGCTGAAGGAGCGGGCCGTCACTGGCTTTGCCATAGTGGAGCACCTGCGGTTCTTCATGAAAATTCCGGCCGATGCCGTGCCCGCAGAATTCCCTGACCACGGAGTATCCCGCGCCTTCGGCGTATTTCTGGATCGCGGCGCCAATTGCGCCCAGGTGTACGCCCGGTTTGACCTGGGCGATGCCCGCCCACATGCATTCGTGGGTCATGCTGACCAGGCGTTTGGCGAGGATCGATGTATCACCGACGCAGAAGGTCCGGCTGGTGTCACCGTGCCAGCCGTCCTTGATAGTCGTAATGTCGAGATTGACGATGTCGCCTTTTTTCAGGGCACGGTCATTGGGAACGCCATGGCAGACCTGATGATTGACCGAGGCGCAGATCGACTTGGGATAGGGCGCGTAGCCCGGCGGGGCGTAATTCAGCGGCGCCGGGATGCAGCCCTGGACGTCAACCATGTAGTCGTGGCACAGCCGGTCGAGTTCGGCAGTGGTGATACCCGGCTTGACGAAGGGTTCGATGTAGTCGAGCACCTCGGCCGCCAGACGGCAGGCGACACGCATTTCAGCAATGTCTTCGGCGGACTTGATTGTAATGGCCATGGATGCGGCGTGCGATTGGGGACTGGCATTCTACTGCCGCTGCCGGACCCGCAGGCCGGCCGCTGGCGTGAAGCGTCAGTAGAACAGGCGTTCGCCCTTGGCGAAGAACTCGACCGAATAGGCCAGCTGACCATCGGGGTATTCCTTGGTCTCCACGGTTTTGGCATGCAACTGGTAGGCAATGTCGTCCGAGAGCCGGGCGCAGGTGGTTGCCATGCTCTCCAGCAGTCGGCTGCCTGGATAGGCATTGAGTACAAGATGGTAGGGTG
The DNA here is from genome assembly GCA_903959855.1 of uncultured beta proteobacterium. Taxonomy (GTDB): domain Bacteria; phylum Pseudomonadota; class Gammaproteobacteria; order Burkholderiales; family Rhodocyclaceae; genus Sulfuritalea. Next base: position 20,840 of record CAJBYR010000176.1, read on the forward strand.
GGCAGGTATCGCACATGCGTACCGAGCCGACGATGGGCGAGCCGATGATGGTGAGGTCGCCAACAATCGGCGTGAGGTAACAGGGTCCGGCATCCACCCCGATCGACAGGCCAATGCCTGTCGGTTCGTTGCGCATGTTGGCGACGAAGGCCGGATAGTAGTAACTGCGGAAGTTGTTCATCACCGAGCAGCAGAAATCGAGCACCGTCTCCATGCGTTCGGCGAAGGACTGTTCGACCAGCCAGTAGCAGATGAAGCCATCGCCGGTGAATTTGTCGAACCAGCCGCCGTGATAGTGCAGCACGGTGCGGAATTCGGCGACGAAATCGTCGAGTATCTTGGCGTACTGCGGGATGTCGATGGACTCCTTGAGCACGCAGGATGAACGCCGGATATCCACCGTGAGGACGATGGCTTCAATTGGCGTCAGCTCACTGATGGCGTCCCGTATTGCCGGCGAAACATTGGTTCGCGTCGGGTCGAAGCGATCGAGTGGTGCATGGCTGCGGAACTGATGGTCGACGTCGCCGTCGTTGGCAAGGCGACTTTTGGCTAGCAGGCTCACGGTGAAGGCTTCCCGGGTTGGTCGCAGCAAAGGGGGACATGCGGACGGAATGGGGAAGATACTACTTATCGCATAGGTTTGCAGGAACTCGGTACACCTTCTCGCAACCACCTGATTCGACGATCAAAGGCCTTGTATGAAGACCGGCGACTCGGCTATAATCGCTAGCTTGACCGGGGTGTTCCCGGGCAAAATCCACACGCCCGGCGCCGATAGGGTGGCTGAACGCAGATCGCGTTGAGCAGCACGGCCGGGCGGCGGTTCAACCCATATCGGAGATACTCGATGAGCACTACCATGCGCCAGATGCTGGAGGCCGGAGTTCATTTCGGCCACCAGACCCGTTTCTGGAACCCCAAAATGGCCCCGTACATTTTCGGCCATCGCAACAAAATCCACATCATCAACCTTGAAAAGACCCTCGCCAAGTACAACGAGGCGATGAGTTTCGTGCGCAAGATGGCAGGCAAGAAGGGCACCGTCCTTTTCGTCGGCACCAAGCGCCAGGCGCGCGAGATCGTCGCCGAAGAAGCCCAGCGTTGCGGCATGCCCTACGTCGATGACCGCTGGCTTGGCGGCATGATGACCAACTTCAAGACCCTCAAGCTCTCCGTCAAGCGCCTCAAGGATCTTGAACAGGCGATCGAGGAAGGCGGCCAGGAAAAGCTGTCGAAGAAGGAGGCGCTGACCCGTCAGCGCGAGATCGACAAGCTGCGCAAGTCCATCGGTGGCATCAAGGAGATGGGCGGCCTGCCCGATGCCATTTTCGTGATCGACGTCGGCTATCACAAGATTGCCATTACCGAAGCTAGCAAGCTTGGCATTCCGGTGATCGGCGTGGTCGATACCAATCACTCGCCGGAGGGTGTCAGCTACGTGATCCCCGGCAATGATGACTCCTCCGGCGCGATCCGGCTGTACGCCCGCGGCGTGGCCGACGCGATCCTCGAGGGCAAGAGCCAGTCGATCAACGAAGTAGTGCAGCAACTGGCCGGCGACGACGAGTTCGTCGAGGTCGAAGACGCCGCCGAGTAAGCGGGCGGACCGACAGCACGGTCAAGGCGCGTGCCATGCATGGTGCGCGTCTGAACGGCTTGTTTCGAGAAATTGATTTTGGAGTAACGAGAATGGCGGAAATTACCGCAAGCATGGTCAAGGAACTGCGCGAGAAGACCGACGCGCCGATGATGGAATGCAAGAAGGCGCTGACCGAGGCCGGTGGCGACATGGTCAAGGCCGAAGAAATCCTGCGCGTCAAGTTGGGTAACAAGGCCACCAAGGCCGCCGCCCGCGTCGCCGCGGAAGGCATCGTCGCGATTTATGTGTCCGGCGACGGCAAGCTGGGCAGCATCTTCGAAATCAACAGCGAGACCGATTTCGTCGCCAAGAACGACGAGTTCATCAAGCTGGCTGCAGATTGCGCGCGCCTGGCGGCCGAGAAGGCCCCGGCCGACGTCGCCGCCCTGTCGGCCCTGCCGCTGGGCGACGGCACCGTCGAGTCCACGCGTACCGCACTGGTCGGCAAGATCGGCGAGAACATGAGCGCCCGTCGCTTCGTCCGCGTCGCGGCCCAGGGCAAGCTTGCCTCCTACATCCACGGCGGCTCCAAGATCGGCGTACTGGTCGATGTGGTCGGCGGTGACGATCAGCTGGCCAAGGACATCGCCATGCACATCGCTGCCTCGAAGCCGAAGGCGCTCGATTCTTCCGGCGTTCCGGCCGAGTTGCTCGACACCGAACGTCGCATCGCGATCGAGAAGGCACGCGAAGCCGGCAAGCCGGACGCGATGCTGGAGAAAATCGCCGAAGGAACTGTCCAGAAGTACCTCAAGGACGTGACCCTGCTGGGCCAGGTCTTTGTCAAGGCGGAAGACGGCAAGCAGACCATCGAGCAACTCCTGAAAGCCAGGGGCGCGTCGGTAGCCGGATTCACGCTGTATATGGTGGGCGAAGGCATCGAGAAGAAGGTCAACGACTTCGCCGCTGAAGTGGCCGCCCAGGCGGCCGCTGCCGCCGGCAACAAGTAAGCCGGGATCGCCGCATGGTCGCGCCGAAGTTCCGTCGCATCCTGCTGAAGCTTTCGGGCGAGGCGCTGATGGGTGATGATGCCTATGGCATCAATACGGCAGTGCTTGGCGCGATCGTGGCCGAGATCAAGGCGGTTACCGATCTTGGCGTCGAGGCCGGTGTGGTCATCGGCGGAGGCAATATTTTCCGTGGCCTGGCCGGCACGGCGACCGGGATGGATCGCGCCACCGCCGACTACATGGGCATGCTGGCGACGGTGATGAATGCCATGGCGCTGTCCGATGCGATGCGCCAGGCGGGAATCAATGCCCGCGTGCAGTCGGCGCTCAACATCGAGCAGGTAGTCGAGCCCTACATCCGGGGCAAGGCAATCCGCTATCTCGAAGAAGGCAAGGTCGTCATCTTCGGTGCCGGCACCGGCAATCCATTCTTTACCACGGATACCGCCGCCGCGTTGCGCGGCTCGGAGATCGGTGCCGAGATCGTGCTCAAGGCCACCAAGGTCGATGGCATCTATACCGCCGATCCGAAGAAGGATCCGCAAGCCACCCGCTTCGCCCGCATCAGCTTTGATGAGGCGATTGGCCGCAATCTGGCAGTGATGGACGCGACCGCTTTCGCGCTGTGCCGCGACCAGAAACTGCCGATCAACGTGTTCTCGATCTTCAAGGCCGGCGCGCTGAAGCGCGTGGTCATGGGAGAGAACGAGGGCACCCTGGTTCACGTTTAGGAGGTTGCATGATTCCCGAACTGAAGAAGACATCCGAGCAGAAGATGCAGAAGAGCCTTGAGTCGCTCAAGGCCGATCTGGGCAAGGTGCGCACCGGTCGTGCGCACACCGGCATCCTGGACCATGTTCAGGTTGACTATTACGGCTCCATGGTTGCAATCACGCAGGTGGCCAACGTCACCCTGATCGACGCCCGCACCATCGGCGTCCAGCCGTGGGAAAAGCCGATGGTAGCCAAGGTGGAAAGAGCCATCCGCGATTCCGACCTCGGCCTGAATCCCTCGTCGCAAGGCGAACTGATTCGTGTGCCGATGCCCGCGCTGACTGAAGAACGTCGCCGCGACCTGATCAAGGTGATCAAGCACGAAGGCGAGAACGCCAAGGTGGCGATTCGCAATCTGCGTCGCGATGCGATCGCCCACCTCAAGGAAGCTCTGAAGAAGAAGGAGATCGGCGAGGATGACGAGCGCAAGGCATTGGATGACATGCAACGGCTTACCGATCGTTATGTCGCCGAGGTCGATCGCCAACTGGCGGAAAAAGAGAAGGACCTGATGGCTATCTGAATCGCGGGAGCGGGCAACATGGCAGGAAATTTCACCAGTTCGACCCAGGCCATCCCCGACGTGGGCAAGGTGCCGCGCCATATTGCCATCATCATGGACGGCAACGGGCGCTGGGCAAAGAAGCGCTACATGCCGCGTGTTGCCGGCCACAAGCGTGGCGTCGAAATTGTGCGTGCAACCGTCAAGGCCTGCATCGCGCGCGGCGTCGACTACCTGACCTTGTTCGCCTTTTCGTCGGAGAACTGGCGCCGACCGGTCGAGGAAGTGTCCTTCCTCATGAACCTCTTCGTCAGCGCTTTGCAAAATGAAATCGGCAGGCTCCATGCCAACGGGGTGAGGCTGAAGGTGGTCGGCGACCTTTCCGCTTTTGAGCCCAGGCTGGTAGCCCTGATTCGCGAAGGCGAGGCCCTCACGGCAAACAACTCGCGCCTGACGCTGACCATCGCGGCCAACTACGGCGGGCGTTGGGACATCCTGCAGGCGATGAACCAGTTGGCGCTGGCCCACCCGGAAAAGGTCGGCGTTTTTGGCGAGGCGGATCTCGCGCCCCATCTGGTCATGGCCTATGCGCCGGAGCCCGACCTTTTCATCCGTACCGGTGGCGAACAGCGAATCAGCAATTTCCTGCTCTGGCAACTCGCCTACAGCGAACTCTATTTCACCGATACGCTCTGGCCGGATTTCGACGATGCGTCGCTGGATTCCGCCATCGCTTCCTACCGGCAGCGCGAGCGCCGTTTCGGTCGCACCAGCGATCAACTGATCGATAACGCCGTGTCACCAGCGCCGACTCTCGCCGTGCCGGCCGCCGGCCACGATGCTTAAGACACGGATCCTGACGGCGCTGGTGCTGGTTGCCGCGCTTGGACTGATCCTCTTCGCGCTGCCGCCGATCGCGGCGACACTGGCATTCGCGCTGGTCGCTGCCGCAGCGGCGTGGGAATGGGCCGGCTTGATGAAATTGGATCCGCCGGTTCGCTATATGTACGCAGCCAGCATTCTGGTGTGTTGCTGGCAGCTTACGGTCAGCATGCCGCAGCTGGTACCTGTGCTGCTCGGACTCTCCGCGGCATTCTGGCTGCTGGTGGTTCCCTTCTGGTTCCGCTACAAATGGACGCTGGGCGGCAACGACATGGGCGGGTACCTGCTGGGGGCCCTGGTGATCCTGCCGACCTGGGCGGCGATGGTTGCCCTGCACGCGGTTGATACCTGGCTGATGCTGGCCGCCATGGGTCTGGTCTGGGTTGCCGATATTGCAGCCTACTTTGCCGGTCGCGCCCTGGGTCGCCACAAGCTGGCGCCGGCAATCAGTCCGGGCAAGACCTGGGAGGGCGTCGCCGGTGCTGTCGTTGGCGTCCTGATCTATGGTGGCATCGTGCTTTCATTCAGTCCGCTTGCGGGCAAGCTTCCTTTGCCGTTGCCGGCAATTGTCGGGTTGTTGTTCCTGCTTACCGCCGTCAGTGTCATGGGCGACCTCTTCGAGTCCTTGCTCAAGCGGCAAGCCGGCATCAAGGACAGCAGCCAGTTGCTGCCCGGGCATGGCGGCGTGCTTGATCGCATCGATGCCTTGACGTCGACCCTGCCGCTGGCGGCACTGATCCTTTACCTCGTCCGTTCATGAAGATTTCCGTACTCGGTGCCACCGGGTCCATCGGGGTCAGCACGCTCGATGTCATAGCCCGGCATCCGGATCGATTTGAGGTCGTCGCCCTGACCGGCCACAGCCGGGTCGAGATTCTCGCCGACCAATGCCGGCGGTTTCGTCCAGCCTACGCCGTGGTCGGTGGTCCGGACGAAGCGCGTCGCCTCAGTGATTTGCTGACCGCCGGTATGGCGACCGAAGTGTTGTACGGGCCCGAGGCGCTCTGTCAGGTCGCGTCCCTGCCGGACGTCGACGCGGTCATGGCGGCGATTGTCGGTGCCGCCGGCCTGCCGCCTACGCTTGCTGCCGCCAAGGCGGGGAAGCGCGTGCTGCTCGCCAACAAGGAAGCGCTGGTGATGGCCGGCGCAGTATTCATGGCCGAGGTGCATCGCGCCGGAGCGCTGCTGTTGCCGATCGACAGCGAGCACAATGCGATTTTCCAGTCGATGCCCCACGATTTTGCCGGGAACATGGCTCGCGGCGGGGTGCGGCGGATACTATTGACGGCATCGGGCGGCCCCTTTCGCAATACGCCCGCGGACCAGTTGCGCACCGTCACCCCGGCGCAGGCGGTGGCTCATCCGAACTGGTCGATGGGACGCAAGATCTCCGTCGATTCGGCGACGATGATGAACAAGGGCCTTGAAGTGATCGAGGCCCATTGGTTGTTCAATGCCCCGGCAGACCGTATCGAGGTGGTGATCCATCCGCAAAGCGTGATCCATTCGCTGGTTGATTACAACGATGGATCGGTTCTGGCACAACTCGGGAATCCAGACATGCGCACCCCGATCGCTCATGCACTGGCGTGGCCGGACCGCATCGACTCGGGCGTCGCACCGCTGGACCTTTTCGCCGTCGGGCAGCTCAACTTCGAGCGACCCGATTCAACGCGCTTCCCCTGTCTCGACCTTGCCTACCGGGCCTTGCGTGCCGAAGGCAATGCCGCCGCCGTACTGAATGCCGCCAACGAGCTGGCCGTTGAGGCTTTCCTTGAAGAGCGTTTGCCATTTCTGGGTATCGCCGAAGTGATCGCCGAGACGCTGGATCAAGTGCCGCAAGCCGGTTTGCCGGACCTCGATGCCGTGTTCGACGCTGATCGACAGGCACGCTCGGTTGCCGGCAAGGTTCTTGCCAGTCGTCGCCAGCGATGAATCCGCAACTGTGGGGCTGGTACGGCGGAGCGTTCATCGTTGCCCTTGCCGTGCTCGTGGTGGTGCACGAGATGGGCCACTATCTTGCCGCGCGGGCCTGCAACGTAAAAGTCCTGCGCTTTGCCTTTGGTTTTGGCAAGGTGATCTGGATGCGTCGTGGCGGCCTGGACAAAACCGAATGGGCAATTTCGATTTTTCCGCTGGGCGGCTACGTCAAGATGCTCGACGAGCGAGAAGGCGAAGTTGCCGCTGCCGATCTGCCGCGTTCTTTTAACCGCCAGTCGGTGGGGCGGCGCGCCTTCATCGTCGCTGCCGGACCGGCCGCCAACTTCCTGCTGGCGATCCTGCTGTACTGGGGTCTGCTCATGCATGGCGTGACTGAACTCAAACCCCGCCTGGGACAGCCGCCGGCCGGATCGGTCGCGGCGATGGCAGGCATCGTCGAAGGTTCAACCGTGCGCAGCGTGAATGGCACCCCTATCCTTACCTGGCAGGACTTGCGCTGGGAGGTCATGCGGCGGGCTCTGGACAAGGAAGCCGTAAGTATCGAAACAGTCAATCCGCAACGGGAGATTGGCGTTTACCGGATCGCCACCGAGCGATTTGATCTTGAAGAGCTGGAAAAAGATCCCTTGCGTCCCCTGGGCCTGGTCCTGTTCCGGCCGCGTCTGCCCGCAGTGGTCGGCAACGTCCAACCGGGGTCAGTCGCCGACAGTGCGGGTTTCCGCGTCGGTGATCGGGTGCTGTCAATTGACGGCAAAGCGATTTCAGATTGGTCAGAGCTTGCCGCCGCCGCAAGAGCTGCGCCTGGCCGCAGCCTGCAGTTCCAAATCGAGCGCAATGGTGACGTGGTCGTGATTGCGGCCGCGCCGCGCGCGGTCGAGGATGGCGGGCACAAACTCGGGCGCCTGGGATTGCTGGTGAAGGAAGGGCAGGGCGAGGCATTTGAAATGATGACGGTGGTGAGCTACGGACCTCTCGAATCCGGATGGCGAGCCATTACGCAAACCTGGGACACGTCGATACTCAGTTTGCGCATGATGGGACGGATGCTGACCGGTGAGCTATCCTGGAAAAACCTCTCGGGGCCGGTGACAATCGCTGATTACGCCGGACAATCGGCCCGGCTTGGCCTGAGCTATTACTTGCGTTTTCTTGCGCTGATAAGCATCAGCCTTGGCGTGCTGAATCTGCTTCCCGTACCCGTTCTGGACGGGGGGCATTTGATGTATTATCTCGTCGAGTTTTTCAAGGGTGGCCCGGTGTCGGAACGGGCCCTGGAAATTGGCCAGCAGATTGGATTTGCCTTATTGGCACTGCTGATGGCCTTTGCCTTCTACAACGATATCAACCGCCTTGTTTCAGGCTAGGTTCCGCCTTACCAAATGAAGATGAAACTGCTTGCCGGACTGGTCATCGCGTTGCTGGCGCGTTCCGCCATTGCCTTTGAGCCCTTCCCGATCAAAGATATCCGCGTCGAGGGCATCCAGCGTACCGAAGCAGGCACGGTGTTCTCCTATCTTCCCGTGAAGGTGGGCGACACAATGACCGATGAGAAGGCCGCCGCCGCGATCAAGGCATTGTTTGCCACCGGCTTCTTCAAGGACGTGCGCCTGGAGATCGACGGGCAGGTGCTGGTGGTGATCCTCGACGAGCGTCCGGCCATTTCCTCGCTTGAATTCACCGGACTGAAGGCGTTCAAACCGGAAGACCTGAAAAAATCCTTGCGTGAGGTCGGGCTTGCGGAGTCGCGCATTTTTGACCGGGCCCTGGTCGAGCGCGCGGAGCAGGAACTGAAACGCCAGTATCTGGCTCAGGGTCACTATTCGGTGCAGGTGACCACTACGGTCACCCCGCTCGAGCGCAATCGTGTCGGCGTCAATTTCGCCGTCGACGAAGGTGAGATTGCCAAGATCCGGCAGATCAACATTATTGGTGCCAACGCAATTGCCGAGTCCGAACTGCTCGATCTGATGGTGCTGCGTACGCCGGGATTGCTGACCTGGTACACCAAGAACGACCAATATTCGAAGCAAAAATTGTCGGGGGATCTGGAGTCTCTGCGTTCCTTCTACCTGGACCGCGGCTACCTCGAGTTCAACATCGAATCCACCCAGGTTTCGATCTCGCCGGAAAAGCAGGACATCTACATAACCATCAATATCACCGAAGGCGAGAAGTACACGATTTCCTCGGTCAAGCTGGCGGGGCAACTGCTGGTGCCTGAGGAAGAGCTGCGCAAGCTTGTTTTTGTCAAGCCTGGCGAGGTGTTTTCCCGCGAGCGCATGACGGAAACAACGAAGGCGATCAGCGAGCGCCTGGGTAACGAGGGTTATGCCTTCGCCAATGTGAATGCGGCACCTGAACTCGACAAGGCCAAGCGCGAAGTCGCTTTCACGGTATTCATCGATCCGGGGCGACGTGTTTACGTTCGTCGCATCAATGTAACCGGCAACACACGGACCCGCGACGAAGTCGTGCGTCGCGAGCTGCGTCAGACCGAGTCGGCGTGGTATGACGGCGAAAAGATCAATCGCTCGCGTACGCGGGTCGATAAACTCGGCTATTTTGACGAAGTCACAGTGGAAACTCCGCCGGTTGCCGGAACCACCGACCAGGTCGACATGGAGGTCAAGGTCAAGGAAAAGCCGACCGGCAACATCATGCTTGGCGCGGGATTCTCGAGCGCCGAAAAGTTTACCGTTTCAGGTGCGGTTCAGCAGCAGAACCTGTTCGGCAGCGGCAAGCATGTGGGCGTCCAGGTCAGCACCAGCAAGTCGAATCGGGTTTACTCGCTTTCACATACCGATCCCTATTTCACCGTTGATGGTGTCAGTCAGGGCTTCGATGTCTACCTGAGAAATACCGATACCAGCACCTTGGCCGTGGGTAGCTTCGGTTCGGATTCGTTCGGTGGCGGCATGCGCTGGGGTATTCCCATTGCCGAGGATGACTACATCAATCTCGGCCTGGCATATGATCGGACCACGCTCAAGACTGACGCCAACAGCCCGATCCGCTACCAAAACTATGTGACCCAATTCGGGGCCAAGAGCAATACCCTGCTGGCCTCCGGCGGTTGGCAGCAGGATAGTCGCGACAGTCTGCTGGTGACGACACGCGGCGATTATCGTCGGGTTACCCTGGAGGTGGCTTTGCCGGGCAGCTCAGCGACATACGTGAAGGCGTCCTACCAGCACCAGTACTACTATCCGGTCGAAAGAAAAATAACTCTGGCGTTCAACGGCGAGGTTGGTGTTGCCCAGGGCTATGGCAACAAGGAGCTGCCGTTCTTCAAGAACTTCTATGCCGGTGGTATTGGTTCGGTGCGCGGTTTTGATTCCGGTTCGCTCGGGCCGCGGGATGCGGCAACGAGTGAGTCGGTCGGCGGCACGAAGCGCCTCATCGGAAATGCCGAATTGCTGTTTCCAGTCCCCGGCATGGGCAATGACAAGTCAATGCGCCTGAGCGCGTTTGTTGATGCCGGCAATGTCTGGGGCTACGATTCGAAATTCAGCCTGGGCAGTTTGCGCTATAGCGGCGGCGTGGCACTTTCGTGGAATTCGCCGATGGGCCCCCTCAAGTTTTCCTATGCCAATCCTTTCAACAAAAAGGCTGATGACAAGGTCCAGCGTTTGCAGTTCCAGATGGGTTCAGTTTTCTGACGGCTATTTAATGGTGAGAAAGTCATGTTGAAGAAATTCCTCGTTTCAGGTTTTGCGCTGGCCATCTTCTCCTGCGGCGCCTTTGCCGAGGGCAAGATCGGCTTCGTAAATAGCCAGAAGATTCTTAACGATGCGCCGCAGGCGGCGAAGGCGAAGAAGAAGATCGAGAAGGACTTCGAAAAGCGCGATCAGGATCTGCAGCGCATCGCCAAGCAGCTGCAAGGCATGCAGGAGAACATGGACAAGAATGCCGTAACCATGGCGGAATCCGATCGACGCACCAAGGAGCGCGAGTTCAACGACCTGAATCGCGATTTCCAGCGCAAGCAGCGCGAATTCCGCGAGGACCTCAGCCAAAGACAGAACGAGGAAATGGCTTCGATCTTCGAGCGCGTCAACAAAGTCATCAAGCAGATTGCCGAGGCCGAGAAATACGACGTCATTTTCCAGGAAGCGGTCTACGCCAACCCGCGCATCGACATTACCGACCGGGTAATCAAGGCGTTGGGCGACGGCACGAAGTAATACGCGGGCCGTGGGACTGCGGCTCGATGAGATCGTTGCCCGTCTGGGCGGAGTAATAGTCGGCGCCGGCGACACGGTGGTTTCGCGTATCGCCACGCTTGAGACGGCCGGCGCTGGCGACCTGGCTTTCCTTGCCAATCCGAAGTATCGCCATCAGTTGGCCACGACGCGGGCAAGTGCGGTAATCATGGCTGCGCCCGCGGCGCCAGATCTGAATGCTGCGATTCTGACGCCCCAACCCTATCTTTATTACGCCAGGGTGGCTCAGTGGCTCAATCCCGAACCACCGTCCGCTCCGGGTATCCACCCCAGCGCTGTCGTCGAGGGGCGGGTTGCTTCCAGCGCCAGCATCGGGCCTAACGTCTGGATCGCATCCGGTGCGGTCGTCGGCGAAGGCGCCGTGATCGGGGCGAACTGCAGCGTCGGCCAGGATGCGGTTATCGGCGCGGGCAGTCGCCTTGCTGCCAATGTTGTCATCTACGCGCGGTGCCAGATTGGTGCCCGTTGCCTGATTCATGGCGGCGCCGTGATTGGCTCGGATGGATTTGGTTTTGCGCGAGACGCCGATGATAGCTGGGTGAAGATTCCCCAGGTTGGCAGGGTAATCATCGGCAACGATGTGGAAATCGGAGCCGGAACCACGATCGATCGAGGGGCGCTCGGCGATACCGTAATCGGCGACGGCGTCAAGCTGGACAACCAGATTCAGGTCGGTCACAACGTGCAAATCGGCGCCAATTCGGCGCTGGCGGGTTGCGTCGGCATTGCCGGCAGCGCCGCTATCGGCGCCCGCTGCACCGTCGGCGGTGGCGCCATCATCCTCGGGCATCTTAAAATCGCCGATGAGGTTAACATTTCGGCGGGCACGCTGGTTGGCAAGTCGATTCCGAAATCCGGCAGCTACAGCGGCACCGTGCCTTTTCTCGAGCACGGCGACTGGTTGCGAAATTTCGCGCGCCTGCGCCATCTCGATGCGATGGCCGATAAAATCCGGGCCCTCGAACAGCGGCTTGCCGCACTGGAGAAAAAATCATGAGCAGCGATGGCGCCAGCCCCGAGGGCTTGTCCCGCATGGACATCCACCAGATTCTCGAATACCTCCCGCATCGCTATCCAATCCTGCTGGTCGATCGCGTGCTGGACGTCGTTCCCGGTGAGCGGATCCGGGCCCTGAAGAATGTCAGCGTCAACGAGCCGTATTTCCCGGGCCACTATCCGCATCACCCGGTAATGCCGGGCGTGCTGATCGTCGAGGCGATGGCGCAGACGGCGGCGATCCTGGCGTTCAAGACCATGGGCAACAAACCGGACGACAAATCGGTGTATTACTTCGTCGGCATCGACAATGCCAGATTCAAGAAGCCGGTTGGCCCGGGTGATCAGCTGGTGATTGACGTCACTCTGGCGGCGACCAAGCGGGGCATCTGGAAGTTCTCCGCTGTCGCGAAAGTGGATGGGCAGGTGGCGTCCGAGGCGGACCTGATTTGTGCCGTGAGACCGACGCCACAATGAGCATACATCCCACAGCCATCGTCCATCCGGAGGCGAAGCTGGGCCGCGGGGTCGTGATAGGTCCCTATACCATCGTCGGCGAACACGTCGAAATTGGCGACCAAACCGTTGTCGGCCCGCATGTCGTGATCGGCGGACATACCCGGATCGGCGCCGGGAACCACATCTTCCAGTTTTGCTCGATCGGTGAAATCCCGCAGGACAAGAAATATTCGGGAGAGCCAACCCGCCTCGAAATCGGCGACCGCAACACCATCCGCGAATTCTGTACCTTCAATTGCGGCACCGCCCAGGATGCTGGTGTCACGCGCCTCGGCAACGACAACTGGATCATGGCCTATGTGCATCTTGCGCACGATTGCCAGGTTGGCAGCCAGACCATTTTTGCCAATAACACCCAGCTTGCGGGACACGTTCAGGTCGGCGACTGGGCCATACTTGGCGGCTTCACCGTGGTCCATCAGTTTGTGCGCATCGGCGCCCACAGCTTCACTGCCATGGGTACGATACTGCTTCAGGATCTGCCGCCCTTTGTAACGGCGGCGGGCAATCCGGCAGAACCGCGCAGCATCAATGCCGAAGGCATCAAGCGGCGCGGATTCTCGCCGGTGGAAGTGACCGCCGTCAAGCGCGCCTTCAAAACCCTGTACAAGAGCGGCATGAAGCTTGAAGAGGCTCGTGCGGCAATCGCTGCAGATGTTGTCGCTGCGCCCCAACTCGCGCTGTTGTCCGCTTTCCTGGATGTTCCCGGACGCGGAATCATCCGCTGATGGTCCGCATCGCCATGGTGGCGGGTGAGGCCTCCAGTGATCAGCTTGCCGCGCACCTGATAGCTTCGCTGCGACAACACCTGCCGGACGCGAATTTTTATGGAATCGGCGGGCCCAAGATGCAACGCGAGGGCTTCCAGTCGCACTGGCCGGCAGAAATGCTTGCCGTGCGAGGCTACGCCGAGGTACTCAAGCACTACCGCGCCATCACCCGCATGCGCCGCCAGTTCTTGCGCCGCTTGCTCAAGGATAAGCCGGATGTTTTCATCGGCGTCGATGGGTCGGATTTCAACCTTTGGCTGGAGAAGCGGCTCAAGGCGGCAGGCATACCCACCATTCATTTCGTCAGTCCGTCGATATGGGCCTGGCGCAAGCAACGGATGGGCAAGATCATCCATTCGGTAAGCCATATCCTGGCACTCTACCCGTTCGAACCCGAGCTCTATCGCGATACGCCCGTCAAGTGCTCCTATGTGGGCCATCCGCTGGCCGATGTGATCCCGCTGCACTCGGACCGGCATGCGGTGCGGGAGCGTCTGGGTGTGGCGCAGGACCGGCCGGTGATCGCACTGCTTCCAGGCAGCCGCCAGTCCGAACTGCACTTCATGGCCGACACATTCATTGAAACGGCAAAGTTGTTGCTGGAAAAGCAGCCGCGGCTGCAGTTTCTGGTACCTCTGGTTTCGCGCGAAACCCGCGTGCAGTTCGAGACAGCCTTGTGGAAACTGAAGGCCGACGAACTGCCGATCACGCTGATGTTCGGTCATGCGGCTGATGCCGTCGCGGCGAGCGATGTCGCCTTGGTCGCCAGCGGCACGGCGACCCTGGAAACCGCCCTGGTGGGCAGGCCGATGGTCATCGCCTACAAGATGTCGCCCTGGTCGTGGCGCCTGATGCGCGGTATGCGCTACCTGCCCTGGGTAGGTTTGCCGAATATCCTGGCGGGACGATACGTGGTGCCGGAGTTTCTGCAGGACGATGCGACCCCCGAGAATCTCGCCCAGGCGCTCGGCAACCTGCTTGTCGACAAACAGGCTGGCGCGGCGATTTCCCGGGTCTTCGAGGGCGTTCATAGGCTCCTGCGCCAGGATACGTCGAGCCGGGCAGCCGAAGCGGTGCTGCCCTACCTGCAGAGGGCGTGATGCATCTCGTGTGCGGCGTTGACGAGGCAGGGCGCGGACCGCTTGCCGGCCCCGTGTATGCCGCTGCGGTGATTCTTGATCCCCACAGGCCCATTGCCGGTCTGGCGGATTCAAAGAAACTTTCGGAGCGCAAGCGCGAAGCCCTCGCCATCATGATCAGGGAGCGCGCCTTGTCCTGGAGCATTGCGTCGTCCTCGGTTGAGGAGATAGATGAGCTGAACATCCTGCAAGCGACAATGCTGGCGATGCAACGGGCCGTTGAAGCGCTTGCCCGGACGCCGGCCGAGGCACTCATCGACGGCAATCGCTGCCCCCGGTTGGCGATGCCGGCGCGCGCAATCATTCGCGGTGACGCAAGCGAACCTGCGATCTCCGCTGCGTCGATTCTGGCCAAGACCGCGCGCGATGCCGAAATGCGCCTGATCCATGAGGCATATCCCGGTTACGGTCTGGATCGTCACAAAGGTTACGATACCGCGGTGCACCGCGCGGCGCTCGCGCGCCTGGGCCCCGCGCCGTTTCATCGCCGCAGCTTCGCCCCGGTCCGGGCGCTCCTCGACGCATCGAGGTGAATCGATGGCAGTCATCGCATCGCGTCAGAACTCCCGCTACAAAGCCCTGCGCGCGCTGGTTGAAGATCCCCGGCGTCATGGCCGGGCGCTGGCCGACGGGATACATCTGGTGACGGTCTGTCTTGAGCGCAAGGCCGCGCTTGCCCAACTGCTGGTCAGCGAAACCGGAACCCGAAATCGGGAGATTTCAGCCTTGCTGGAGCGCGCATCGGGGACGGAGTCTCTGACGCTGAGCGACGCCTTGTTTCGCGAATTGACCGGCATAGCGTCACCGACCGGGATTGCCGCCGTGATTGAAATCCCGGCGCCGGTGAATTCACCGTTGGCTGGCGACGCCGTGCTGCTTGAAGCGGTGCAAGACGCCGGCAATGTCGGTGCCATACTGCGTACCGCAGCGGCGGCCGGCATTCAGGACGTGCTGCTTGGCCCGGGTTGCGCCGGTGCCTGGAGCATGCGTGTACTTCGGGCTGCGCAGGGAGCTCATTTTTCGCTGGCGATTCGTGAGCAGGCTGATCTGTCCGCAGCGCTCGTGGAATGTTCTGCGCTATCCATTGCCACGGTCGCGAGCGGTGGCGTCGACTTGTACGACGCCAATCTCGCGGGGCCGGTGTTATGGCTGTTGGGCAATGAAGGCGCCGGATTGTCCGCCCCCATCCTGACGGCCGCGGGGATGCGGGCAACAATTCCTCTTGCGGCCGGAACGGAATCGCTGAATGTTGCCGCGGCTGCCGCAATCTGCCTGTTCGAGATGCGCCGGCAGCGCTACAAAGCAAAAGAGCCCGCACGCGGCGGGCTCTTTTGCTAAGCAGCGAGGAGCGGATTACTTCTTCTTTGCGGCCTTCTTGCCTGCGACAGCGGACTTGAACCCGGCGCCGGCGGTGAAGCGCGGCACGGTGGTCGCGGCGATTTTCAGTTCCTTTCCGGTTTGCGGATTGCGGCCAACGCGAGCAGCGCGCTTCGATGACTTGAACGTACCAAAGCCGACGAGCGTTACGGTGTCGCCCTTGGCTACAGCTTTGACGATGGCAGCCATCGCGGCAGACAGCGCCTTCTCGGCGGCGGCCTTGCTGATGTCGGCTTCCTTGGCGGTGATTTCGATCAGTTCAGATTTGTTCATGTATGACCTCCTGAGGATTGGTGATGACAGTGGAGCGAAGAATTCCGTGCAAATGGTAGCGCAGTGTAGTCGAAGATTCTTTGTCTGGATCAACTTTTTTGCATGTTTTCCGCCCGTCTGTTGGTGGCGCGCATCCATTTTTTGTGCCTGCCTTCGCCGTCGACTCCCGGCGCAATCCGGATGGACCGAGACGCCGGGCAAATCAGAAAAGGCGATAAGATATCTCCCCGCTTTGGCGAAGGTCTCGGTTTGGCTTGCCGGCCAACAAATGGGTCGGCCGGGATGCCTTGGTCTGGCCAACTGATTGCGTAAAGACACATGTATTTGCTTGGGATTGAGACAGCCACGCGACACCTGTCCGTGGCCCTTTGGCAGGACGAAAACATCCTTGTGCGCGGCAGCGAACTGCCCAATGGCGGTTCCGGGCAGGTCCTGCCCTGGGTGCATGAACTGCTGGCCGAGGCTGGCATCACGGCGGTGCAACTGGACGGCGTTGCCTTTGGCGCGGGCCCCGGCAGTTTTACCGGCCTGCGCATGGCCTGTGGCATAGCCCAGGGGCTGGCTTGGGGTCTGGGCATACCGCTGCTGCCGGTGTCGACGCTGGAGGCCTTGGCACTGGCATCCGGGCGTGATCGGGTGTGGGCCTGCCTTGATGCCCGCATGAACGAAATCTACTGCGCGGCTTACGCAGTGGGCGGGAATGGCGTATCCGAATTGCTGGCCCCGGTGTGCGTGCCTCCCGCCGTGGCGCCAGCGCCGACTCTCGACGGAGTCTGGGGTGTTGGCGATGGATTTGCCACCTATGGCCAGCTGCTGTCGGCGCGCAAGCCGGATTTGGCGGGGGTTGATGGGGCGGCCATTCCTACCGCTGCGGCGGTGTTGCGCATTGCCGCGCCGCGCTTTGCCGCCGGCCTTGGCGGGATGGCGGTTTCGGCCCAGCCGATCTACGTGCGTGACAAGGTTGCCCTGACCACGGCCGAGCGTCTCGCACGCGGAGGTGTCAGGTGATACCTTGCTACGTTCCGATGTTGCCGATCGATCTTGATGCCGTGACTGACGCCGAACAGCGATGCCATGGATTCCCCTGGACCCGGGGCAATTTCGCCGATTCGCTTGCGGCCGGCTATGGCGCCTGGCTTGCGCGCGAGGAAGCACACATGACCGGTTACGCAGTCATGATGCGGGCCCCGGACGAGGCGCACCTGCTCAACATCACGATACTTCCCGATTTGCAGCGCAAAGGCCGGGGTTCGGCGTTGCTGCGCCACCTTTTTGACCAGGCGCGCACCTGGGGGGCGACGCGCATGTTGCTTGAAGTACGCCCCGGCAATGCCTCCGGCCTCGCCCTGTATCGTCGCCACGATTTTTCCGAGATTGGTCGCCGTCGCGACTACTACCCGGCCGGGGCTGGCCGCGAAGACGCCATTGTCATGGCGCGGGCGCTATGAACCCGGGTCGCGATCGCTGTCTGCACGAGATGGGCCTGGGGCCGCTGTGGAAGCTACGCACGATGCAAGTGCCCCTGGAAGCCGCGCAAGAGCCATCCATCGCAGAAGAGCCGGTTACGATTCCACCACCCGTAGCGGCAACTGCCGCGCAGGTCACGGATTGGGATTCTTTGGCGGCCGCGGTGCGTGACTGCCGCAAGTGCCGCCTGTGTTCGGCGCGCAAACAGGCCGTGCTTGGTGTCGGCGACGTCAATGCCGACTGGCTGTTCGTGGGTGAGGGACCAGGTGCCGAGGAGGATCAGCGCGGCGAGCCCTTCGTTGGTCAGGCCGGGAAACTGCTCGACAACATGCTGGCGGCGATCGGGCTGCGCCGCGGCAGCGATGTCTATATCGCCAATGCCGTGAAGTGCCGTCCGCCGGAGAATCGCACGCCTGAGACGGAGGAGATGGAGGCCTGCCGGCCTTACCTTGAGTGTCAGATTGCCCTGATCCGGCCGAAGTTGATTGTTGCCCTTGGTCGCCCGGCAGCACAGACCCTGCTGAAAACCGAGGTCAAGATCGCTGCGGCGCGTGGAAGGCTTCACGAGTATCTGGGCATCCCGCTGATAGTCACGTATCACCCCGCCTACCTGCTGCGCAATCTTCCGGACAAATCCAAGGCCTGGGAAGACCTTTGTTTCATGCGCAGAGAGATGGCGAAACTGAAAGGGAGCTGATGGAACGCACCCCAGGCCCGGTCAAGCGGTAGAACCGCGGATTCAGTGGTGGGCGGAGTCGTCCAGCCCCGCGACATCGTCGCGCTGGCGCTGATTGAGTTCGTGGCGCAACTTGACCAGCCACATGGTGCCTGCGACCAGTAAGCCGAATAGGGCAATGATCCAATAGATGTGCAGATTTGCCCGAATCAGCAATGAGTAGCTGGTGGTCATGATCAGGATGGACAGGTTCTCGTTGAAGTTCTGCACGGCGATCGAATGTCCGGCTCCCATCAGGATGTGGCCACGATGCTGCAGCAACGCATTCATCGGCACCACGAAAAACCCCGAGGCCATGCCAATCAGCACCAGCAACGGCGCGGCCACCCAGAAGTCACGTACCGCGACCATGACCAGCACACCGACGCCCATGGCGATACCGAGCGGAATCACGCGTACCGATTTGCGCAGGGTGATCCACTTCGCCGCCATTACGGCCCCAATCGCGACACCGATGGCAACAATGCCCTGCAGCATGCTGGCCTTGGACAAGTCAAGGTTGAGCGAGACGCGCGCCCATTCCAGGACAATGAACTGCAGGGTGGCGCCGGCACCCCAGAACAAGGTGGTCACGGCCAGCGAGACCTGCCCGAGCTTGTCGCGCCAGAGCAGTTTGAGACAGTGATTGAATTCGTGCAGCAGGTAGATCGGGTTCTTTTTCAGCGGCTTGTGGTCGACGCCGGTATCGGGAATGTAAAGATTGAATGCGGCAGCGATCAAGTAAAGCGCGCCGATGATGCTGAGGTTCATTTCGGCGACGGTGTCGATGCCGGTGTCCAACACCGGAAAGTCCAGGCTCAGCAGACCGTACGCAATTTCAGGCTTGATCATGGCGCCGCCGAGAACGACGCCAAGGATGATGGCACCAACCGTAAGGCCTTCGATCCAGCCGTTGGCCACGACCAGCAGGCGATGGGGCAGGTATTCCGTGAGAATGCCGTATTTCGCCGGTGAGTAGGCGGCCGCGCCAAGGCCGACGACGGCATATGCGACCAGCGGATGCACATGGAAAAACATCAGTGAGCACCCGAAAATCTTGATGCCGTTGCTGATGAACATCACGCGCCACTTCGGCATGGAGTCAGCGAAGGCACCGACAAACGCAGCCAGCGCCACATAGGACACTGTGAAAAATGTTTTCAGCAGGGGTTCGTATTCCGCCGGCGCATGCATGTCGCGCAGGATGGCTATGGCGGCAATCAACAATGCGTTGTCGGCGAGCGCGGAAAAAAACTGCGCCGCCATGATGGTATAGAAACCGGCGTTCATTGCGTGGGCCGTTGCCGCAGCCTGATTCGAAGGTCACGGTTTATAGCACGAAAGGTATTGCGCTTCTTTGATGTTGCGGCGCCGCAGAGCTCATAAATTGCGCTCATACCCAATCATTTGTGATTGAATAAGGTCTGGCGGCGATTCATTCAGTTAAAGGGTGGTTTTATGGCCGATCGGCGGCTTCAGGTATTTCATGCGGTGGCCAAGCAATTGTCGTTCACCAAGGCGGCTGAGGTCTTGTTCATGACCCAGCCGGCGGTGACATTCCAGATCAAGCAACTGGAAGAGCATTTCAATACCCGGCTGTTCGACCGTGGCCACGGTCGCATTACCTTGACGCCGGCCGGCGAGGTGGTTCTCGGTTACGCGGAACGCATACTTGGCCTGGCGTCCGAAATGGACGTTCGCCTCTCCGAGCTTACCGGTGAGATCGGCGGGTCGCTGATGGTCGGGGCCTCGACCACCATTGCCGAGTTCATGCTCCCCGGCATCCTCGGCGAATTCAAGTCGACGTTTCCCAATGTGCGTTCGCGGCTGATCGTCGGCAATTCGGAATCCATCGAAAACCGCGTGCTGGAACACACCATCGACATCGGCTTCATCGAATCACTGTCGCACGAGCCCAATCTGGAATGCGAAGTTTGTTGCGACGATGAACTGGTGGTTATCTGCCATCCACGTTTCCCGCTGGCACGCCACAAGGAATTGACGCCGCAGAAGCTCCTTGAGCATCCCTTTATTTCGCGCGAACCGGGGTCCGGTACCCGCGAGTTTACCGAGAACTATCTGCGCAGTGCCGGCGTTGCGCTGGATCAGATGAATGTCGTGATGGAACTGGGCAGCCCGATTGCGCTGAATGGCGTAGTGCAGACCGGGTTGGGCTTCGCCATCGCGTCGCGCGTATCGGTAAGCAAAGAGCAACGGCTTGGCGACATTGTGGCGATTCCGCTCAAGCCGCGCCTGATACGTACCTTGTCGATGGTTTATCCCAAGGAAAAATTCCGTTCGCGGCTCGTTGCAAGCTTCGTCGAATTTGCCTCAACAAGACTGCGCGCGCTGATTGCCAAAAAGCCTGTCTAGGGCATTGCGTCCTTCATGAACACACCATCCCGTTGGTTTGCCGGCGGCGACTGAACATGGCCCGCCCCGTACGCGCGCGCCTCGACTGGAATGCGCTGCGCCATAACCACGGTGTCGTCAGACATCATGCCGGTCGGTCCCGGGTCTGGAGCGTGGTCAAGGCCGATGCTTACGGACATGGACTGCTGGGCGCGGCAAAGGCACTCGCGGAGATCACCGACGGCTTTGCGCTGGTGGAACTGGAGGGAGCGATGGCATTGCGCGATGCCGGTTTCCGTCATCCCATCCTGATGCTCGAGGGGCCTTATCAGCCCGAGGATTTCGCGCTCTGCTCCGAGTTGGAACTCACCCCCGTGCTGCATACCGGTTGGCAGGTCGATGCGCTGATCCGCGCCGGATTGCCGCGACGCCAGCCGATATACCTGAAACTGAACACCGGCATGAATCGTCTGGGGTTCAATGCCGATGAATTTGCGTCGGCACTCGACAAAATGGTTGCTGCGGATTGCCTGGAGTCGGTGGTGCTGATGACGCATTTCTCCGATGCGGACGAAGCCCGCGGCATCGGCGTGCAGATGGAACGTTTTCAGGCCATCGCCGGAGGACGTTCCCTGCCGGCGTCGCTGGCGAATTCCGCGGCCATCCTGCGCTTCCCGGAAGCCCATGCCGACTGGGTGCGGCCGGGCATCATGCTGTACGGCTCATCACCTTTCCCAGGCATGAAATCGGCGGCCGGGATCGGTTTGCGCCCGGTAATGACGCTGGAAAGCGAGATCATCGCCGTGCGCAATCTCGTTGCGGGCGATACGGTGGGTTACGGCAGCAGCTTTGTCGCGGTGGAATCGATGCGCGTCGGCATTGTCGCCTGCGGCTACGCCGACGGTTACCCGCGCCATGCGCCCACCGGCACCCCGGTGATCGTCGCCGGCCGGCGTACGCGCACGCTGGGCCGGGTTTCCATGGACAAGATCTGCATCGACCTTGAGGGACTTCCGCCGGAAGTCGGCGTTGGCGACACGGTGACATTGTGGGGAGGCGAGGGGGAGATGTACCTTCCGGCCGACGAGGTTGCCCTGGCGGCTGGTACGGTCGCCTAT
This sequence comes from uncultured beta proteobacterium, assembly GCA_903959855.1. GTDB lineage: Bacteria > Pseudomonadota > Gammaproteobacteria > Burkholderiales > Rhodocyclaceae > Sulfuritalea. Next base: position 42,480 of record CAJBYR010000176.1, read on the forward strand.
GAACTTTTTTGTGCTCTGGCGTCACGCGTTCCGCTCGAGGAAATCAATTGATTTCATCTGCACCGAGCGGGATGCCACAGCCCGTTCGGAACTGACATGGGCGCCAAGGCCAAAACCCAGTATTCCTGCACCGAGTGCGCTACGGCAATGCCCAAGTGGCAGGGCCAGTGTCCGGGTTGCGGGCAATGGAATACGCTGGTCGAAGCGGTGATCGATTCGCCGCAGGCGGCCAAGCGCAATTTCGCGGCGCTGGGCGGCAGCAGCGGGGTGCAGGCACTGGCGGCGATCCGTGCCCAGGAAGAAGCGCGTCAGGCCACGGGTGTCGAGGAGTTCGACAGGGTGCTCGGCGGCGGCCTGGTTGCCGGCGGCGTGGTGCTGATCGGCGGCGATCCCGGCATCGGTAAGTCCACCCTGTTGCTGCAAGCGCTGGCACGGCTGGCCCAGACCGGGCAGAAGGTGCTTTACGTTTCCGGCGAAGAGTCCGGCGAGCAGGTCGCGCTGCGCGCGCAGCGCCTGCAACTCGACGTTGCCGGCATGCAATTGCTGGCCGAGATCAATGCCGAAAGGATACTTTCGACCCTGCTGGAACTGCGGCCTGCGGTGGCCGTGATCGACTCGATTCAAACCGTCTGGTCTGATGCGCTGCAGTCGGCTCCCGGGTCGGTGGCCCAGGTTCGCGAGTGTGCGGCGCAACTGACGCGCTTTGCCAAGCAGTCGGGGACCTGCGTGATCCTGGTCGGACACGTCACCAAGGAGGGCAGCCTGGCCGGGCCGCGTGTGCTTGAGCACATGGTCGACACGGTGCTGTACTTCGAAGGGGATACCCATTCCGCCTTTCGCCTGGTGCGCGCGGTGAAAAACCGCTTCGGCGCCGTGAATGAACTCGGCGTTTTCGCGATGACCGAAAAGGGTTTGCGTGGTGTCGCCAATCCCTCCGCCCTGTTCCTCTCGCAGCATTCGCTCGAGGTTTCCGGCTCCTGCGTGCTGTGCACCCAGGAGGGTACGCGCCCCTTGCTGGTGGAGATCCAGGCCCTGGTGGATGGCTCGCTGTCGCCGAGTCCGCGCCGGCTCAGCGTCGGCTTGGACCAGAACCGGCTGGCGATGCTGCTGGCGGTACTGCATCGCCATGCCGGCATCGTCTGCGGCGACCAGGATGTGTTCGTTAATGCCGTCGGCGGGGTGCGCATTTCCGAGCCGGCGGCCGACCTGGCCGTGTTGCTGGCGATCGTCTCATCGCTGCGCAACAAGCCCTTGCCGGGCAAGCTGGTAGTGTTCGGCGAGGTCGGTCTGGCCGGTGAAATCCGGCCCGCGCCGCGTGGCCAGGAGCGCTTGCGCGAGGCCGCCAAGCTTGGTTTCACGCATGCCATGGTGCCCAAGTCAAACGCGCCCCGGCAGGCCATCAAGGGACTGGAAGTGATCGCCCTCGACCGCGTCGAAGAGGCCATCGAGCGGATGCGCAGCTGGTGATAGGCGTGTCGCTCCGCCTCGCTTTGCGCATGCTCGCCCGCGACTGGCGTGCCGGCGAACTGACCGTGCTCGGTGTTGCACTGATGCTGGCCGTGGCGGCGCTGACCAGCGTCGGCTTTCTCAGCGACCGCGTCGAGCAGGCGTTGCGCCTGCAGTCGCACCAACTGCTGGGCGGCGATCTGCTGCTCAGTGCCGATCACCCCTGGCCCGACGATTTTCGTCGGGAGGCGGCGTCGCGGGGCCTGCGCCTCGCCGAAAGCGCGACTTTCGCCAGCATGGTCAGCCTGGGCGACGCTTCGGTGCTGGCCGAGATCAAGGCGGTGACCGAGGGCTATCCCCTTCGCGGCAGCCTGCGTACGGCGCCAGCCCTGAATGCGCCGGATCGCGAGACCCGGAGAGTTCCGCAAACCGGCGAAGCCTGGGGCGACGAACGTCTCACCGGCACGCTCAACTTCCCGCCGGAAACGTCTTTGTCACTGGGACGCATATCAGTTCGCAGCGGACCGATCCTGACCCTGGAGCCGGACCGCGGCATGAACGTGTTTGCGCTGGCACCGCGCCTGCTGATCAATTTTGCCGACCTGCCGGCTACCGGCTTGATTCTGCCGGGCAGTCGCGTCGCGTATCGGTTGCACGTGGCCGGAGAAACCGAAAGAGTACAGGCCTATGAATCCTGGGCGAAGGCCAGGCTGGGACGCGGCGAGCGCCTGGAAAGCCTGGACAACGCCCGGCCCGAGATCCGCAATGTCACCGAGCGCGCGCAGCGTTTCCTGCGCCTGTCGGCACTGCTGGCGGTGATCCTCGCCGCCGTCGCGGTAGCGCTGGCGGCCGAGCGCTACATGCGTCGCCACCTTGATGGCTGCGCCGTGATGCGCTGCATGGGCGCACGGTCGGGGCAGTTGCTGGTGATCCATGGCGGCGAGTTCCTGTTGTTCGGGCTTGCCGCGACAGTTGTCGGATGTATCGTCGGCTATGCGGTTCAAGCCGGCCTGGAGCAGATGCTGGCGGGGCTACTGGTGACCAAGCTGCCCGCGCCGTCAGTGCTGCCCTTGCTTCAGGGGGTGCTGGTCGGCCTTACGCTGCTGCTGGGTTTCGCCCTGCCGCCACTGTTGCGCCTCAAGCGCGTGCCGACGATACGCGTGCTGCGCCGGGAATGGAGTGGCGCCGAGCCGGCCTCCGTCGGCGCCTACCTGCTTGGAGCGCTGGTCTTGGCGGGATTGATGTTGTGGATGGCCGGTGATCTGCGTCTGGGCTTCATCGTGCTGGCTGGCTTCGTTCTGGCGCTGGTTTTCTTTGCCCTGATGGCCAGGCTGATGCTGGCCATCCTCGGTCGCATACGCCCGGCCGGCCGCGGCTACGGCTGGCGCCATGGCCTTGCCAACCTGCGCCGGCGGCTTGCCGGCACGATGGTCCAGGCGGTGGCGCTGTCGCTGGGCCTCACCGCACTGCTGCTGCTGACCGTGGCGCGCGGTGATCTTCTCGACGCCTGGCAGTCGCGCGTGCCGCCCGATGCCCCCAACCGCTTCGCGATCAACATCCAGCCCGATCAGCGCGCTGCCATCGACGTATTTTTCAAAGAGCGCGGCTTGCCGGCACCATATCTGGAACCCATGGTGCGTGGCCGCCTGGTGCAGATCAATGGAAACGCGGTGGGTCCGGAAACCTACACCGATGATCGGGCGCGAAGGCTGGTGGATCGCGAGTTCAATCTCTCCTGGGCGGATCGCCTGCCCTCCGGCAATTCGATCACTGCCGGCCGCTGGCATGGCGCCACCGGCGCGGCGGAGTTTTCGGTCGAGCAGGGCCTGGCCGAAACGCTGGAACTCAAGCTAGGAGATCGCCTGGGCTACGAGATCGGCGGCCAGCGCATGGAGGGGCAGGTCACCAGTCTGCGCAAGCTCGACTGGGATTCGATGCGCGTCAATTTTTTCGTCATAGCACCGCCCGCGGCTCTGGAAAATTTCCCTGCCAGCTACATCACCAGTTTCCACCTGCCGGCGGATCGGGCGCAGGTGATACCGGAGCTGGTGCGGCGCTTTCCCAACATCACCGTGATCGATGTCGCGGCACTGGTGCGCCAGTTGCACGCGACCATCGATCAGGTCGCCCGCGCCGTGCAACTGGTTTTTGGTTTCGCCGTGCTTGCCGGTCTCGCCGTGCTATACGCCGCCTTGCAGGCCAGCGCCGACGAGCGTCGCCACGAGCTTGCCGTGTTGCGCGCGCTGGGTGCCCGCGGCCGGCAGCTTTCCTCAGCGCTGTTGGCCGAGTTTGCCGCCCTCGGCCTGCTTGCCGGTCTGCTCGCCGGGATTGCCGCAAGCCTGATCGGCTGGGGCCTGGCGCGTTTCGCCTTTCGCCTTGACTACCTGCCGCAGGTCGAGCTCTGGTTGGTCGGGGCGGCGGCCGGCATGGCACTGGTGCTGATTGCCGGCTGGCTGGGTGTCTCGCCCATGTTGCGCCGCTCGGCAATGCTCTCGCTGCGCGCAGCGGATTAGCCGGGCAGGCGTTTCAGGACTATGATCAAAAATTTTTTGCCGCCACCGATCAATGACATCGCCTAAGCCGACGCCGGAGGACAGCAGCAGCGACCCGACTGCGGTGCGCATCCTGCATGTGGCCGCCGTGGTCATGGCGTTGGCAGGCTTTGCCCTGGCCGCTCTGCTGAGCCAGGACAACCCCGTGCTCTCGCTGCGGGTCCAGTTGCATGTAGGCATTGGCGCGGTAGGGCTCGTTTCCCTGTTCCTCCTGCGGTCGGGGCGCCCGGGCCTGGCCGGCAGCATCATGATCTGGGGGTACTGGTTGGGTGCCACGATCGTGGCAGCAATCAATGGCGGCTTGCGTGGCCCCAACCTGATCAACTACCCCCTGATTCTGGTGATATCCGGCTGGTTGCTGGGTGGTGGCCAGACCATTGTCCTGGCGGTGCTCACCGAGATCGTGTTCATTGTCTTTCTGGCGGGTGATTCCTACGGACTGATTCCGCCATCGAATTTCGAGAACCTTCCGGCGTATTTTGTTTTCCTCACCGCGATTACAGCGATGACGGCGGCGGCAACACTGCTGTCGCGGCGCGGCTACCTCGCCAGGGTCGATGAAGCAAGGCGGGTTGCCGCCGACCTGGCATTGCGTGAAGAAGAGTTGCGACTGCACGGTGACCTGCTGGAGGACCAGGTGCGCCTGCGTACCGCCGAACTGGCGACGGCACGGGACGCCGCAGACGACGCCAATCGTGCGAAAAGCGCATTCCTCGCCAACATGAGCCATGAGATCCGTACACCGATGAACGGCATCATCGGCATGGCCAGTCTTTTGCGCCGCAGCCGGCTTGACCCGGCGCAAGCCGCGCGCCTGGACAAGATCGATGCTGCCGCTCAGCATCTGCTCGGATTGATCAACGACATCCTGGATTTGTCGAAGATCGAGGCCGGAAAATTTGTCCTCGAGGAATCGCCGGTGGATAGCGATGCGTTGCTGCAAAACGTCATTGCCCAGGTGTCTGACCGGGTCCGGGAAAAAGGTCTGCATCTGCTGGTCAGCTGCGATAGCTTGCCCGATGGCCTGATGGGCGACCCCACCCGGTTGCGGCAGGCGCTGTTGAACTACGTGACCAACGCCATCAAGTTCACCGAAAAGGGACGGATTGCATTGCGTGTCAGCCTGGTCGCCGAGGCCGGTGATCAGGTCCAGCTGCGGTTCGAAGTTGAGGATAGCGGCATCGGTATCAGCGCTGAGGCGCGCGAACGGCTCTTCTCGGCCTTCGAGCAGGCGGATAGCTCAACTACGCGAAAATACGGCGGTACCGGTCTCGGATTGGCCATCACCCGCCATCTGGTTGTGCTGATGGATGGTGCCGTCGGCGTGGAATCCGAGCCTGGCCGGGGCAGCAGATTCTGGTTCACTGTCCGGCTCAAGCGCGGGGCGCCGATTGCAGGCGCCACACCGCGGCCGGGTGTTGATGCCGAGGCCGAAATTCTTCGGCGTTTCGCGCGGTGCCGGGTGCTTGTTGCCGATGATGAGCCGGTGAATCGGGAAGTGGCCCTGGTGCATTTGGAGGCTGCCGGCCTGCTGGTCGATCAGGCAGTGGATGGCGTCGAGGCGGTCGACATGGCGGTACAGAATGCGTATGCGGCAATCCTGATGGACATGCAGATGCCGAAAATGGATGGCCTGGAGGCAACGGCGCGCATACGCAGCCTGTCGGCAAACCTCACCACGCCAATCATCGCCATGACCGCCAACGCCTTTGCCGAGGATCGCACGCGCTGCCTGGCGGCGGGAATGAATGACTTCCTGGCCAAGCCGTTCGAGCCGGACGCCTTGTTCGCTGCAATTTTGCGCGGGCTCGAACAGGATCGGAAAGTCGCCGTTACGGCGGATTCCTGACGGCGCTTCCGCCGCTGCCGATGTGGGCGATGGAGCCCGCGTAATAGTTGAGCAGATCATGTTGCTGCGGTTCCGCGCGGTACAGGCCGTCCTCTTCGATCACCAGCCGGCGCAGCATGAGCATGCGCAGGCCGACGCCAAAGGCGTAGTCGTGGTCCTGGCGCGGGATGTAGAGGTGCGCGCCGTGCGCTTCCAGTTCCCGCATGCGGGCATGGGCCGCCGCCTTGAGTTCGAGTTCGCTCAGGGTCCGCTGCGGGTCGCGCATGAGTATGTCGGCGACCAGCGGCACCGGCAGCACCGGAATCACGCTGCCGATGTCCGCCATCAGGCGTTCAGCCAGCTTGCCGACTTCGGCGCGGCGGGTCTCGTCATCCATGCCCGGAAAATGCAATTGGCGGTCCTGCGCCCAGGATCGCATCGACAGCGGCGCACCGAAATTGACGCAGGCATAGCCGAAGCGGTGCCAGCCGCCACCCAGGGCCAGCCCGGCGTTGCGCAGCATGAAGCCGAAAGTGATCGCGGCGGCGCGCACCCCGCCGGGGCGAGGCCCGGCAGGGTGCAGTTTGAGCAACTGGCTGCGGTCCTCCAACACGCGGTCGTAGTTGAGGCCGACGGGAATGAAGACCAGGTCACGGCGCTCGCTCCCGGGGCGTTCGTCGAAGGTCTTGAGCATGTAGTCCAGCAGTCCGAAGCGTGGCGGCCGCAGCTTGCCGTCGATGGTCAGCCCGCCCTCGGGAAACACCGCCTGGGTGACACCGGCCTCCGAGGCCATTTGAACGTAGCGCTGGAGCACGACCCGGTAGAGCGGGTCACCCGAGTTGCGTCGCACGAAGAATGCGCCCATGGCGCGGATCAGTTGCTGTAGCGGCCAGATGCGCGCCCATTCGCCGACCGCGAAGGAAAGCGCGGCACGTTCGGCGGCGAGGAAGGCGACCAGGACGTAGTCCATGTTGCTGCGATGATTCATGACGAAAACGATGGTGGACTTGCGGTCGATCTTTGCCAGGCCCGCCTCGTCGACGAAGCCGATGCGTACCCGGTAGAGCGCACGGGCGGCGGCGCGGGCCACGGCGTAACCGACGCGGTAATAAATGTAGGCGTTGAAGGAGGGCACGATCTCGCGGGCGTAGTGGTCGATGCGGCGCCAGACTTCGCCCAGGCGTTCGTTCGCGGCATTGGCGTGGTCCGTCGCCGCCGCTTGAACCTTCGGGTCATGGAACAGCCGGTCGATCAAAACCTGGCGGCGCGTCAGTTTGAAGGACGGCAAATCGACGCTGAGGTGGCCGCCGATCTGGCGTATCACGAGCTTGATGCGGCGGCGGAAGAACCAGCGCATGCCCGGCACCAGCAGCATGACCAGCAGGGCCCAGCCGGCCAACCCGGCAAGGATCACGAAGGCCCACAGCGGAACGGCAACCGTCTGCAACATCGCTTCAGCCACCGGCAAGGACGATGGCGGCATCATAGCGCGGGTTGTCAGACATATACGCACCGTATGGGTGGATTAGGTCTGCGTATAATGCGCGCCTCGCCGGCGGACCACCTTCGCCGCGTTCCCAGCCACCCGCGGCGCATTGCGCCGCACCTAGCCAAAAGCGGAGATCGAAATGAGCGCAGCCCAGACCCTGATTCCAGCCACCCTGATTCCCGGTGACGGCATTGGCCCCGAGATCACCGACGCCGCGGTTGCGGTGCTCGATGCGCTGGGCGCGCCCTTCCAGTGGGATACCCAGGTGGCCGGCCTGGCGGGCGTCACGGCCGCCGGTGATCCGCTGCCGCAAGCGACGCTGGATTCGATCGACCGCACCCGGCTGGCGCTCAAGGGCCCGCTGGAAACCCCCTCGGGCGGCGGCTACCGTTCCTCGAACGTGCGCCTGCGCGAGAAGTACAAGCTCTATGCCAACCTGCGCCCGGCCAAGTCCCTGGTGCCCGGCGGCCGCTTCGAGGATATCGACCTGGTGCTGTGCCGCGAGAACAACGAAGGCCTCTACATGGGCTACGAGCACTACATCCCGATCGACAACGATCCCCATGCCGTCGCCATCGCCACCGGCGTCAATACGCGCCAGGGCTCGAAGAACATCATCAAGTTCGCCTTCGACTACGCCGTGGCCAACGGCCGCAAGAAGGTCACGGTGGTGCACAAGGCCAACATCATGAAGGCGCTGACCGGCATCTTCCTCGAGACCGCGCAGCAGATGTACCAGGAGCATTACGTCGGCAAGTTCGAGTTCAATGACGTGATCATCGATGCCTGCGCCATGAAGCTGGTGATGAATCCCTGGCAGTTTGACCTGTTGGTCACCACCAACCTCTTCGGCGACATCCTCTCCGACGAGATCTCTGGCCTGGTCGGCGGCCTGGGCATGACGCCGGGCGCCAACATCGGCGAGCACGCGGCGATCTTCGAAGCCGTGCATGGTTCGGCGCCGGACATCGCCGGCAAGGGCATCGCCAACCCCACGGCGCTGCTGCTGGCCTCGGCCATGATGCTCGATCACGTCAAGCGCACGGACCTTGCCGAGCGTCTGCGCCAGACCATCAGCGACGTGCTGAACAAGGACAACGTCCGCACAAGCGACCTTGGCGGCTCGGCCAGTACCGACCAGTACGCAAAGGCGCTGGTGGCGCGCCTGAAATAAGTCAGCGCTTGAGGCGGGCGAAGGCGTCGGCCATCGCCCCCGCCGGCGCCGCCGGGCGGACAGGCGTCTGGGGCCGCACGCGCGGTGCCGGATTCGCCGTACCGCCAGCGCCCGGAAGGAAGTCCCCTTGGGGGGCGCCGACTCTTGCCTTGGGCGCGGGTTCCCGATTCTGCGGCGCGGGCTTGCGTGCTTCGTCGCTGAGTCGCATCGTCAGTGCGATGCGCTTGCGCGGAACATCAACCTCCAGCACCTTGACCTTGACCACGTCGCCGGCCTTCACCACCTGGTGGGGATCGCGCACGAAACGCTCGGACAGGGCCGAGATGTGCACCAGGCCGTCCTGATGTACGCCGATATCGACGAAGGCGCCGAAGTTGGTGACATTGGTCACCACGCCTTCGAGCTGCATGCCTGGTTCGAGGTCCTTGAGTTCTTCGATGCCGTCGCGAAATGACGCGGTCTTGAACTCGGGCCGTGGATCGCGGCCGGGCTTTTCCAGTTCCTGCAGGATGTCCTGCACCGTCGGCAGGCCGAAGCGCTCGTCGGTGTATTTGCGCGGGTCGAGGCTGCGCAGGCGCTTCAGGTCGCCGATCAACTCATGCATGCCGGCCTTGATGTCGGCAAGGATGCGCTCGACCACGGGATAGGCCTCCGGATGCACCGCTGAGGCATCCAGCGGGTTCTCGCCCCGGGCGACACGCAGGAAGCCGGCGGCCTGTTCGAAGGCCTTCTCGCCCAGGCGCGGCACGTCCTTCAGCTGGGCGCGCGAGGCGAAGGCGCCGTGCTTGTCGCGCCAGGCGACGATGTTCGCTGCCAGCGTGGTGTTGAGGCCGGCAATGCGTTTCAGCAACGCGGCACTTGCGGTGTTGACGTCGACGCCCACCGAGTTCACGCAGTCCTCGATCACCGCATCCAGCGCCCGCGCCAGGCGCGACTGGTTGAGGTCGTGCTGGTACTGGCCGACGCCGATCGCCTTGGGCTCGATTTTTACCAACTCGGCCAGCGGATCCTGCAGGCGGCGCGCGATGGATACCGCGCCGCGCAAGGATACGTCGAGGTCCGGAAACTCCAGCGCGGCAAGCTCCGAGGCTGAGTAGACCGACGCGCCGGCTTCCGAGACCGTGATTTTGCGCAGCTTCAGCTCGGGATGGCGGGTCATCAGTTCGCCGGCCAGCTTGTCGGTCTCGCGGCTGGCCGTGCCGTTGCCGATCGCGATCAGCCCGACGCCGTGTTTCTGCGCCAGGTGGCGCAGCGTGGCAAGCGATCCCTCCCAGTCGCGGCGCGGCTCGTGCGGGTAGAACGTGGCGGTATCCACCAGCTTGCCGGTGGCATCGACCACGGCCGCCTTGACGCCGGTACGGATGCCGGGATCGAGGCCGATTACCGTGTGCGGCCCGGCCGGTGCCGCCAGCAGCAGGTCGCGCAGGTTGCGGGCAAAGACGCGGATCGCTTCTTCCTCGGCGCGCTCGCGCAACTGGGTCATGAGCTCGGTTTCGAGATGCAGCGACAGCTTCACCATCCAGGCCCAGCGCGCGGTTTCGAGCAGCCATTTGTCGGCCGCACGGCCCTGGTCGCGGATGCCGCAATGCACGGCCACCATGCCGGCGCAGGGCGAGGCCTCGGGCGGATCGCGCAATTCGGGCTCGGTTTTCAGCGCCAGTCGCAGGATGTCCTCATTGCGCCCGCGCAGCAGGGCCAGCGCCCGATGCGAGGGGATGGTCGCCACCGCCTCGCGGAAGTCGAACCAGTCGCGGAATTTCGCGCCTTCGGTTTCCTTGCCGGCGACCACGGTGGAGGCGAGCAGGGCGTACTCGCCGAGGTAGTTGCGCAGCTTGGCCAGCAGCGCCGCGTCTTCGCTGAAGCGCTCCATGAGTATCTGGCGCGCGCCGTCGAGCGCCGCCTTGACGTCCGCCACATGCTTCTCGGGCGGCTCAGCCTGCGTATTGACGTACTTTGCCGCCTCGGCGTCAGGGCTCAGTGTCGGGTCGTTGAACAGCGCCTCCGCCAGCGGTTCCAGCCCCGCCTCGCGGGCGATCTGGGCCTTGGTGCGGCGCTTCTGCTTATAGGGCAGGTAAAGGTCTTCGAGCCCCTGCTTGTTGTCCGCAGCGATGATTGCGGCTTCGAGGTCCGGCGTCAGCTTGCCTTGCTCGGCGATAGCCGACAGTATCGAGGCGCGGCGATCTTCCAGCTCGCGCAGGTAGCCGAGCCGGTCTTCGAGATTGCGCAGTTGGGTATCGTCAAGGTTGTCGGTGACTTCCTTGCGATAGCGCGCAATGAAGGGCACCGTGGCGCCCTCGTCGAGCAGCTGCACGGCAGCAGCCACCTGCTGCGGGCGGACGGAGAGTTCTTCGGCAATGCGCAGCGCAATGCGCTTCTGGAGGTCGGCGGTCATCTTCGGGGAAAAGCAGAAGGGGCGCGCACCATAGCGGCAGGTGGCGGGCTTGGCAAGACTTGACAGTCTGCGGATTGGGATGGTCGTGAATTGCCTGGGCGGCAGACTTGAAACACGGGGTGTCATTGTGTAGGATTTAATCCCATCAGATCCGTGGAGGCCGACATGCGTACGACCCAGCAATTCAGCATCACCCTGCCGAATGAGATGGCGGGGCTGGTCAAGTCGATGGTGACTTCCGGTGCCTATGCCACCGAAAGCGAGGTGTTTCGCGACGGACTCCGGGCGCTGATGGCACGCGACCGGGCCATGGAGCGCTGGTTGCACGAGCAGGTGGGGCCGGCCTACGATGCATTAAAGGCAGATCCATCCCGCGCCATCACTCCCGACATGGTAAGGGCCCGGATAGCCGCTGAACACAAGGCCGCGACTCGCAAGGCGAAATGAAGCACAGGGTTGTCTTTTCACCGGAGGCGGAAGATCAACTCCTCGCGCTATACCGCTACATCGCCGCGGCCGCCTCGCCCGGTATAGCCGAGCGCTATGTAAATGCCATCGTCAGCTACTGCGAAACCCTTGATACTTTTCCATTGCGCGGAGCCAAGCGCGACGACATCCGCCCGGGCTTGCGGATCACGAACTACAAGGGGCGGACCGTGATCTCGTTTGCCGTGGCCCCGGAGCAGGTTTCGATCATCGGCGTGTTCTACGGCGGACAGGACTACGTGACGGCGCTTCAGGACGATATTGAGGGCGAGGGCTGATCTGCCTAGTTCAGCGTCCGCGCCAGGGCGATGCGGAATTCCCTCACCAGATCATCGTACTGCGCATTGCTGCCGAGCAGGGTGAATAAATCGAGCATGGCTTTGCGCGCGGCGTCGTTCTGCCATTTGCGGTCGCGGCGGACGATGGCGAGCAGGTGTTCCAGCGCCGGGCGGTAGTCGCCGGCAAGCGCCAGGGCATTGGCCAGTTGCAGGCGGGCATCGAAGTCGTCGCCGTTGGCGGCGATGCGCGCCTGCAGCGCCGCGGTGTCCGCGCCACCACCGGCGGCAAGCAGTTTCAGGCGCGCCTGCAGCGCCAGCAGCCGCGGGTGGTTATGCGCCGTGCGCTCCAGCGCCTCCAGCATGGTGCGGGCGGTATCGAGTTGCTGCTGATCGATATGGATTTCGGCGAGGTCGAGTTGCACCGCCACGTTGGCCGGGTCCAACTGCAGCGCATCGGCCAGCAGAGAACAGGCGACGTCGGGATCGCCCTTTGCCCGTGCTTCCTGTGCCGCGATGCGCAGCGGCTCGGTGGGCGAGGGCAGCAGCTTGTCGATGAAGGCGCGCACCTGGGCCTCGGGCAGGGCGCCGGTGAACTCATCGACCAGGTGGCCATCGACAAAGGCCTTGACGTTGGGAATGCTGCGCACGCCGCAGTGGCCGGCAAGTTCCTGGTTCTGGTCGGAATTGACTTTTGCCAGCAGGAAACGTCCGCCGTACTCGGCGGCGAGCTTTTCGAGCACGGGCTTCAGGCTGCGGCAGGGCGCGCACCACTCGGCCCAGAAATCCACCAGCACCGGAACGCGGTGCGATGCGGCGACCACTTTTTCTTGAAATTCGGCACTGCCGACGTCGAACGAATGCGGATTCATGAAGGCTCCTGCCTGGCAAACACAACCGGGGCGCGAAGTTTGTCAGGCTTGGTGACGGATGGCAATTCGGCCGCAGGGCGGTCTTGGGTGCGGAGGGCTGGCGGTATAATTTCACCCCTTGCTCTGCCACCCCGCCTTCCACCCGCCCCGGTCTGTCAATCATGGCTGAATTCCTTGCCCTGCGCGGTTCTGCCGCATTTTCGGCGTCGCGTCTGGCGCGCCTGCAAAAGTCCGTCGGGGAGCAGTTCGCCGGCCTCAAGATTGCCGCCGAGCACTGGTACTTCGTCGAGCTGGAAAGGCCGCTGACGGCCGATGAGCAATCGCGGCTGGGCGACTTGCTGGGCATTCCCTCGCCCTTGCCCGCGGCGCCGGACGGCACCCTGCTGCTGGTGACGCCGCGCCTGGGCACGATCTCCCCCTGGAGTTCCAAGGCCACGGACATCGCCCGCAACTGCGGCTTCGCCGCGGTGCAGCGCATTGAGCGCGGCACGGCCTATCACCTGCGGGGCAAGGGGCAAGAGTCGGCGCTGGCGACACGGCGAATTTCCGTGCTGCTGCACGATCGTATGACCGAATCGGTGCTCGATGCCATCGACGCCGCGCGCGCGCTGTTCCACCACGTCGCGCCGCAGCCGCTGAGCACGGTCGACATCCTCGGCGGCGGCAAGGCGGCGCTGGTGACGGCGAACAGCGAGCTTGGGCTGGCCCTGTCCGACGACGAGATCGACTACCTGGTCGAGAACTTCGGCAGGATGGGGCGCAACCCGACCGACGTCGAATTGATGATGTTCGCCCAGGCCAATTCCGAACACTGCCGCCACAAGATCTTCAACGCCTCGTGGACCGTCGATGGTGTCGATCAGCCGCTGTCCCTGTTCGGCATGATCCGCGAGACGCACAAGGCCCACCCCGAGGGCACGGTGGTGGCCTATTCCGACAATGCCGCGGTGATCGAGGGGGCGATGATCCGGCGCTTCTATCCGCGCGCCGACGGCAGCTACCAGTACAGCGAGCAGCTGACCCACATCCTGGCGAAGGTCGAGACCCACAACCATCCGACGGCGATCGCACCGTTTCCCGGCGCCGCCACCGGCTCCGGCGGCGAAATCCGCGACGAGGGCGCCACCGGGCGCGGCTCCAAGCCCAAGGCCGGGCTCTGCGGCTTCTCGGTCTCCGACCTGAAGATCCCCGGCTGGGTCCAGCCCTGGGAATCCGACTACGGCAAGCCCGAGCGCATCGCTTCCGCCCTGGACATCATGATCGAAGGCCCGATCGGCGCCGCCGCTTTCAACAACGAATTCGGCCGGCCCAACCTCGCCGGCTACTTCCGCACCTACGAACAGCAATTCAACGGCGAGATGCGCGGCTACCACAAGCCGATCATGATCGCCGGCGGCATGGGCAACATCGCCGCCGAAGATGCCTTCAAGATCGAATTCAAGCCCGGCACGTTGCTGATCCAGCTGGGCGGCCCCGGCATGCTGATCGGCCTGGGCGGCGGCGCGGCCTCGTCAATGGCCACCGGCACCAACACGGCGGATCTTGATTTCGCCTCGGTGCAGCGTGGCAACCCCGAGATCCAGCGCCGCGCCCAGGAGGTGATCGACCGTTGCTGGCAGATGGGTGAGAAGAATCCGATCCTGGCGATCCACGATGTCGGCGCCGGCGGCATTTCCAACGCCATGCCGGAACTCGCCCATGGCGCCGGTTGCGGTGCGGCCTTCGACCTGCGTGCCGTGCCCTCGGAAGAGCCGGGCATGTCGCCGCGCGAGATCTGGTGCAACGAAGCCCAGGAGCGCTACGTGCTGGCCATCGCCCCAGAGCGGCTGGACGAGTTTCGTGCCCTGTGCGAGCGCGAGCGCTGCCCCTACGCCGTGATCGGCACCGCCACCGGCGACGGCGAACTGACGGTGAAGGATGATCACTTCGGCAACAAGCCGGTGGAGATGTCGATGGATGTCCTGCTCGGCAAGCCGCCGCGCGTGCATCGCAATGCCGAGCGCCGTGCGGTGACCGCGCCGGCGCTGGATGTCTCCTCGCTCGAGATCAAGGATGCCGCCTGGCGCGTGCTGCGCCTGCCGGCCGTGGCCTCGAAGAACTTCCTCATCACCATCGGCGACCGCAGCGTCGGCGGCTTCACCGCCCGCGACCAGATGGTCGGCCCCTGGCAGGTGCCGGTGGCCGATGTCGCGGTGACCACGCTGGGCTATGACACTTTCCTCGGCGAAGCCTTCGCCATGGGCGAGCGCACGCCGCTGGCGCTGCTCGACGCCCCGGCCTCGGGCCGCATGGCGGTGGGCGAGGCGCTGACCAACCTGGCCGCCGCCGATGTCGGCGACATCAGCAAGATCAAGCTCTCGGCCAACTGGATGGCCGCCGCCGGCCATGGCTTTGAGGACGCGGCGCTGTTCGATACGGTCAAGGCCGTCGGCATCGACTTCTGCCCCCAGCTCGGCGTGGCAATTCCCGTCGGCAAGGATTCGCTGTCGATGCGCACAAAATGGGCCGATGGCGCGACGCAGAAGCAGGTCACCGCACCGCTGTCGCTGATCATTACCGCCTTCGCCGCTGTCGATGATGCGCGGCGTACGTTGACGCCGCAGTTGCGCGCCGACGCCGAGGTCGGCGAAACCGAACTCTTGCTGATCGACCTCGGCCAGGGCCGCAACCGCCTCGGCGGCTCGGCGCTGGCGCAGGTGTATGGCGTCAGCGGCGATATTGCGCCCGACGTCGATCCGGCGCCGCTCAAGGCCTTCTTCGGCGCGATCCAGGCGCTGAATCGTGCCGGCAGGATCCTCGCCTATCACGACCGTTCCGACGGCGGCCTGTTCGCCACGGTCTGCGAGATGAGTTTCTGCTCGCACGTCGGCGTCTCGCTCAACATGGACGGCCTCTGCTACGACCCGCTGATGAACGACGTCGATGGCAGCGAACGTTTTCCGCAGATCGCCGGGCGCCTGCGCGAACGCATGATGGCGGCCTTGTTCACCGAGGAACTCGGCGCCGTGATCCAGATCCGCCGTGACGAGCGCAGCGTCGTCATGCAGGCGCTGCGCGATGCCGGGCTAGGTGCCTGCACCCATGCCATCGGCGGCACCAACACGGCCGACGAGGTGCGCGTCTGGCGCAATGCCAAGCCGGTGTTCAGCGCCAAGCGCAGCGAACTGCAGCAGGCCTGGAGCGAGGTCAGCTTCCAGATCGCCAGCCTGCGTGACGATCCGGCTTGCGCGCGCGAGGAGTTCGATGCGCTGGCCGATGCCGGCAATCCGGGGCTCTCGGTGGTCACCAGCTTCACCCCGGCGCCTTTCGTCGCCACCAGTGCTCGGCCGAAGATTGCGATATTGCGCGAGCAAGGCGTGAATGGCCATGTCGAGATGGCCGCCGCCTTCGAGCGTGCCGGCTTCGCCCCCTACGACGTGCATATGTCCGACCTGCAGGCCGGGCGCGTGCATCTGGCGGACTTCACGGGCTTTGCCGCCTGCGGCGGCTTTTCCTACGGCGACGTGCTCGGCGCCGGCCAGGGTTGGGCCAAGTCGGTGCTGTTCCACGAGCGCCTGCGCGACGAATTCACGGCATTCTTCCAGCGCGGCGACAGCTTCGCGCTGGGCGTGTGCAATGGCTGCCAGATGATGGCCCACTTCGCCCCGATCATCCCCGGCGCCCAGGATTGGCCGAGCTTCCAGCGCAACCGCAGCGAGCAGTTCGAGGCACGGGTGGTGATGGTCGAAATCCCCCAAACGCCGTCGATCTTCCTCTCCGATATGGCCGGCTCGAAGCTGCCGGTGGTGGTTAGCCACGGCGAAGGCCGCGCCGAGTTCGCGGCAGCGGCGGCGCAGGGCAGGGTGCTCACCGCCTTGCGCTACATCGACAATCGCGGCGCCGTGGCGACGGGCTACCCCTTCAACCCCAACGGCTCGCCTGAGGGCCTGGCCGGCGTGACTACCGCTGACGGCCGCTTCACCATCATGATGCCGCACCCCGAACGCACTTTCCGCACAGTGCAGATGTCATGGCACCCGGATGGCCTCGGCGAAGCCGGCAAGGAAAACTCGCGCTGGCTGGAAATGTTCCGCAACGCGCGGCGCTGGCTGGGCTGATGGTCCTGCCCGGCAACCCTCGGACCCGGCGCGTCGCTGCGGCCGTGCTGCTGCTGGCGGTGCTGTGGGGCGCCGCCTGGGTCGCCGGCGGTCGCTTCCTGGCGGATGCATCGAGGTACGAGGTCCGGCATTTTCTCGACCGCTGGCGCGCCGGCACCTTGAAGCTGGAGCCGGCGCGGCTGGATGAACTCCAGGCCCAACAGACGCGGGCCGCCGCGCAGGACCCCGGCAATCCCTGGATCGAGTTCGAGCTCGCCCATCTGCTGCTGTCGCGCCCCCGTCTTCCGCTGCAACTGATCGACCCGGCAATGACGGCCCGGCAGTTCGAAGCACGCGATCGTTACCGCCATGTGGTGATGCTGCGCCCCACCTGGGAACTTGCCTGGGCGAACCTCGCGGTGAGCAAGGTGGTGCTGGGCCAGGTCGATCGCGAATTTTTCGCCGCGATGGAGCTCGCACTGCGCCATGGGCCGTGGAACCAGGACGTCCAGATGAATATCATCCGTACCGGGCTATCGGTCTGGCCCCTGCTGCCCTTGCCACTGCAGTCACAGCTGCGTCAGGCGATATATCGCCAGGCACACTGGCGCTTGTCGCCCCAGGCAGCTGCGCTGCGGAACATGCTGACCACGGCGGGGCACGCGGAACTGTTGTGCCTGTTGGAGGCCGCGCCCAAGGGCTGCGTGCCCTGAGACCTTAGTCCGGCCTGGCGCTGTCGCCGCGCAGGGTGGAGGCAACCCAGGCCAGCGCCAGCATCACGCTCATGGTCATGGCATTGGCCGGAATCTGCATGTTGAAATCGACTGCGCTATGGATCAGCAGCCAGCAGATTGCCAGCGTGACGCCGAAGGCCGTGCCGCGCATCAGCGGGTCATTGCGCCGGCGCATGGCCGTCACTGCTTGCCAGGCGGCCAGCAGCACGATAAGGCCGCAACAGGCCATGCCGATTGCGCCGGATTCCGCCAGCAGCTGCAGGTAATCGTTGTGCGCATAATCCACCCAGCCGGTAAAAGAGCCATTGGCATAGCCGGGGAACACGGCGTCGAAGCTGCCGGCCCCCGATCCCGCGGGCAGGAAGTCACGGGCATGGCGCAGCGTGATCCGCGACACTTCGTCGCGGTCCTCGGTGGGCAGCACCTGCTCGGCATTGGTCGAGACTTCTGTCTGGCTGATGCGCTGTGCCACCTGATCGACGCCGAACCAGGTGCCGACGATCAGCACATCCAGCGCGATCAGGCTGGCGAGGAAGAGCATGGTCGAACGTGGTGCATTGCGCATCAGCAAGAGGCCCAGTACGCCGACCACCAGCGTGCCGGCAAAGAAGGCCGTGTTGCCGGTGCGCGAGCGCGTCAGCACCAGGGCGATGACCATGATGATCAGGTAGATGCGCAGCCGCGTCTTTTCCCCCAGCAGCAGCTTGACCAGCGAGCGCAGGCGCTGCCGCCAGCTATGCACGGCGTCGCCGCCCAGCTTGGCGATCATCAGCCCGATGCCGGCGGCGAGGCAGAGGTTGAGGTAGCCGGCGAGATGGTTGCGGTTGATGAAGGTGCCGGTGGCCAGGCCCTGATTGACGTACTTCGGGATGAAAAAGCCGTACTCCGTGCCGGAAAGCACCATCACGCTGCCATACACCGCCCGCGCCACGCCGGAAAGCACCAGGGCCATCAGCAGCCACTCCAGCTTGCGCCGCGTGTCGACCAGTTGCAGCACCAGGCAGAAGGCGCAGGCATAGGCCAGTACACGCAGCCATTGTTCCTGCGTGGCATGGACGTCGAGGCTCAGCGTCATCGCGTCCGGCGCAGTCCTGCCGAGCGCCAGTGCCGCCAGCCGCTGTGCCTCGTGGGCGTGGGGCGACATGGCGTAAATCCATTGTGCCGGCAAGGTGAGGGATTGCAGCCCGATGTACAGCCACCATAGTGTGCCCAACGCAATGGCCCAGCGGGCGCTGTGCAAGGCCGGCGTCGGCGCGATGCGGCCACGCGCGTATGCCAGCACGGCGCCGCTGGCCAGCAGGCAGGCGAGGACCACCATGAGCGCGGCGGCCCAGGGACGATTGCTGGCAAAGGGCAGGGGCACCCAGACCAGGAGCAGCAGCAGGCCGGGAAAGAGAAGATTCATGAATCGGGAAAAGCCTTAAAGGACCGCGAATTCTAATGCCGCTGCCGGCGCGACCGTACCGGATTCGACCTACGCGAACTTGCCGGTATGCCCGGGCTCGGCGCCTGGGCCATGGCGCGGGATAGGTTGCATGCCGTGAATAATGCTTTGCACGACGGCCAAAGAAAAACGGGAGCCGAGGCTCCCGTTCGCTGGGGTAGGCCGTGGATCAGCCGCAGCTGTTGCCGCAGGCCGGGGCGGTGTTCTGTTGTTGTTGCTGCTGTTGGGCACTAGCAATGATCACAGCCGCTGCCTGGACAATATTAGCGGGCAGTGCAGCCGCTTGTTGAGCCACCGCAGCTTGCAGAGTCGGCGCTGCTAATTGTACCGCCGCGTTATTGCTGATAATTGTTGAGTTGGCGGCCACCTGGGCAGCCGCAGCCGGTGCCGCGGCCTGAACCGACGGTGCGGAAATGATGCTCATGGAGCTTACCGCCACGGCGGCCGCAGCGGCCGGTGCTGCTGCGATCACCGATGGCTGCGATACGATCGCGGTGGCCCGCTGCGCAACTTGCGCTGCCACGGTGGGGTTTGCAGCAATCACCGCAGGCGTATTCGCAACACGCACGGCGGCTTGCGCGCCCGCAGCAGCAGCCGACGGATTGGTCGCAACCAGGGCTTGCGCGGCGTTGGCGACCTGACTTGCCAAAGTCCCGGCCAAGGTGGAGTTGGTTCCGGCAAGTAGGTTGATGGCTGCGGCGATGTTGTCGGCATTGCCTGAAAGCAGCGCGGCCCGCAGTGCAGGCGGCAGTAGATTGATGGTGGCCTGGTCAGCTGCGTTGGGAGCAGCCTGCTGCGCCTGCGCGACGTAAGGAACGGAACCCAGCGCAATCAGGCTGGCGGCGATTAGCAGTTTGATTTTCATGGGTTTTCCTTTCAGTGATTGGCGTAGCTCACAAATACGCTTGAATATTACTCGACTTTGGCCTTGGCGCGCAAGTCATCGATGTGCTTTTGCACCATGCGCTGGGTCAGCTGCTGGCTGATCTGGCCTTTGGCTTCATCGACGCCGGGCAGTTTCAATTCGCGGGTGTCTTCCAGCATGATGATGTGCCAGCCGAAATCGGTCTTGACCGGGGCGGCGGTGAACTTGCCTTTTTCAAGCTTGGTCATGGCCGCCGAGAAGGCAGGCACGAAAGAGGCCGGATTGGCCCAGCCGAGGTCGCCGCCGCGATCCTTGGAGCCGGGATCCTTGGATTCCTTGGCCAGGTCTTCGAGCTTCTCGCCCTTTGACAGTCGCGCCAGGATGGCCTTAGCCGCGTCCTCGGTTTCGACCAGGATGTGGCGCGCCTTGTATTCCTTGTTGCCCAGCTTGGCGGTGATTTCTTCGTATTCCTTCTTGACCTGCTCGTCGGTGATCGGGTGCGTCTTGACGTAGTCATTGAGGTAGGCGCCGATCAGCACGCCCTGGCGGGCGAGATCAACCTGGCCCTGCACCTCGGGCTTCTTGTCGAAACCCTTTTTCAGGGCTTCCTGGGTCAGGATTTCGCGGCGTACCAGTTCTTCGGTCACGGCCTTGCGCAGTTCCGGCGAATCGGGCTGCCCCTGCGCGGCCTGGCCGGCGATCAGGGCGTCGGCGCGGACCTTGGGGATGGCCTTGCCATTGACCGTGGCGAAGGTGTTGGCATCGGCCTTCTTCTGGGCAAAGGCGGGCGCGGCGGCAAGGGTTGCGGCAAAGCTGAGCAGGACGGCGTGACGGAGGGTGCGATTCATCGTGGTTCCTGAATAAGAGGAAGGCTTCAAGGTTCGTCGGGGGATTTGGCGGTGATGCTGAGTGCGTGAATCTCGCGCTTCATCAGCGGGCCGAGCGCATGATACACCAAGCGGTGTCTTTCCATGGTCCGGCAGCCGGCAAAGCGCGGCGAAACAATGCTCAATCGATAGTGGCCGCCACCGGATTTTGCCCCGGCATGGCCGGCATGTTTGGCCGAGTCGTCAATGATCTCGACCGCGCCCGGTTCCAGCACCGCAAGGGCAGCGCGCATGGCATCGATGACGCTCATGATTGCGGAAACACCTGCCTGAAGCAGGGTACCGTGACGTGGGCATAGACGCCGGCGGCATCAAGTTCGGTCAGCCGGGCCAGGTGGGCCGGGCGGGCGGCCAGGCGGTGTTCGAGACTGTTCGGCACGTCTTCGCCGACGATGGCATACAGCATGGGGTTCTCCGGTGGGTTGGCAGGCGGTGAATCAGCCTTTGCCCTGCGCGGGCGGGGCCGGCTCTTCTTTTTCCTCGGGAATGTACTTGGCGAGGACCAGACCTTGCAGCACGATGAACACCAGCATCAGGCCCATGCTGCCGAAGAGCTTGAAACTGACCCAGGTATCGGTGCTGAAGTTGAAGGCCACCCACAGATTGAGCACCCCCATGGCCGCAAAGAAACCGGCCCAGGCCAGGTTGAGGCGGCCCCACAAGGGCTCGGGCAGGTTCATCTGCGCCTGGCTGAGCATGGCGCGGATCAGGTTCTTGCCGAAGAACTGTGCCGAGGCGAACAGCGTGACGGCGAACAACCAGTAGAGCACGGTCGGCTTCCACTTGATGAAGGTTTCATCGCGCAGCAGCAGCGTGGCGCCGCCGAAAACCACGACCAGGCCGAGGCTGACCCAGAGCATGGTGTCCACCTTGCGATGGCGGTGCCAGACCCAGGCGATCTGCGCCACGGTCGCGGCGATCACCACGCCGGTCGCGACGTAGATGTCGAAGACCTTGAAGGCGATGAAAAAAAGGATGATCGGGAAGAGGTCGAAAAGGAATTTCATGGGGCGGATTATAGAGAGCGGTGGGCGAGGAAATATTGAGCGAAGCGAACCGTTCGGTCATCCCCTTCCGCGGGAAGGGGGCTGCGGGGATGGCTCACTTGTCTTTGGATAAGCTCAGCGAAGCTGAGTTTATGCAGTAACGCAGGCCGGTGGGCGCGGGGCCATCGGGAAAGACGTGGCCGAGATGGGCGTCGCAGCGGCTGCAGACGACCTCGGTGCGGCGCATGGAGTGGCTGGTATCTTCGTTCTCGGCGACCGCAGCGGCGGCCAGGGGCGCCGTGAAGCTGGGCCAGCCGCAGCCGGAATCGAACTTGGCGGCCGATTCGAACAGCGGCTCGCCGCAGCCGATGCAGCGGTAGGTGCCATCGTCCTTGCTGTCCCAGTACTGCCCGGTAAAGGCGCGTTCGGTGCCTTTTTCGCGGGCGACGTGGTACTGCATGGGAGTGAGCTGGGCACGCCATTCGGCTTCGGTTTTCTTGACTTTGTCGCTCATGGGGCCTCCGGTGGGGCTGACTATAATTGGGCATATGTCGCTTCAGATCAAGCCCGCCGCAAAAAGCTTCTGCTTTCGTCGATGCGTGTAATCGTACTTGGCGCCGGCGTAATCGGAGTCACCAGCGCGTGGTACCTGGCGGCGGATGGACATGCCGTGACGGTCGTTGATCGTCAGCCGGCACCCGCTCAGGAAACCAGTTTTGCCAACGGCGGCCAGATTTCGGTGAGCCATGCCGAGCCTTGGGCCAGCCCCGGTGCGCCGCTGCGGGCGCTGAAATGGCTGGGGCGCGAGGATGCCCCCCTGCTCTGGCGCTTGCGTGCCGATCCGGCGCAATGGGCCTGGGGCCTGCGCTTTTTGCGCCAATGCACGGCGGCGCGGGCTCGTGACAACGTCCGCGCCATCGTCAGCCTCGGCCTTGCCAGCCGCAGCGAGTTGCAGGCCCTGCGGCGCAGCCTGGCGCTGGAATACGACCACCTCGAACGCGGCATCCTGCACTTCTACACCGATCCGCGCGAGTTCGAGCACGCTCTGCCACAGGCCGCGCTGATGCGCGAGTTCGGTTGCGAGCGGGTGCCGAAGACGGCGGAGGAATGCCTGGCGATCGAACCGGCGCTGGCGGATTCGCGGGCGCCGGTTGTCGGCGGCACTTACACGGCAGGCGACGAATCCGGCGATGCGCGGCGCTTTACCGAACTGCTGGCGCGGCACGCTTCGGGGCGCGGCGTGGAGTTTCGCCTGGGGGCAAGCGTCGCCTCGCTGGTGCAGGACGGCCGCCGCATCGCTGGCGTCCGGCTGGCGTCGGGCGAGACCCTGGCGGCCGATGCGGTCGTCGTTGCACTCGGCAGTTTTTCGCCGCTGCTGCTGAAACCTCTGGGGCTCGACTTGCCGGTATATCCGGCGAAGGGCTATTCGGCGACCTTGTCCCTGCCCGACGGTGTGATTGCGCCGTCGGTAAGCCTGACCGACGACGGCTGCAAGCTGGTGATCTCGCGGCTGGGGAACCGGCTGCGGGTGGCCGGAACGGCCGAGTTTGATGGCTACGACACTGCGCTGAATCCGGCACGCTGCGCGGCCTTGCGCCGCCGCATCGTCGAGATTTTTCCGTCACTGGCGGCGGTGGATGGCGTCGACTACTGGGCCGGGCTGCGGCCGTCGACTCCGGGAAATGTGCCGCTCATCGATACGCTGGCGGCGCGTGGTTTCGACGGCTTGTGGCTCAACACCGGCCACGGTACGCTGGGCTGGACCCTGGCCTGCGGTTCGGCGCGCCTGCTGGCAGATCGCATCGCCGGGCGCGATCCCGGAATCGACGCCCGGCCTTACCAATTCGCCTGATCGCCGCAGCTCGGGCGCCGTCCCGGGGGAGACCGCTTCACACAAGCTTCAGTGCAGGTGACGCGGCGTCGCCTCGGTCTGTTCCTCGGGCAGTTCGGCATGCACCGGCTCGCCTTCGGGATTGGGGTAGAGCGGGGCGCCGCAGTCGTCGCAGAATTCCAGCGGGAAGCGCTGGTCGAGCAGCAGCACGTTGGGCACGCCGGCTTCGCGCAGGGTGGCTTCGATCTGGCCGGGGGTGTCCTGATTTTCGTCTTCGTGGTCGAGCAGCGGCCAGACTACGCCGTGGACCACCTCGCTGGAGTTTCGCAGGGTAAAGCCGACGCGGTATTCCTCGAGCTGGCGATCGTGGAAAGGCGCCACGACGGCGCGCAATTCGGCCGCCGGCTGGTTCAGCACCGTCTGCAGAAAGGCAACGGCAGAGCGCAGCGACCAGGGGCGCGAAGCCCGGTCGGCATCGCGCACGGCGGCGTGGAAGGCCAGCACCGGCATAAACTCGAGGGCGCAGGCGGGGAGCAGCGGGCGCAGGGCGTCGCCACCCTGCTTGGCCCACTGGCGAAAGGCTTCCGTGCCATCGCCATCGGCTTCCTGCCAGCGGAACATGGGCTTGTCGCGCGCCGCGGCCACGGCGCCGATCACATAGCGGGTATCGGAGAGGAAACTCATGGTTTCACCCAACTGATCCGGCGAGATCTTCAGGTTGCGTCCGTGCACCGCCGCCTTGGCCAGTTTCTCGGTGAGCTGCGAGGTGTCGACATAGTTTTGCGGCAACTGATCGGGACTGAACAGCACGTCGGCCAGTGCCAGGCGGGCGTCGGCAGCAAGCACGTGGGCCTGCAACTGGACCCGCAAGGTTTCGAGTTGCACATCCGGTATCGGCCCGGAAGGAATCTGGAAGCGCGACCAGGCCAGCACCGGGGCGGCAAACATGACCACGTCAAGTCCGGCCGGGCTCTCGGCGCGGCGCGATTCGGCACAGCTTTCAACCATGTCGGCCAGTTCGTCATACGCCCGCGAGCCGGTGCCGTACAGTTGGTCCAGCACCGCGATCACCGCTTCTTCGTTCTTTTCGCCCAGCAGGCGGTCAATGTGGGTCGCCAGGCGACCTCCCCACCAGGCGTCCTCGATCCGGTTCGAAGACTGGCTGAGGCCGGTCGCCAGACGCACCAGCAGGTCGGAATCCGGCGTCTGGCGGGCGCGGCGCGGGTGGCGTGTGCGTTTCATTGAGATGTTCAAGCCGAGGGGTGAATCAGATAACGGACAAGGATTTTAGCAGCTGGTTCAGGGCTCGGCGGGTATGCATAAGCTGCTAGAATCCAAACGTTTTTTGCCTGCGGCGGTGCCCCATGTTTTCAAAGTTGATGCCGAAAGAAGTCAAGTTCTTCGATCTCTTCAATGCCCATGCTGATTTGATCGTAAAGGGGGGGCGCCAGTTAGCGGCCCTGGTCGGTGACCTGAGTCAGGGCCCGAATTTTCTGGCCCAGCATGTCCAGGCCATTGACGAGATCGAGACTTCCGCCGACAAGATCACGCACGAGGTGATTGCACTGCTGCACACCTCGTTCAACACGCCGCTGGATCGCGATGAAATCCACCAGCTGATCATGCGCATGGACGACATCCTCGATCTGACCCAGGATTTCGCCGAAGCCATGTACCTGTATGACATTCGCCAGCTGACGCCGGAAGCGCATCAGCTTTCAGATATTGTCGCTTCATGTTGCGAACGTGTCCGCTCGACGGTGATACTGTTGAACAAGATGGACAACGCGCCGGCGATGCTCAAGCTGTGCCGTGAAATCGACCAGCTTGAATCCGATGCCGACCGCGCCATGCGTACCGGCATCACCAAGCTGTTCCGCGAAGAGGCGGACGTGCGCCAGCTCATCAAGATGAAAGGCATCTACGAGTTGCTGGAATCGGTGACCGATCGCTGCAAGGACGTCGCCAACATCGTCGAGGGCATCATCCTCGAGAACTCCTGATCGCTCGCCATGCAAGCGGTTGAAATAAGCCTGACGGTGATCGTGGTTCTGGTGGTGTTGGCGCTGGCCTTCGATTTCATGAATGGCTTCCACGATGCGGCCAACTCCATCGCCACAGTGGTTTCGACGGGGGTTCTGAAACCCCACCATGCGGTCGCCTGGGCGGCGTTCTTCAACGTGGCCGCCGTCATGGTGTTCCAGCTCAAGGTCGCGGCAACCATCGGCAAGGGCACCATCGACCCGGCAATCGTCGATCACTATGTCGTGTTCGGGGCCCTGATCGGGGCCATCGCCTGGAACATCATCACCTGGTACTACGGCATTCCATCGAGCTCGTCGCATGCACTGATCGGCGGCCTTGCCGGTGCGGCGATCGCCAAGGCAGGTACAGGCTCGCTGGTCTGGTCCGGGATAGGCAAGGTCATTGCCTTCATCCTCGTTGCGCCCCTGCTCGGTTTTCTGCTCGGCGGCTTGTTGATGGTGGCTGTGGCGTGGATGGCCAACCGGACCACGCCGCGCCGTGTGGACAAGTCCTTTCGTCGGCTGCAGCTGGTTTCGGCCGCTTTTTACAGCCTGGGGCACGGCGGCAATGACGCCCAAAAGACCATCGGGATTATCTGGATGCTGCTGATTGCCGCCGGTATTTCCAAGACCGGGGAATCGGTTCCGAATTGGGTCATTTTTTCGTGCTACGCGGCGATGGGCCTTGGCACCATGTTCGGCGGCTGGCGCATCGTCAAAACCATGGGTCAGCGGATTACCAAGCTGCGTCCGGTGGGTGGTTTCTGCGCCGAGACCGGTGGCGCAATCACCCTGTTCATGGCGACCTTCCTTGGAATACCGGTATCCACCACGCACACCATTACCGGCGCCATTGTGGGTGTCGGTACCTCTCGCGGGCCCAGCAATGTTCGCTGGAACGTCGCCGGAGGGATCGTCTGGGCCTGGATTCTGACGATTCCTGCGAGCGGCCTGATCGCTGCCCTGGCTTTCTGGATCGGCCGGCTGGTGCTGTGAGCCCATGCCAGTCCTGCGGCGCTTGCTGCGCCAGCTTTCGCGTGTCCTTTCCCGGCGATGAAGTCGATGCCGCGCCCGGTAGTCGGGTGCCCGAGGCGCTGGTCGAGCCGGTCGGGCGTGACCTGGTCTGCATGCGCGGTACGGCCGGTTCACCGTCGCGCTGCGTGGCCTTGCGCGGCATCATCGGGCAGTCGGTGTCGTGTGCGATCTACGAGTTTCGTCCGGTGGTTTGTCGCGATTTTGCGCCGCTGGCCGCGGTCGGTCGCGGTGACGAGGCCTGCAGCGATGCGCGGCGGCGCCATGGCATGCCGCAACTGGATTTCGTAGCGGCATGAACCAGCGCATCGCGCCCGGCCCCGCCGCCTTCGGCCTGATGGTGCTGCTATGCGCCATCTGGGGCTTCCAGCAGGTGGCGATGAAGTTCGCTGCCGCCGAGATCAGCCCCATCATGCAGGCAGCACTGCGTTCCGGCCTCGGTGCCGTGCTGGTGTTCGCCTGGGCGCAGTGGCGCGGCGTGGCGCTGTTCGGCCATGATGCCTCGCTATGGCCGGGTCTTCTCGCCGGCCTGCTGTTCGGCCTCGAGTTTGTTTTCATCTTCGTCGGTGTTGACCTGACCACGGTCTCGCGCATGGTGGTCTTCCTGTACACCGCGCCCTGCTTCACGGTGCTCGGGTTGCACTTCTTCGTCCCCGGCGAGCGCATGGGCTGGCGCCAGTGGGGCGGGGTCATGCTTGCCTTCGGCGGCCTGGTGCTGGCCTTCATCGACAAGGCCTCGGGCGGCAACGCCCTGGGCGACTTCTTCGGCGTTCTGGCGGCGCTATTCTGGGCGGCAACCACCGTGCTAATCCGTGCCACCTCGCTGGCCAGGGTGACCGCAACCAAGGTGCTGCTCTACCAGCTCGTGGTTTCCGCCGCCGTGATGTTTCCGCTGTCCTGGCTGATGGGCGAGCGCGGAATCGCCGGGCTGTCAGCGCCGACTCTCTGGGCCATGGCCTATCAGATCGTGATCGTGGCCTTCGCCAGCTATCTGGCCTGGTTCTGGCTGCTGACCCGCTTTCTGGCGGGCCGCCTGCTGGTGTTTTCCTTCCTCACCCCGCTGTTCGGTGTCGGCTTCGGCATGATCCTGATGCGCGATCAGCCCAGCCTGCATTTTTTGGCTGCCGCGGCGATGGTGGTCGGCGGCATCGTCCTGGTGAACATGCCGTCACGCAAATGAGTCCCCGCCACGCCTTCCTCCTCGGCCTGCGCTCGGTCCTGCCGCTGCTGCTGGGCGTTGCGCCCTTCGGCGTGATCTACGGCGTGATCGCCCTGCAAAGCGGTATTCCGGCGCTGGCCGCCATGCTGATGTCGAGCATCGTTTTTGCGGGCTCTGCCCAGTTCCTGCTTGCGCAGCTGGTTGGCGCTGGCGCGCCGATGCTGCTCAGCGTCGGCGCCGTCGGCCTGATCAACCTGCGCCACGCGCTTTACAGCGCCTCGGTGGCGCCCTTGCTGGCACGCCTGCCGCGACGCTGGAAGCTGTTGCTGGCCTACCTGCTGACCGACGAGGCCTATGCGGCGGCGATTCCGCATCTGCTGCCGGCGCCGGGCAAGCCGGTGGTGGCAATGGCGCACTGGATCCTCTTCGGTTCCGGTTTCGGATTGTGGGCCGGCTGGCAGGTCTCTACCCTGGTCGGTGTCGTTGTCGGCGCACAACTGCCCGCCGGCCTGGGCCTGGATTTCGCCTTGCCGCTGACATTCATCGCCATCGTGGTGCCCATGATCCGCAGTCGCGCCCTGTTGGCTGCCGCGCTGGCTGCGGGGGTGGCAGCGGTGTTGCTGGCGGCGCTGCCGTACAAGCTTGGCCTGTTTGTAGCCGCGCTGGCCGGGTTGCTGGTCGGCGCCGCGCTGACGGAAAGGCGCACGTGAGCATCTGGGTACTGATGGGCGTCTGCGGGGTGGTCACCTTCCTGATCCGCTATTCCTTCATCGCCGCCGAGGGGCATTACCAACCGCCCAACTGGTTTGTGCGCCTGCTGCCGTTTGTTCCGGTTGCGGCGCTGACGGCCTTGACGGTGCCGGATCTTGTCGTGGTAGATGGCGCGATTGCGCTTGGGAGCGGAAATTCCCGCCTTTGGGCAGGAGTCATCGCGATCGGTGTGGCAGCGCTGTGGCGCAATGCGGTTCTGACCATCGGCGTCGGCTTCATGGCTTTTTATCTTCTGCAACGCGTTTGATTCCGACCGTTGCCATCACAGGTTATGCTTGCTGCCCGCAGCGGTGGCCTGCACGGTCGACCGATACCCGATGAAAGCTGAAACGATGAACTCTCCGATACCGTCCGCCGCCCCGGTCCGCCTCACTTCCTTTAGCCACGGCGGTGGCTGCGGCTGCAAGATTGCCCCCGGAGTCCTGTCCGAGATCCTGCGTGGTGCGCGCGGCCTGCCGGTGCCAAAAGAACTCATGGTGGGTATCGAAACCAGCGACGATGCCGCCGTGTATCGGCTCAACGACGAGCAGGCGCTGATTGCGACCACCGACTTCTTCATGCCCATCGTCGATGATCCCTACGACTTCGGCCGCATCGCCGCGACCAACGCGATCAGCGATGTGTATGCCATGGGCGGCACGCCCATCATGGCGCTGGCGCTGGTCGGCATGCCCATCGACAAGTTGCCGGTCGAAATCATCGGTCGCATCCTCGAAGGCGGCGAAAGCGTTTGCGCGGCGGCGGGCATCCCTATCGCCGGGGGTCATACCATCGATTCGGTCGAGCCGATCTATGGCCTCGTTGCACTTGGCCTGGTGCATCCCGACCGGGTCAAGACCAATGCCGGCGCCAGGGCCGGCGACGTCCTGATCCTCGGCAAGCCGCTGGGCGTCGGCGTGCTCTCGGCGGCGCTGAAAAAGGGCGCGCTCGATGCCGCCGGTTATGCCTCCATGATCGCCAGCACCACCAAGCTGAATACGCCCGGCCGCAAACTGGCCTACCTCGATGCCGTGCATGCGCTGACCGACGTCACCGGCTTCGGCCTGCTCGGGCACCTGCTGGAGATCTGCCGTGGTTCGCAACTATCGGCACATCTGGAGATGGGCGGCATCCCGCTGCTGGCCGACGTGGCGCGACTGGCCACTGCCGGTTACATCACCGGCGCCTCGGCGCGCAACTGGATGGGCTACGGCGCTGACGTGAATCTCGCCGCCGGAATAGGCGAGATGCAGCGTGCGCTGCTGACCGATCCGCAGACCAGTGGCGGCTTGCTGGTGGCCTGTGATGCGTCTGTGGCAGATCAGGTGCTGGAGATATTTCGCAGCGAGGGCTTTGATGCCGCTGCCGTGATCGGCCGGCTCGATGCCGGGCCGGCGCGGGTGTTCGTGGTTTAGGCGGCGAGCAGCAGGTAAACCGTCGGGCGCTTCTCCAGCGCCGGTGTTGCAAGTTTTTTCCAGTCGGCGATGCGATGGGTGGCGATGCTTTCGCTTTCAAGGCTGAGGTCGGTCGCAAGGCACAGCCGCGTTCCCGGTTTGCAGGTTTGCAACAGGGCCGCAAGCAGCGCCTGATTGCGGTAGGGCGTCTCGATGAAAAGTTGCGTCTGTGCCTGGCGCGCCGATTCGGCTTCGAGTTCGGCAATGCGCTTGCTGCGATCCGGCTCCCTTGCCGGCAGGTAGCCGTGGAAGGCGAAGCGCTGTCCATCCAGCCCGGAGGCCATCAAGGCCAGCAGCAGCGAAGAGGGGCCCACCAGCGGGCGGACCGGAATGCCGATTTCGTGGGCGCGTCGCACCAGCAGCGCGCCCGGGTCGGCGACTGCCGGACAACCCGCCTCGGACATCAGGCCCAGGTCATGGCCGGCAAGCAGGGGGGCCAGCAAGCGCTCGATGTCGGCGGCAGTCAGCTTTTCCGGCAACTGCTCGATCTGCAGTTCCCGCAAGGGTGTGGGGTGATCCAGGCGCTTGAGTTCGGCGCGCGCTGTCTTTGCGTTTTCGACCACGAAATGGCTCAGGCGGCAGGCGGCTTCGCGAGTTTCAGGAGGCAGATAGGTTTCCCAGGCTGCATCGCCCAGCGCTACCGGCAGCAGCCAGAGTGTACCGGCCACCTTAGCGTAAAACAACAAGAAGGGTCGCTGGTGATATCGAGCGCAGCGAGCCGTTCAGGAACCCCCCGCGAGGGGGGCAAAGGGGGGCGGACCGAGTTTGCCCGCTCATGGCAAGACAGGGGTGCAAACGTTTCATGATGTGCAGGCGCTTACAGAAGCCACGAGCGTTGGGTCAGGGCAAGGCTACGCCGGCCTTGCGCAGCATGTCGCAAAGCGCGATCAGCGGCAGGCCGATCAGGGCATTCGGGTCGTCGCCGCGAAGATAGGCGAGCAGGGTAATGCCCAGGCCCTCGGATTTGGCGCTGCCGGCGCAGTTGAGTGCGTCTTCCTTGTCGAGATAGGCTTCGATCTCGGCATCGCTCAGGTCGCGAAAGCCGACGTGAATGTCGATGCAGCGGGTTTGCGCGGCGCCGCTTGCGGCATCAAGCAGGCAAAGGCCGGTGTGGAATACCACCTCCTTGCCACGCATGGCGCGCAGTTGGACGATGGCATTGGCGCGGGTTCCGGGCTTGCCGAAGCGCTGCGTGCCCTGGGCGGCCACCTGGTCCGAGCCGATGATCAGGGCGTCGGGGTAGGCATCGGCGACGGCGCGGGCCTTTGCTTCGGCCAGGCGCAAGGCGGTAGCCTCCGGGGCCTCGCCCGGCAGGGCAGATTCATCGGCCAGAGGCGCCACGGTTTCAAAGGGGATTCGCAGGCGTTCAAGCAACTCGCGGCGATAGGGTGAAGTCGAGGCGAGAACGAGGCGGCGAGCCATGATGCGGGCTTGAACAGTAAGGGGTCGGCATGATAACATCTACCGTTTATGTCGCGCGAGCCTCGACCTGTGTCTGATTCCCTTGCTGGAACGGTCATCGACTCGCTGGAGTTCGCGCGCAGCGGGGCCACCCTGCAGCGTAGCATCGGTTTCGATGCCATGCCGCGCCTGGCGGACCTGCTGGTCTCGACGGATGGCAGCCTGAAATTGCGGGTGGATGGCCGGCGTGACGCACAAGGCAAGTCGTGGCTGTTGCTGGATATTGAAGGTACGCCGGAATTGCGCTGCCAGCGATGTCTGGGCGGCGTAAGGCACGAAGTGAGAATCAAGAGCCGTTTGCAGTTGGTAGGGCCGGGGGAGGAGTGGCCGGACGAAGATCTGGCTGATGACAGTGCCGACGCCATAGATGCGGAAAGAGAATTGGCGGTGCTGTCCCTGGTGGAAGAAGAAGTGTTGCTGGCCTTGCCCATCGCCCCTCGTCACGAACACTGCGAGGCGCCATCGGCAAATGCAGCAGGGAATGGATCATCGCCGTTTGCGGCGCTGGCCGCTTTGAAGAAGGTTTGACAAGGAGTAGCGAAATGGCAGTACAACAGAACAAGAAGTCCCCCTCCAAGCGCGGCATGCATCGTGCTCACGATTTTCTGACTGCGCCTCCGCTGGCCGTCGAACCGACCACGGGCGAAGTTCACCTGCGTCACCACATTTCTCCGTCCGGCGTCTATCGCGGCAAGAAGGTGGTCAAGGCCAAGGGCGAGTAATCCAGTTCGTCGAAACCGGCCGGATGCGTAACCCGCGTCCGGCCGTTTTTACATAGAGCTCCGGAACAGACTCCCAAATGGCGATCACCCTCGCGGTGGATTGCATGGGCGGTGACCACGGTCCTTCGGTCACGCTGCCTGCCGTGCTCGATTTCCTGCGCCACGACGCCGATTGCACCGCCATCCTGGTGGGCCGCGAAGACGTTCTGCGGCCCCAGCTTGCCGGCCTTCAGGCCCAGGGCCTCACCGATCGCCTTTCCGTGCATCACGCCTCGGAAGTCGTCGGCATGGACGAAGCCGTGGCCAGCGCCATGCGCGGCAAGAAGGATTCCTCGATGCGGGTCGCCATCGACCTGGTCAAGGAGGGCAAGGCCGGCGCTGCGGTTTCGGCCGGAAATACCGGCGCCCTGATGGCGATCTCCCGTTTTGTGCTGAAGACCCTGCCCGGTATCGATCGTCCGGCAATCTGCTCCATCCTGCCCTCGCAGCGCGGCAGCACCTATGTGCTGGATCTCGGCGCCAATGTCGATTGCAGCCCGGAGCATTTGCTGCAATTCGGCATCATGGGGTCGGCCCTGGTTTCGGCGCTGGAGCACAAGGAGCGTCCGACCGTCGGCCTGCTCAACATCGGCGAGGAAGACATCAAAGGCAACGAGGTGGTCAAGCGCGCCGCCGAACTGCTGCGTGCCACCGACCTCAACTTCGTCGGCAACGTCGAGGGCAACGACATCTTCAAGGGCACGGCCGATGTCGTGGTCTGCGATGGATTCGTCGGCAATATCACGCTGAAGGCCTCCGAAGGCCTGGCGCACATGATCGGCGGCGCCCTGAAGCAGGAATTCAGTCGCAACCTTTTTACCAAACTTGCGGCGCTGGCTGCGATGCCCGTGCTCAAGGCCTTCCGCCAGCGCTTTGATCCGCGCCGCTACAACGGTGCCAGCCTGCTGGGCCTCAAGGGCATCGTGGTCAAGAGCCACGGCTCGGCCGACCAGTTCGCCTTCTGGCACGCGCTGGAAAAGGCGGCCGAGGAAGCTCGCCAGCGCCTGCCCGAAACCATTGCTGCACGCATGGCCGCCGTAGCGCCAGCGCCGACTCTTTGCGATTGAGGAACACCGCGCGATGATCCATACCCGAGTCAGCGGCACCGGCAGCTACCTGCCCGGCGAGCCGATCGGCAACACTGAACTCATCGAACGCTACAAGCTTGATTCCTCCGACGACTGGATCATCGAGCGCACCGGCATCCGCACCCGCCACCTGGCTCCGGCCGGCGTTGACAGCAGTGATCTGGCGCTTGAGGCCTCCCGTCGAGCCCTGAAGGCGGCCGGCTGCGAGGCCAATGATCTTGACCTGATCATCGTTGCCACCTCGACGCCGGACTACATATTCCCCAGCACCGCGGCGCTGTTGCAGCACAAGTTGGGCAACAACAATGGCGCCGCAGCCTTCGATGTGCAGGCGGTGTGCAGCGGATTCGTTTACGCGATGACCATCGCCGAAAAGTTCATCCGCTCCGGTTCGCACAAGCGTGCCCTGGTGGTTGGCGCCGAGGTCTTCTCACGCATCCTCGACTGGACCGACCGCGGTACCTGCGTGCTGTTCGGTGACGGCGCCGGCGCTGCGGTGCTGGAAGCCACGAATGAGCCGGGTATTCTCGCCACTGCCTTCCACGCCGACGGCAGTCACCACGGCATACTTTCCGTTCCGGGACAGGTGTGTGGAGGCGCGGTGACCGGTGATCCCTTCCTGCGCATGGACGGCCAGGCCGTGTTCAAGTTCGCAGTCCGTGTGCTGGCGGAAGTCGCCCACGAAGTACTCGACGCCGCCGGCATGACGACGGCGCAGGTCGATTGGCTGATTCCCCACCAGGCCAATGTGCGCATCCTGCAATCGACAGCGAAGAAGCTTCACCTGGCCCCGGAGAACTGCATCGTCACTGTGGCAGAACACGGCAACACCTCGGCCGCCTCGATCCCCCTGGCGTTCGACGAGGCGGTGCGCGACGGCCGCATCAAGCGCGGCCAGCACCTTCTGCTCGAAGGCGTCGGTGGGGGCTTTACCTGGGGCGCGGCTCTGCTCAAGTACTGATCCGTTTTCATCAAGTCGAAACTTCGCTAGCTCAATATCTCAAAACCATGAAATTCGCACTTGTGTTTCCAGGTCAAGGTTCGCAGTCAGTGGGCATGATGGCTGCCTATGGTGATGCGCCGGTGATTCGCGCCACTTTCGACGAAGCCTCAGCCGCGCTGGGGCGGGACCTCTGGCAATTGGTCGCCGACGGTCCGGCCGAAGCCTTGAGCCAGACGGTCAATACCCAGCCGCTGATGCTGACGGCCGGCATCGCCGTTTACCGCTTCTGGCTGGACAAGGGCGGCCCCGTGCCGGCCATGGTTGCCGGGCACAGCCTGGGCGAATACTCGGCGCTGGTCGCGGCCGGCGTGCTGCAACTCAAGGATGCCGTGCCGCTGGTCGAACTGCGTGCCAAGGCCATGCAAGCGGCGGTGCCGGCCGGTGAGGGTGCCATGGCTGCTGTCATGGGCCTTGACGCCGAAGGCGTGATCGCCGCCTGCGCCGAGGCGGCACAAGGCCAGGTGGTGCAGGCCGTCAATTTCAACGAACCCAAACAGACCGTGATTGCCGGCAACAAGGCGGCGGTCGAGCGCGCGGCCGAAGCGGTCAAGACGCGCGGCGCGAAACGTGCGCTGATGCTTCCTGTATCCGCCCCCTTCCATTGCGCGCTGATGCAGCCGGCGGCCGAGGCACTCAGGGCGCCACTGGCCACGCTGCAGTTCATGGTGCCGCAGATTCCTGTGGTGAATAACGTCGATGTCGCGCAGCTGACCGATGCGGCGGCGATCCGCGATGCCCTGGTGCGCCAGGCCGCTTCCCCCGTGCGCTGGGTCGAAACCATGCAGGCGATGAATGCCGCGGGTGTCACCCATGTCTTCGAATGTGGTCCGGGCAAGGTGCTGGCCGGTCTGGTAAAGCGTTGCGTCGATGGCCTCAACGGCGGGCCGATGAATGATCTGGCCGGTGTCGAAGCGGCACTGGCCGCTGTGCGAGGAGCTTGAGATGGCAGATCTGAAAGGGCAGGTAGCCCTCGTCACCGGTGCGTCGCGCGGCCTCGGTCGCGCCATGGCGCTGGAACTCGCTGCGCAGGGTGCCACCGTCGTCGGCACGGCGACCACGGAAGCCGGTGCCGGCGAGATCCAGAAAGCCTTCGACGCTGCCGGTGTTACCGGTTGGGGTGCGGCAGCCAATGTCACCGAGGCGGCGGCCTGCGAGGCACTGATCGCCGAGATCGAAAAGAAGTTCGGTCCGGTTTCGGTGCTGGTCAATAACGCGGGCATCACCCGTGACAACCTCGCCATGCGCATGAAGGATGACGAGTGGGATCTGGTCATCGAGACCAACCTCAAGGCGGTGTTCCGCCTCTCCAAGCTGGTCATGCGCGGCATGATGAAGGCTCGCTTCGGCCGCATCATCAACATCACCTCGGTGGTCGGCGAGGCCGGCAATCCCGGTCAAGCCAACTATGCGGCGGCCAAGGCCGGCGTCGCCGGCATGAGCCGGGCCCTGGCGCAGGAACTTGGCAGCCGCAACATTACCGTGAATTGCGTGGCCCCGGGCTTCATCGATACCGACATGACCCGCGCCCTGCCGGATGCGCAGCGTGACGCTTTGCTGGGCAAGATCCCGCTCGGCCGGCTCGGTCAGCCCGGAGAGATCGCCGCCACGGTGGCGTTTCTGGCGTCACCGCGCGC
>CAJBYR010000177.1 GCA_903959855.1 uncultured beta proteobacterium
AAGCACTGCCTGCGCTACAGCCACAGCCTTTGCCCCAAGGAAGCGAAAGGCTGGGTCAAGGGCGTGAATGCCGAGCCCATGGTGCTGGTCAATGGCAAGGAACGCCTGACCCTGAAATTCGACTGCAAGGCCTGTGAGATGCACGTCATGGGGCGCGTGAAGAAGAACCGCCAGATTCCCATCCAGCCGATTCCGCATCACGCATGAGCGCCGCCCGCCGGGCTGCCCCAAGGGCGGCGCAGCCAGCCAGCTGGAGCGGGCGCAGCTCGCGAACCGTGGTCACCCCCTCTCCCGGAGAGGCGGCGGGGGGAGTGCAAAGATGTCGGCGATGAAGCTCATCCTCGCTCCCATGGAAGGCCTCGCCGACGACGTGCTGCGTGGCGTGCTGACCGGCGCCGGGGGCTACGACTGGTGTGTCACCGAGTTCGTCCGCGTCACCGATGCCGTGCTGCCGCATCGCTGCTACACACGGCTTTCGCCCGAACTCGCCAACGGTGCGCGGACCGCGGCCGGCACCCCCGTACGCGTCCAGTTGCTGGGCAACGATCCGGCAATGCTGGCGGCCAACGCCGCCCACCTCGCCCGCCTCCATCCCTTCGGCATCGACCTCAACTTCGGCTGCCCGACGCCGCTGGTGGTACGCCATCGGGGTGGTGCCGCCCTGCTCGACGAACCCGAACTGCTGCACCGCATCGCCGCCGCCGTACGTGCCGCGGTGCCCGCCACGATGCCGGTGACGGCGAAGATGCGCCTCGGCATCGACGACACCAGCAAGGCGCTTGATTGTGCCCTGGCGCTGGAGTCCGGCGGCATCAATGAGCTCGTGGTCCATGCCCGCACCAAGGCCGACGGCTACAAGCCGGTCAGGCGCTGGGAATGGGTGGCGCGCATCCGCGAGGTGGTGAAGCTGCCGCTGATCGCCAACGGCGAGGTGTGGACCGTCGCCGACTGGCACGCCATCCGTGCCGCCAGCGGCTGCGACGATGTCATGCTCGGCCGCGGCGCCGTTGCCGACCCGCTGCTGGCGCGGCGCATCCGCGGCCAGGCGGCAACGGAACCAAGCGATGACAATTGGCGCGAAATCGAAACCATGCTCGGCGACTTCTGGACCCGCGTGGAACGCAAAGTCCTCCCCGCCCAATCCCCCGGCCGCCTCAAGCAATGGCTGGGGCTGATGCAGCGCCGCTACCCGCAGGCCGAACGCCTGTTCCAAACTGTGCGCGAAGCCCGGCTCGGACCGGAGGTCAGCGCCATCCTGCAGCGTGAAGGTGTGATTGCGAAGTCGCGCGCGGTGGCTTGAACACTGAAAGCAGTGGAGCCGCCAACGGCCAATTCCGGACCTAGCGACCACGCCTCCACTAAAGATGATTTTTTTGCTCGGTCTCCCCTTGGCGGCCATTGGTTCGGCGGAACCGAGTCCCTCCGCCTATACTTCGGCTATGCAGCGGGACCGATCATTGTCGATGCTGTATGCATTGTGCTGGAACGGCCGGTATTCAGGGTGAACCCGACCTTGAGTCGAATCAAATACGCTACAGATGGGCAGGCTGGACTTGGCCACGTTCCATTGGGTGATTCCCGTTTGGCCGCCTGCATACGCGACAGATGATAGGCGTCAAGTGACCCTTAAGGTAGAGGTCGGCGCTTGTTGCTTAACCATCGTAAGCTTGATCTGGGTCAAAGCTAGCCCCGGTGTTTGAAGCTTAGCCTGCATGGGCTTAGGTCGTCTGCTGACGAATTGCCAATTTCATATCAGCTGTACCAATCTATATGCTGCACAACGGATTTTCCCTTAAATCCAATCATGCATGGTTGATGCTCGGGATCGGGCTGCTGGCAAGTGTTTTTGCCGGACTTCAAGTCAAGCAGGCCATCGAGCGCGATGCGGCAAGGCGGTTCGAGTTCACCAGTGCGCAGGTTGCCTTACGGATTCAGGAGCGCCTCAGCACCTATGCGCTTATTCTTCAAGGCACTGCTGGTCTTTTGGCCGGGTCATATTCGGTCGATCGCAAAGAATGGCGGACGTACGTTGAGAAACTCAGCGCACAGGAGAGAGTTCCAGGCGTACAGGGAATCGGGTTTTCCAAACTAGTTCCGCCGGACCAACTTGCCGCCCACGTTGCAAGCATTCGCGCCGAGGGCTTTCCCGGGTACACCGTGCGTCCTTCGGGTGAGCGGGCTGTCTATACCTCGATCATCTACCTTGAGCCATTCGAGGGACGCAACCTGCGTGCCTTCGGCTTCGACATGTTTTCCGAACCGGTGCGGCGAGCCGCCATGGAGCGGGCGCGCGATACCGGCAAGGCCGCGCTGTCCGGAAAGGTTGAACTGGTTCAGGAGACCGGCAAGGAGGTTCAGGCCGGGACGCTGATGTACGTCCCGGTCTATCGCAATGGCGCCCCGCTGGATACGGTTGAGCGAAGGCGTTCAGCGCTGATCGGATGGACGTACAGCCCGTATCGCATGCAAGACCTGATGGGCGGCATTCTTGCCAACTGGACCAGCAACGAGGGCAAGGTAGTGGATCTCCACATCTATGATGGCCCGGAGGTAAAGGCAGACAAACTGCTGTTTGATAGCGGTTCTGGCGGTGTTCAGGATGCGGACTCGATCTTCTACCAGCAAAGGAAAGTTGAATTCCATGGCAATCAATGGCTACTGGTATTCGACGCCATAAAGGGTACCGTCACGATCAGCTATGCCGGTGCATGGGCAACGCTGATTGGTGGTTTTGCCCTCAGCGGCCTGCTTTGCGGATTGATGCTGTCGCTGATCAATACCCGAATCAGAGCCAAGGTGATCGCCAATAGCCTGACCGAAGAAATCCGGAGGCGAAAATCATCGTTGAAGGACAGCGAAGCCTTCAGTCGGGCCATCCTCGATTCGGTCTCGGCCGAAATTGCGGTACTCGACCGAAGCGGAGTCATAGTCGCAGTCAATGACCCCTGGCGGCGTTTTGCACTGGAAAACAGTGCCGAGGCAGGCAAACCGTCCCCTCAAGCCGAGGTCGGCGCAAACTATTTCGCCGTTTGCGATACCGGAACGGGTCGTGCTTCGGACAATGCCGATGCATCGAAGGCGGGCAAGGGTATTCGGGCAGTGCTCGACGGCAGCGTGCTTGGCTTCGCAATGGAATATCCGTGCCACTCGCCTGACCAGCAGCGCTGGTTCAGCATGAACGTTACGCCTTTGCGCTCGAACAGCGGCGGAGTTGTGGTCGCACACACCGACATTTCCGAACGAAAACAGATCGAAGAGGCATTGCAGGAGAGTGAATTCCGCTGGAGGTTTGCCATCGAGGGATCCGGCGATGGGCTATGGGACTGGAACGTACCGCAGAGCAAGGTTTTCTTTAGCAGGCGCTGGAAAGAGATACTCGGCTTCACGCAGGACGAGATTGGCAGCGGCCTCGACGAATGGAGCAAACGCGTCCACCCCGACGACCTGGTGCACGCCATGGCTGATGTGCAGGCGCATTTCGACGGCACGACGCCGTTATACGTCAATGAGCACCGCGTCAGTTGCAAGGATGGCAGCTGGAAATGGATTCTTGCCCGTGGTCTGGTGGTCGAGCGTGACGCCGCCGCCAAACCGCTGCGCATACTCGGCACGCATACCGACATCACAGCGCGCAAGCAGGCCGA
>CAJBYR010000178.1 GCA_903959855.1 uncultured beta proteobacterium
CGGTTTCGACGTAGCCCTTCTCGCGTGCCACGGCACGGGTTTCTTCCATGTAGCGGGCCACGCCGGGATAGCGCGCGAAGTAGCGGTCCATGTAGGCCTGCGCCGCCGTGCGGTCGACGCCGATCTGCTTGGCCAGGCCGAAGGCGCTCATGCCGTAGATCAGGCCGAAGTTGATGGCCTTGGCGGCGCGGCGCTGTTCGTTCGTTACCTCGATCGGCGTCAGGCCGAAGACTTCGCCCGCGGTGGCGCGATGCACGTCCTCGCCGGCGGCGAAGGCTTCGAGCAGGCGCGGGTCGTCGGACAGGTGGGCCATGATGCGCAGCTCGATCTGCGAATAGTCGGCGCTGACGATACGGCGATTTTCCGGCGCGATGAAGGCGGAGCGGATGCGGCGGCCCTCGGCGGTGCGGATCGGGATGTTCTGCAGGTTGGGGTCGGTCGAGGCCAGCCGCCCGGTGACCGCCGTGGCCTGGCCGAAGCTGGTGTGCACGCGGCCGGTGGCCGGGTTGATCATCTTCGGCAGCTTGTCGGTGTAGGTGTTCTTCAGCTTGGCGAAGCTGCGGTGTTCGAGGATCTTCTTCGGCAGCGGGTAGTCCTCGGCCAGCTTCTCCAGCACTTCCTCGTCGGTCGAAGGTGCGCCCGATGGCGTCTTCT
Source organism: uncultured beta proteobacterium (assembly GCA_903959855.1). GTDB lineage: Bacteria > Pseudomonadota > Gammaproteobacteria > Burkholderiales > Rhodocyclaceae > Sulfuritalea. The sequence goes on from CAJBYR010000178.1 coordinate 655, forward strand.
TTACCACCGGCAGTCCCTGCTGGTTGAACAGGATCTCGGCCAGCTGCTTGGGCGAAGCGAGGTTGAAGGGCTGGCCGGCCAGTTGCTGTGCCTCGGCCTCGATGGCCATGATCTTGCGCCCGAGTTCGTCGCTCTGCTGCGCCAGCACAGCGGCATCGATCAGCACGCCGCGGCGTTCCATGCGGAACAGCACCTCGGCCACCGGCAGCTCCAGGTCGCGGTAGAGCGTTTCAAGTTCCGGCGCAGCAGCGAGTTGCGGGCGCAACGCCTGATGCACCCGCAGCGTGACGTCGGCATCCTCGGCGGCGTACTCGGCGGCGCGGGCGACCTCGACCTGGGCGAAGGAAATGCGATTGACGCCCTTGCCGGTCACCGCGTCATAGCTGATGGTTGCCAGGCCGCAGTGCCGTGCCGCAAGGGAACCCAGATCATGGGTCTTGTCTGACTCCAGCACGTAGGACTGCAGCAGGGTGTCCTCGACAATGCCGGCCAGTTGCACGCCGTGGTTGGCGAAAACGTGGCGGTCGTACTTGAGGTGCTGGCCGAGCTTGCCGTGGCGTGGCGATTCCAGCCAGGGACGCAATTGCTCCAGCGTTGCTTCCAGCGGCAATTGCGTCGGCGCACCGGCATAGCTGTGACCCAGCGGCAGATAGGCGGCCGGGCCGTTCTCGATGGCGAAGGAGATGCCCACCAGCCGCGCCTGCATCGGATCGAGGTCGGTGGTCTCGGTGTCCAGTGAAACCAGCGGCGCTGCGTCGAGGCGCAGCAGCCATTGATCCAGTGCCGCTTGGTCGAGGATGCACTGGTAGCCGCTGCGGTCGGGCTCGACCATCGGACCGGGCTCGGGAGCGGCTGTCGTCGCGGGGGCGCCGCTTTTGTTTCGTGCTGCCGGGGCCTCGCCTTTGAGCTCGCGCAACCAGCCCTTGAATTCCAGCCGGGCATAGAGTTCTTCCAGTTTCGCCGTATCCGGGGCCAGTGGCGCCAGTTCGGTCGCTTGCAGTGGCAGCGGCAATTCACAGGCGATGGTGACCAGCTTTACGCCCAGCGGCAGGAAGTCGAGATGCTGGCGCAGGTTTTCGCCGACCGCGCCGCCGATTGAGTCGGCCTGGGCGACGATGGCATCTAATGAGCCGTAGGCATCCAGCCATTTCACGGCCGTCTTCGGCCCGACCTTGGGCACGCCGGGCACGTTATCCACGCTGTCGCCGATCAGCGCCAGGTAATCGACGATGCGTTCCGGCGGCACGCCGAACTTGGCTTTCACGCCGGCGATGTCGAGCTTTTCGCCGTTCATGGTGTTGACCAGCGTCACATACGGGTTCACCAACTGCGCCAGGTCCTTGTCGCCGGTCGAAATTACACAGTCGATTCCCGCGGCGGCGGCCTGCCGCGCCAGGGTGCCGATCACGTCATCGGCCTCGACGCCGGATTCCATCAGCAGCGGCCAGCCGGCGGCGCGGATGCACTCGTGCAGGGGTTCGATCTGCGCCACCAGGTCGTCCGGCATCGGCGGGCGATGGGACTTGTATTCGGGGTACCAGTCGTCGCGGAAGGTCTTGCCCTTGGCATCGAATACCACAGCCCGGAAATCTGCCTTATAGTCGGCTTCAAGCACGCGCAGCATCGACAATACGCCGCGTATCGCCCCGGTCGGCTGGCCGCCCGCGGTGCGCAAATCCGGCAGCGCGTGAAAGGCGCGGTAGAGATATGACGAACCGTCGACGAGCAGCAGCGTGGGCATGGAGGTTGATGCGGAATGAATGAAAAGGGCAAGTTGCCGAAAGCTTTGGCGAAGGGTGCGCGGAGCGGCGAGACGGCTGCGCCGACGCCGCCTGCGACCAGTGCGCGTGAAGCCTGGCGGGTCTTCGGCATTATGGCAGAGTTCGTCGAGGCGACCGAGCGCCTGTCCACCGTGCGTCCTGCTGTTTCGATCTTCGGCAGCGCGCGCGTGACGCCGGATTCGCCGTATTACCAGCAAACCGAAACCATTGCGCGGCTGTTGTCGGACGCCGGTTTTTCCGTTGTCTCCGGTGGAGGCCCCGGCGTCATGGAAGCCGCCAACAAGGGCGCGTTCGAGGGCAAGAGCCTTTCGATCGGCCTCAACATTCAACTGCCCCACGAGCAGAAATCCAATCACTATCAGGATATCTCGCAGAGCTTCCGCCACTTCTTCGCCCGCAAGTACATGTTCGTCAAGGTTGCCGCCGCCTACGTGGTGATGCCCGGCGGCTTCGGCACTCTCGACGAACTGCTGGAAGCCCTGACCCTGATCCAGACCGGCAAGACCCCGCGGATACCGCTGATCCTGGTCGGCAGCGAATTCTGGGCCGGATTGCTGCAATGGTTCCGCGACCGCCTGATCGCCGAAGGCATGATCAATCCGGAAGACATTGACCTGTTGCAGGTGATCGACGAGCCCGAGCGGGTGGTCGCCGCGATCTTCGACCATTATGAATCACGCGGTTTCGGGCCCCTGCCCGAAGAACACGAGCTGCTGCTTAACCTTTGATAGACTTGCGGCAATTCACAAAGGATCCGCCATGCGCCGTCTGCTCCCCCTGCTGTTTGCCGTGATTGCGCTGAACGTTGCAGCGCAGACGCGTCCGTCCAAGCTGGAACCCATTCCCGAGCCGCCCCCGCCCCCGCCCGGGCTGCTCAACGAAGCCCTTGAACCCCAGGTCACCATTTCCAAGCGTGGCGACGACAAGGTCGAGGAGTTCCGCATGGCCGGCAAGCTCTACATGCAGAAGGTGACACCGCCCCACGGCGTGCCCTACTACCTGCTCGATCACAGCGGCGACGGCCAGTGGGTGCGCCAGGATTCGAAGGACGCGGGCCTGCGCGTGCCGATGTGGGTGATCGGAACCTTCTGACCGGGGCTGCCGCCCGCGACGTCGCCCGCTACGGCCAGGTCTTTACCCCGCCCGAGATAGTCGGGCGCATGCTGGCGTTGCGACGCAATGGCGGGCGCGCGCTTGATCCAGCCTGCGGCGACGGCGCCTTTTCCAGCCGCATTCCCGGCTGCGTGGCGCTCGAACTCGATGCCGCGCATTGCCCGCCGGGGGCGCTCAACATCGATTTCTTCGCCTATCCCGAGAGCGAAAAGTTCGTCAGCATCATCGGCAATCCGCCCTACGTCAAGGCGCGTGACATCCTCCCCGGAACCGCCGTGCAGCTCGCTTCCAGCCTGCTCGACGGTCACGCCAACCTCTACCTGCATTTCATCGAGAAATGCGTGCGCCAGCTTGCACCACTGGGCGAGCTGATTTTCATTACGCCGCGCGATTTCCTCAAGGCCACGGGCGCGGGGCGGCTCAACACCTGGCTCTACGACCAGGGCACGATCACCGATTTCGAGGACCTCGGCGACGCGAAAATCTTCACCGGTGCCCAGCCCAACTGCGCCATCTGGCGCTTCGTGCGCGGTGATTTCAGCCATCGCCTGAGCGACGGCCGGCGCATGGCGCTCTCCGGCGGCCAACTGATGTTCACCCGCGGCATCTACAGCTTGCCGCTGGCCAGCGTGTTTGCGGTCAAGGTCGGCGCAGTCTCCGGCGCCGACGAGATCTTCAGGAACCAGGAATTCGCCAATACTGAATTCGTCTGGTCCGGGACGGCGCAGACCGGCGAGACCAAGCGCATGATCTACCTCGATCGCGAAGGCCCCATCCCCTGGCTGGAGCAGCACAAGGAGCGCCTGCTGGCGCGCCGCGTGACGCGCTTCGACGAGGCCAACTGGTGGAAGTGGGGCCGTCGCCATCACATCTCGGAGGCGCCGCGTCTCTATGTCAACGGCAAGACGCGCAACGCACGGCCCTTCTTCATGCACGCCTGCAATGACTACGACGGCGCGGTGCTGGCGCTGTTTCCCCATCGCACTGATCTCAAGCCGGCGCAGATGGCGCGACTCACCGACATGCTTAACGAGGTCGACTGGGCGGAACTCGGCTTCGTCTGCGACGGCCGCTTCCTGTTTTCCCAGCGCAGTCTTGAGCAGGCACTGCTGCCGGAGGGTTTCTCCGAATTCGCGGTCAAGGGCCTGGTGTAAGCTCACGACATGGTCCCCCACCTCACCACCGCCCTCACCGGCCCCCTGCTCGAGCTTGAGCGTCGCATCCTCGACAACGGCACCACCGTCGAGCGCTGGCTGCGCACGCAATGGCTGGAGCACACGCCGCCCTTCTACAGCTCGGTCGATCTGCGCAATGCCGGCTTCAAGCTGGCACCCGTCGACACCAACCTCTTCCCCGGCGGCTTCAACAACCTCAACCCGGCCTTCTTGCCTTTATGCGTGCAGGCGGCGATGTCGGCGATCGAGAAGATCTGCCCCGAGGCCAAGAACCTGCTGCTGATTCCCGAGAACCACACGCGCAACCAGTTCTACCTGATGAACGTCGCGCGTCTGGCCAACATCCTCGGTCACACCGGCCTCAACGTGCGCATCGGCAGCCTCCTGCCGGAAATCACGGCACCTACCACGCTCGACCTTCCCGACGGCCAGAAGCTGATTCTCGAACCACTCAAGCGCCTGGGCGCCGAAGGCCGCCGGCTGGGGCTGGCCGATTTCGACCCCTGCGCCATCCTGCTCAACAACGACCTGTCGGGCGGCGTGCCGGCCCTGCTGGAAAACATCCACGAGCAATTCCTGATTCCGCCGCTGTGGGCCGGCTGGCACGTGCGGCGCAAGTCGCAGCACTTCGCGGCCTATCAGGACGTCGCGATTGCCTTCGCCAGGGAGATCGGCATCGATCCCTGGCTGATCAATTCCGAATTCGAGACCTGCGGCAAGGTCAATTTCCACGAGCGTTCCGGCGAGGAGTGCCTGGCCGCCAACATCGACACGCTGCTCTACCGCATGCGCGCCAAGTACAAGGAATACGGCATCGAGTCCGAGCCTTTCGTCATCGTCAAGGCCGATGCCGGCACCTATGGCATGGGCATCATGACGGTCAAGGATGCCAGCGAAGTGAAAAACCTCAACCGCAAGCAGCGCAACAAGATGGCCGTGGTCAAGGAAGGCATGCAGGTCACCGAGGTCATCATCCAGGAAGGCGTGCCGACCTTCGAGCGTGTCGACGAAGGCACGGCAGAGCCGGTGGTGTACATGATCGACCGCTACGTGGTCGGCGGTTTTTACCGTGTCAATACCGGGCGCGCGATCAACGAGAACCTCAACGCTCCGGGCATGACCTTCAAGCCGCTGGCCTTCGAAACCGGCTGTACGCTGCCCGACATCCACCTCGGCCCGGATGCGCCGCCCAACCGCTTCTATGCCTACGGCGTGGTGGCGCGCCTGGCCATGCTCGCCGCCTCGCTCGAACTCGAACGCGCGGCGCCTACGGAGGTTGCGTAGTGACTTCTGCAACGGATTTGCTCGCCGAGCAGGCGAGCCCATTTAGTCGCCTCCCCCGCCCGGCGGGGGGCGCAGGCGGGAATTCGCGCAGCACCGCTGCGCGCCGCCGGAGCCGGCTTGCTGTGCAAAGCAAGCCGTGGGCGGACGGGAGGGGGTGCCCATCAAGCTGGGGCGAACGCACATGCAAGCTCGGAGAGCTTGCATGAAGATCGCCTTCATCCTCGATCCGCTGGAGAGCCTCAAGGCCTACAAGGATTCGTCCGTGGCCATGATGCGCGCCGCCGTGCGGCGCGGCCACGAGGTATGGGCCATCCGGCGCGAAGCCTTGACTTGGCGCGACGGGCGTGTCCAGGCGCAGGCGCGGCAACTGGCGGTCGGCGCCGCGGACGCCGTCTGGTACTCGGTGACGCAGGAGGCGACGCAGCCGCTCACCGCCTACGACGCGGTATTGATGCGCCAGGATCCGCCCTTCGATTTCGAATACGTTGCCGCCACCTGGCTGCTCGAGCGCGCCGAGGCCGAAGGCGCGCGCATCTGGAACAAGCCGCGGGCGATCCGCGACCACTCCGAAAAAGTCGCCATTGCCGAGTTCCCGCAATTCGCGCCAACCACGCTGATCGCCCGCGACCCGGCTGACATCCACGCCTTCATCGATGAACTCGGCGACGTCATCTTGAAGCCGCTCGACGGCATGGGCGGCAGCAGCATTTTCCGCGTCACGCGCGAGGATGCCAACCGCAATGTCATCGTCGAGACGCTGGCCGCGTTCGGTGCGCGCAGCATCATGGCGCAGCGCTACCTGCCGGCGATAAGCCACGGCGACAAGCGCATCCTGCTGATCGCCGGCGAGCCGGTACCCTATTGCCTGGCACGCATTCCGAAACCCGGCGAGTCGCGCGGCAACCTTGCGGCCGGCGGCAAGGGTGTGGCGCGTCCGCTGCTCGGGCGCGACCGCGAAATCGCCGAGGCGCTGGCGCCGGTTCTCTGGGCGCGCGGCCTGCTGATCGTCGGCCTCGACGTGATCGGCGACAGCCTCACCGAGATCAACGTTACCAGCCCCACCTGCTTCGTCGAAATCGCGCAGCAGATGCGTTTCGACGTCGCCGCCATGCTGGTCGACGCTCTGGAACGCGAATGCGGAGAGCGTTCCGCCTCCTGAGCCTGGTCGTCGTGGCCTGCCTGCTGGCGGCCTGCGGACGCCCCGAGCCGTGGCGCCAGGAATCCTACGTCTTCGGCACCCGGGTCGAGCTGGCCATCGCCGGCGTGCCCGAGGCGCAGGCACGTGCCGCCGCCGACAAGGCCTTGCGTGACTTCGATGTCCTGCACCGGACCTACCACGCCTGGCAGCCCTCGGAGCTGTCGGCGCTCAACGAGGCCATTGCCGCCGGACGTTCGCAGGAGGTGTCACCCGAATTCGCCGGCTACATTCGCGAGGCGCAGGCCGTCGCCGCCGCCGGCGACCACCTGTTCGATCCCGGCGTCGGCCGTCTGATTGCGCTGTGGGGCTTCCATAGCGACGACATCCTGCCGCGCCTGCCCGACGGCCCTGCGCTCAAGGCGCTGATCGCGCAAAAGCCTTCGGTCGCCGACCTGAAGCTGGAAGGCAATCGCGTCAGCAGCCGCAATACGGCCGTTGCCCTGGACTTCGGCGGGTATCTCAAAGGGGTGGCGCTCGACCGTGCCATGGCCCTGCTCAAGGCCGACGGCATCGCCAATGCGCTGGTGAACATCGGCGGCAACGTCATGGCCCTCGGCACGCGCGACGGCGCCGGCACGGCGTGGCGCATCGGCATCCAGCACCCGCGCCCGCAAACCGTGGGCGGCGCGCCGCTGGCCACGCTGGAATTGCGCGACGGCGAGGCCATCGGCACCTCGGGTGACTACCATCGCTACTTCGAGATCGGCGGCCGGCGCTATTGCCACCTGCTCGATCCGCGCACCGGCTATCCGGCCGAGGGCACGCAAGCCGTGACCGTTCTAATCGCACCGAGCAAAGCCACGGGCATGCGTTCGGACGCGCTGTCCAAGCCGATCTTCATTGCCGGCGGCGAATGGCGGGCGATGGCTACCAAGCTCGGCGTCGAGGCCGTGCTCAGAGTCGGCGCTGACGGCACGGCGAGTGCCACCCCGGCGATGCAGGCGCGGCTCAAGATCGACCTGCCCGACCTGAAGCTGGCCGTCGTTCCCTGAGCCTCCCGCCGCCGCGTGATTTGTCCGGAAACGCCGTCGCAGCGGGCTGTTACAATCAATCCATGATCGGCATATTCCTCCTGACGCACAGCGCCTATGGCGAGGCCCTGATCCAGTGCGCCTGCCACGTGTTGAACAAGCGGCCGCCGCAAATTGTCCAGCTCGGCATGGCCGCGCAGGACGATCCGCTCGATGCCCTGCCGCTGGCGCGCGACATGCTGAAGCTGGTCGATAGCGGTGGCGGTGTGCTGATCCTTACCGACATCTACGGCGCCACGCCCTCCAACACGGCGATGAAGCTGCTCGAACCGGGCCACATCGAAGGCGTTGCCGGCGTGAACCTGCCGATGCTGCTGCGGGCCCTGACTTACCGCGACAAGGACATGGAAACCCTGGTCACGCGCTCGGTCGCCGGCGGACGCGACGGCGTCCTCAACATGTCCAGGCACTGAGCGGTCACCTACGATGCCGCGCGTCGACGCCGAAATCATCAACAAGCTCGGGCTCCATGCCCGCGCCTCCGCCAAGCTCACGCAGCTGGCCGGCTCCTTTCCCTGCGAAGTCTGGATGGAGCGCGGTACGCGCCGCATCAACGCCAAGAGCATCATGGGCGTGATGATGCTCGCTGCCGGCAAGGGCTCGACCGTGACCATCGACACCGAGGGTGATCGCGCCGACGAGGCGTTGCAGGCCATGCTGGCGCTGATCGCCGACAGGTTCGGAGAGAACGAGTGACTGGCGACTGGCGCAGGGCCGTCCCAAGCCAATCGCAGCCATTGACATGGAAGCCGGCTTATTGCCGGCTGAACGGGCGTCACCACCGCCCGTGGGGCGGGGGGCGTGGGGTGGGTAAGCCATGACCTTCAGTCTCCACGGTCAGGCGGTCTCGGGCGGCATTGCCATCGGCCGCGCCCACCTGGTATCGCACGCGGCGCTCGAAGTCGCGCACTATCAGCTGCGCGAGCGCGATGTCGCCGCCGAACTGACGCGTTTCGACAAGGCGGTCGCTACCGCCGGTGCCGAGCTCGATGCGCTGCGCTCCGAGGCCAGTGTGCCCGGCGCGCCCGCCGAACTTTCGGCGTTCGTCGATGTGCATGCCATGATCCTCGCCGATCCGACATTGACCGACGGCGTACGCGACCTGATCCGCGAACGCCGCTGCAATGCCGAGTGGGCCATGGTGCAGCAGATGCAGCTGGTGGTGGACCAGTTCGACGAGTTCGAGGACGCCTACCTGCGCGAGCGCAAGCAGGACATCGTCCAGGTGGTCGAGCGAGTACTCCGGGTCCTGCAGGGCAAGGTGCGCAAGTTCACCCGGCGCAAGACGACGGCCGAGGATGACCTGATCGTGGTCGCCAACGACCTCTCGCCCGCCGACACCATACAGTTCAAAAATCTCAAGATCGGCGGCTTCGTCACCGATCTTGGCGGTTCCACCTCGCACACCGCCATTGTCGCGCGCAGCCTGGCGATTCCCGCCGTGGTCGGCATGCAGCATGCACGGCCGCTGATCCAGGACGACGACCTGCTGATCATCGACGGTACGCGCGGCGCCCTGATCGTCGATCCCGACATTGGCGTGCTGCAGGAATATCGCCTGCGCAAGGCCGAGCGCGAGCTAGACCGGTCCAAGCTCAAGCGCCTGATCGGGTCGCGCTCGCAAACACTCGACGGCGAGGACGTCGAACTGCACGCCAACATCGAGCTGCCGCAGGATACCGACCGCGCCCGCGAAGTCGGCGCCGACGGTGTCGGCCTGTTTCGCACCGAGTTCCTGTTCATGAACCGCGACGAGTTGCCGGACGAGGATGAACAGTTCGAGGCCTACCGGGCCGTGATCAAGGCCATGGCCGGCAAGCCGGTCACCATCCGCACACTTGACATCGGCGCCGACAAGGAAGCCCGCGCCCTGCGCAAGCGCGCCGGCAATCGCGTCTCGCCCAACCCGGCGCTGGGCCTGCGCGCGATCCGCTTTTGCCTGGCCGAGCCGCAGCTCTTCCTGGTGCAGTTGCGCGCCATCCTGCGCGCCTCGCACTACGGCAAGGTACGACTGCTGATCCCAATGTTGGCCCATTCCGTCGAGATCGAACAGACCCTGTCGCTGATCGAACTGGCGCGTCTGCAACTGTGCGATGCAAAGCAGAAGATGAGTCGTGTCGAAGTCGGCGGCATGATCGAGATACCCGCCGCCGCGCTCGCCCTTGGCCCCTTCCTGCGCAAGCTGGATTTCCTGTCGATCGGCACCAACGACCTGATCCAGTACACCCTGGCCATCGACCGTACCGACGATGCCGTCGCCCATCTCTATGACCCGCTGCATCCTGCGGTGCTGAAGCTCATGGCACAGACCATCCAGAGCGCCCAGCGCGCGTTGATGCCGGTTGCCGTCTGCGGCGAAATGGCGGGTGACCCTAAGCTGACCAAGCTCTTGCTGGGCATGGGCTTGCGCCAGTTCTCCATGCATCCGGCGCAGATCCTCGAAGTCAAGCAGCAGGTCATGAAGTCAGACGCGGCCCAATTGGCCCAGCGCGTTGCCAAGCTGCTGAGGTTCGACGAGCCCGACAAAATCGCCGAGCAACTCGATAAACTCTGAACCATGTCAGGCGTCGGCACCGTCAGCGCGCAGATCGCGCATTTTTCCGAACCCCTCCGCCTCAAAGGCGGCGGCGTGCTGCCGGCCTTCGACCTGGTCTACGAGACCTACGGCACGCTCAACGCCGCCAAATCCAACGCCATCCTGGTTTGTCACGCACTTTCGGGCCACCACCATGTCGCCGGGCAGAGTGCCGACGAGTTTGGCAAACCCACGGCCAACGTCGGCTGGTGGGACAACATCGTCGGCCCCGGCAGGCCGCTCGACACCGACCGCTTCTTCATCGTCGGCCTGAACAACCTCGGCGGCTGCCACGGCTCCACCGGTCCGGCCAGCACCAACCCGGCCACCGACAAGCCCTGGGGTGCGGATTTTCCCGTGGTCACGGTCGAAGACTGGGTCGACGCCCAGGCGCGGCTGGCCGACCGCTTCGGCATCGACGCCTGGGCCGCCACCATGGGTGGCAGTCTCGGCGGCATGCAGGCCATGCAATGGACGCTGTCCTACCCTGAACGCGTGCGCCATGCACTGGTGATTGCCGCCACGCCGAAGCTCTCGGCCGAGAACATCGCCTTCAACGATGTCGCCCGCCAGGCCATCCTCACCGACCCGGATTTCCACGGCGGCCACTTCTACGAGCACGGCGTGCGACCGCTGCGCGGCTTGCGTCTGGCGCGCATGCTCGGCCACATCACCTATCTGTCCGATGACCAGATGGCAGAGAAGTTCGGCCGCCGCATCAAGTCGGGGGCGGGCAGCTACAGTTTCGACGTCGAGTTCGAGATCGAGTCCTACCTGCGCTACCAGGGAGACAAGTTCGCCGGCGTGTTCGACGCCAACACCTACCTGCGCATGACCAAGGCGCTCGACTACTTCGACCCCGCGCTGGACTACGGCGACGATCTTGCCAAGGCCCTGGCCCGCGCCCGCGCCGGCTTCCTGGTGATCGGCTTTTCGACCGACTGGCGCTTCTCGCCCGAACGTTCGCGCGACATCGTGCACGCCCTGGTGCACAACGGGCAGGATGTCGCCCATGCCGAGATCGAAAGTGTCCATGGCCACGACTCCTTCCTCATGGACGACTCGCACTACCATGCCGTGGTCAACGCCTATCTGAAGCGGATAAAGTTGTGAACTCGCCCTTTGACCGCGCCGACTTCGACCTCATCGCCAGCTGGGTGCAGCCCGGCGAGCGTGTCCTCGACCTCGGCTGCGGCGACGGCACCCTGCTGCGCCGCCTGATCGACGAACGCGGCGCCAAGGGCTACGGCGTCGAACTCGAAGACGCCGAAATACTCGCCGCGATTGCCAATGGCATCAACGTGATCCAGGGCAACCTCGAACAGGGGTTGGCCGGCTTTGACGACCAGACCTTCAACCACGTGGTGCTGTCGCGCACGCTGCAGACGGTGCGCCATACCGAGCGCATCCTCGGCGAAATGCTGCGCGTCGGCCGCGAGGCGGTGGTCTCCTTCCCCAACTTTGCCTACTGGAAGAATCGCATGGCGGTGATGTCCGGCCGCATGCCGGTGTCCGAAGACCTGCCCTACGAGTGGTTCGACACGCCCAACCTGCGCTTCTTCACCCTGCTCGATTTCGAATCGCTGTGCGACAAGATGGGCCTCATCATCCGCGAACGCCAGGTGCTCGATGACGCCGGCAGGCAGGTGGTCGAGGAACCCAACTTCCTCGGCAGCCTCGCCGTGTATCGACTCGGGCGCTAGGGCGAGTTCTCAATTGGTCGCCCAATTGAGAACTCGCCCTAGAACTCCAGCGGATCGACGTCGAGATGCCAGCGCAGGCCGGCCGGTATCTTCATTGCGTAAAGCCGCTCCATCCACCGGGCAAGGAAGGCCTGCAGCGTCGGGCGGTTCAGCGACTCGACCAGCAGTTGGCCGCGCTCCAGGGTCATCAGCCGCTGCATGCGCATGGGTATCGGATCGTACAGGGCCACGCCCGCCGCGAGCGGCTCGGCCATCGACCGCGCGGCAGCGAGAAAATCCAGCGCCTGGGCCATCTCGCGCCCTTCGGCGCGCAGCATGGCCTGGTAGCTGAAGGGCGGGAAGCCGGCAATGCGCCGCTCGTCGAGCTGGCTGGCGGCAAAGCGCTGGTAGTCGTGAGCGGCAAGTGCGCGGTAGAGTGCGTGGTCGGGATATTCGGTCTGGATCAGCACTTCACCCGGCAAATCGGCACGCCCGCTGCGGCCCCCGACCTGCATCAGCTGGGCAAAGAGGCGTTCGGGGGCGCGGAAGTCGGCGGCGAACAAGGCGGCATCGGCGCCGACGGCACCGACCAGGGTGAGGCGCGGAAAGTCGTGGCCCTTGGCCAGCATCTGGGTGCCGACCAGGATGTCGGCACCGCCGGCATGGATGGTTTCCAGCAGGGTTTGCCATTTCTTCGGCGTGCTCGCCGAATCGCGATCGATGCGCAGCACGCGCGCCTCCGGGAAGCGCTCGGTGAGCATGGTCTCCAGGCGCTGGGTACCGCGTCCGAAGGGCAGCAGATCGACATTGCCGCAATCGGGGCAGGCATGCGGAATCACCGTTTCGAAGCCGCAGTGATGGCAACGCAGGCGTTTGTCCGCCAGATGCAGGACCAGGTTGGCGGCGCAGCGCCGGCAGCGCGAGATCCAGCCGCAGGGCGGACAGGCCAGCACCGGCGCATAACCGCGCCGGTTGAGGAAGACCAGGCTTTGCTCGCCACGTTCCAGGCGCAAGGCGAGCGCTGCCAGAAGTTCCGCGCTCAAGCCCTCTTGCAGCTTCTGCCGGCGGGTGTCGATCACCCGCACCTCCGGCATCGCCTCGGCCACCGCGCGCTCGGGTAATTCGAGCATCCGGTAACGCCCGCTGCCGGCGTGGTGGAAGGTCTCCAGCGAAGGCGTGGCAGACCCCAGGACAATCGGTATGTCGCGCTGATGCGCACGCCAGATCGCGACATCGCGGGCGGAATAACGCAAGCCTTCCTGCTGCTTGAAAGAGGCGTCATGCTCTTCGTCGACGACGATCAAGCGCAGGCGCGGCAACGGCATGAACACCGCGAGCCGGGTGCCGAGCACGATGTCGGCGCGACCTTCATGCGCGTCGAGAAAGCCGCGTGCACGTGCTGCATCGGCCATGCCGCTGTTGGCGCAAACAATATGCGCGCCGGGAAAGCGCGCCGCGACGCGGCCTTCGAGCTGGGGCGTGAGCGCGATCTCGGGCACCAGCATCAGC
>CAJBYR010000179.1 GCA_903959855.1 uncultured beta proteobacterium
GCACTCCCCCCGCCCCCTCTCCGGGAGAGGGGGTGACCACGGTTCGCGAGCTGCGCCCGCTCCAGCTGGCTGGCTGCGCCGCCCTTGGGGCGGCCCGGCGGGCGGCGCTCATGCGTGATGCGGAATCGGCTGGATGGGAATCTGGCGGTTCTTCTTCACGCGCCCCATGACGTGCATCTCGCAGGCCTTGCAGTCGAATTTCAGGGTCAGGCGTTCCTTGCCATTGACCAGCACCATGGGCTCGGCATTCACGCCCTTGACCCAGCCTTTCGCTTCCTTGGGGCAAAGGCTGTGGCTGTAGCGCAGGCAGTGCTTGGTGATCATCAGCGAGACATCGCCCAAGGTGGTGTCGGCCTCGTAGGCGTCGGCGATCAGTGCCACGCCGTGCTTGCGGTAGAAGTCGCGGGCGCGGCTGTTGAGCACGTTGGCCAGATAGCTCAGTTCGCGTTCGGGATAGGCCACGGGTGGCTCGACCGGCAGCGCGCGCGGCAGCCGTGGGCGCGCTGCGTTGCGTGCGGCGATCAGTTGCTCCACGGCATCGCGGCGCAGGGCGTTGATGGTTGAGGCCGGCAGGAACCAGGCTTCGCTCAGTACCACCTTGACGTCGGTGGCGCGAAAGTCCGTGCCGCCGAGCTTGCCCAGGCTTTCGGCGAGGGCGGCAAAGGCGCGCGGCGGGTTCTTCGCCGCTTCTTTGGCGTGGGCGATCCCGGTGCCGGCGCTGATGCCGTCTTCGTCGCGCAGGGTCAGCCGGAAGCCGTCCGCCGTTTCGCCGAGCTCGACGGTGAGGTCGATGCGGCGCTCGGCGGAGTCCTTCTCCAGCAGGCGCTCGAAGGCCTGGTCGCGGTTGCGGTGGATCTCGGTGCCAACCTTGAAGCCTTCCGGGTCTTCGGGCATTTCGTTGGGGAAGAGGCGTTTGCCTTGCGCAACATTGATGCGCAGGCCGGCGAGCTTCCTGCCACGCGAGAGATAGGAAATGCCGTCGCCATTGGCCCAGGTTTCCTCGCCATCGACCTCGAACCAGTCGGGACCGATGCGGGTGACGACGCCGCTGGCCGCGCCGGCGAAGCTTGGCGTGTCGAAGGCGGCGAGGTCGGCATGGCGGCCGTTCACGAAGTAGTCGGTGGCGCCACGGTTGAAGGTTTTCTCCGGGCGCGGCGTGAAGGTATAGGTGCAGTGACCGGACGAGGCGCGCGAGTATTCCGGCGCCTGCTCGATGATGCGGTCGAGCAATTGCCGGTAGTGTGCGGTGGTGTTCTTGACGTAGGCGACGTCCTTCAACCGGCCTTCGATCTTGAACGAGCGGATGCCGGCATCGGCCAGGGCGCGCAGGTTGGCGCTCTGGTCGTTGTCCTTCATCGACAGCAGGTGCTTGTCGAAGGCGACGATGCGGCCCTGCTTGTCTTCGAGGTTGTAAGGCAGGCGGCAGGCCTGCGAGCATTCGCCGCGGTTGGCGCTGCGCCCGGTGTGGGCGTGGCTGATGTAACACTGGCCGGAGAAAGCCACGCAGAGCGCGCCGTGAATGAAGAATTCGAGGATGGGCGCCGTATCACCAGCGCCGTCCGCCTGGATACCGCTACGCATAACTCTTGAGCGGATCGCCCCGATCTCCGGCAGCGACAGTTCGCGCGCCAGCACCATCTGCGAAAAGCCGGCGTCGGCGAGGAACTTCGCCTTTTCCGGGGTGCGGATGTCGCACTGGGTCGAGGCATGCAACTGGATCGGCGGCAGGTCGAGCTGCAGCAGGCCCATGTCCTGCACGATCAGGGCATCCGCCCCGGCCTCATACACCTGCCAGGCGAGTTTTTGCGCGTCATCGAGTTCGTCGTCGCGGAAGATGGTGTTGAGCGTGATGAAGACCTTCGCGTGGAAGCGGTGCGCGCAGGCCGTAAGGCGCTCGATGTCCGCTACCGGATTGCCGGCATCGTGGCGCGCGCCGAAGGCCGGCCCGCCGATATACACGGCATCGGCGCCGTGCTTGATCGCCTCGATGGCGATGTCGGCAGTGCGGGCGGGGGCGAGCAGTTCGAGGGCGAAGGTCACGGTCGGGTCGGGGTCATGGGGTGCAGGGGGCGATTGTAGACCGATGGGTGGAGGCTACGGCCGCCTATCTGCCCTATCATGGGCCGGATTCCGCTCCATTCCTCGCTCATGGTCTTGCCGCCGCGCTTGTCGCAACCAGTTCATGGGGCCCATGATGGTGCCCGGCCCCTACCCGATGTTCAACTGTTTTCCGCTCGGCCCCGGCTCGCCGTATTGGCGTTGCATGTAGGGCGGGCAAAGGAACCCTCAATGAAACGATTTTTCCTGTTGTTTGCCGCGCTGGCGAGCTTCAATCTGATGGCGGCGCCGCCGCCCGGCCACCCGTCGCCCGGGCAGGCGCGCGACATGCTGATGCCGGACAAGCCGCCGGCGCCGTCCGAGTTGCCGAACATGGGCAAGGTGTTGAGCAGCATCGATGCCAACGACTTTACCTACATCGAGGTCGATCGTGCGGGCAGCAAAGTGTGGATTGCCGCGCCGAAAATGGTACTGAAGCCCGGCAGCACCATCCGTTACGAAGACGGCTCGGTAATGAACGACTTCTACAGCAAGCTGCTGAAGCGCACGTTTCCCAGCGTGATGTTTGTCGGCCACGTGGCCGTGGTCGACTAGGCTAGCGTCGGCTGCGGGTCGCTTCCAGCGCCTCGGCGCGCGAAATGCGCTCCGCCATGCGCTCGGTGCTGGCATCCAGGCGCAGCGAGGCGGGCGCGGGCTTCTCGCCGGTGACGCTTTGGACAAGCCGGCCGGCTTCGCCGGAGCTTGTCAGCCAGGCGCCGGCACCCAGGCCCAACAGTGCGGCGAACAAGGCCGGCATCAGCGCCAGGCGCCTTCCAGTCGAGACCGCCGGTTTTACCGGCAACGTGGAAACTGCGGTCGCTGACCGTCCCTCCGCCATTTGCGCTTCTACAGCGGCGCGACGGTCTTTCGCCAGGGTCGCATCGCGTTCCGCTTCGTGGCGGGCGGCGCCCGCCTGGCCTGCGGCAGCTTCCAGCTCGGCACGGCGCCGCAGTTCGCGGGCGGTTTCGTGCTCGGCCGCCTGGGTAGCCAATGCAGCTGCTTCGGCGATCTGGTCCGCGCGTGCGGCTTCAGCGGCGAGCTCGGCAGCGTGGCGTTCAGCGGCCAGGCGTTGCCCGGCATGGCGCGCGAGCTCCTCTTCCCGCCGTGCCCGTTCGCGCGCCGCCTTGGCCAGCTCGGCTGCGGCAAATTCCCGGCGCTGGGCATTGATCCTGGCCTGTTCCTCGTGTTCGATGCGGGTGCGCAGGGCAAGCTCGGCCATCCGTTCGGCATGGGCTTGCCGTACCAGGGTTTCCTCGGCGGCCGCGTCGGCTTCGGCGCGGCTGCGCGCATGGGCGGTGGCCAGTTCTTCGGCATGCTGGCGTCGCTCCAGCGCGGCGATGCGCTCGGCGGCAGCGGCCTGTCGTTGGCGGGCATCGGCAAAGGCCATGTCATTGGCCCCGGCATGGGCCAGGGCGTTCGCCTCGGCCGTGCGGTCGGTCATTACCTGATCGCCGTGGCTGGCGGCGTCATGGCCGGATCCGCGCCGTGCGTCCCTGGCGTTTGCCAACACCTGCATCAGATTGCTCATATCTGCCTTTGATCCCGTGTGTTTCTCCAAGCGTACCCCGACGGCGCCCGGCGCCGAGGGCGGAATAACAGCATTGAAGGTGCGCAAACCTCGATTCCCGTCCGCGAGCGGAACGAATCGGCAAAGCGACGGCCGGCTCAGGCAGGCGGAATCAGGTAGCGGGCATACGAAACGGGAGCCATGCGGACACAGCCCCGTCGGCAGGCAATATCATCAAGGGCGGGAAAGGGAACAGACTTCAGGCCGGGCCAGAGATCTGGCGTTCTGTCGAGGTTCCAGATGTCGCAAAAGCTGTCCCATGCGGTTCTTACCCTGCTGTTCCGACGCTGCCACTTTTCTGCCATCTCCTGTTCGCTCAGGTAGTTGAAATTGGCATCCCGGACATGCCAGGCGTAAGCGCGAGGACAAAGCACGCGACGGAATCCGGCTCCCGCCACACGCAATCCGAAATCGATGTCAGACATGTAGCCGCGGAGTCGGGTATCGAAACCACCAATGGTGGCCAATGCTGTGCGCTGAACCATGAAAGCATCACCGACCAGATAGGGGTCGTCCAGGGTGTTCATGTTCTCCATGGCGTAGCGTGCCGCTGCAAATTCAACCAGCGCCTGCCACCCGTCTCCGATGGGCTGTTCGGCAACGTTGTGCGTGGCGAGCGAGTTGTCGACGAAGTTCGACGTGCCGCGGGCGATGCCGATAGCGGGATCGGCCATGGTTTCCAGCAGTGCCGCGACATACGTCGGCGTTATGAATATGTCGTTGGATACGAACAGCACCCGCTCGCCCTGTGCCTCGTTAAGGAGGCAGTTCACGCTTTGCGTGTACTCGAGGTTCTCGGGAAAGCGGTAGATGCGGGTATTGGGGTGGAATTCTGCCGCGTCGCGAAACAGTGGCAAGACGTCGTCAGGCGAGGCATCGTCGATCAGCACCAGCTCGAAATCGCCGGCCACCGAGGCAAAAATGCTCTTGAGGCACTCTTCGGTGATGGCGACGTTGCCGTGAGCTGCAAC
>CAJBYR010000180.1 GCA_903959855.1 uncultured beta proteobacterium
TTTATGGTGAAGAAACTCGTGGTCAAGAAACTGAAATCCGTCGGCGTGGACAGCCAGCTTTCCGCCACCATTCGCGATTCGGCAGAGCAGATCTGGCTGGCCGGCCTCGGCGCTTTTGCCAAAGCCCAGGAAGAAGGTACCCGGGTGTTTGACGCGCTGATCCGTGAAGGCGAGGCGATCCAGAAGAAGACCCGCAAAGTGACCGAGGACAAGGTGACCGAAATGGCCTCCAAGGCCACCGGCACCTGGGACAAACTGGAGCAGGTGTTCGAGACCCGCGTTGCACGTTCGCTGAACAGCCTCGGCGTACCGACCAAGGACGACGTTGCAGAACTCGCCAGGCGCGTGGCTGAACTCAAGGCCGAAGTTGAAAAGCTGAACGGCAAGGCCGCCAAGCCCAAGGCCACGGCGCCCAAGGCAGCTGCGCCGCGCAAAGCCGCCCCCAAGGCTGCAACCAAGGCCGCCAAACCGGCTGCATCGAAGGCGACACCGAAGGCTGCTGAGTAATACGGCGCGCATGCCTGCCGGAAGAGGCAGCTCATGAGCACGGACAGGCAGCCGCGCATGGCTCTGGCGCTGGCGGGAGGCGGCCCGCTGGGCGCCATCTACGAGATCGGCACGCTGATGGCGTTGTCCGAAGCACTGGACGGATTCGATTTCAACGATCTCGATGCGTATGTGGGTGTCAGTGCCGGCAGCTTCATCGCCGCCGGTCTGGCCAATGGCCTGAGCCCGGCCTATCTGTACCGGATGTTCATCGATAGCGATTCGGCCGAGGTTCCCTTCGAACCCGAGATGCTGTTGAGGCCGGCCTTCGAGGAATACTCGCAGCGAGCCGCGACGGTGCCGTCACTGCTGGTCGAATCCCTGCGTGAATACTTTCGCAACCCTCTGCGCCGGAATTTCCTGGCGTCGTTCCAGCGGCTGTCACGGGCGATTCCGACCGGGGTGTTCAACAATGCCGGCATCGACGATTTTCTGTCGCGGCTGTTTTCCCTGCCGGGTCTGAGCAATGATTTCCGCCAGGTCAGGAAGCCGCTGTTCCTGGTCGCGACGGACCTCGATTCGGGTACCTCTGTCGCCTTTGGCGGCAAGGGTTTCGACCATGTGCCGATTGCTACCGCAATCAGGGCCAGCGCGGCCCTGCCAGGCCTGTATCCGCCGGTCGAGATCGACGGTCGCTGGTATGTCGATGGCGCGCTGAAAAAGACGTTGCATGCGTCGGTCGCCCTCAAGGCCGGGGCGCGGCTGGTGCTTTGCATCAATCCGCTGGTGCCCTTCGACGCGAAGCATGCCTCGCATGAAAGACACCTCAAGCAGCGCAAGCTGGTGGACGGCGGTCTGCCCGTGGTGCTGGCGCAGACCTTCCGCGCCATCATTCATTCGCGCATGAAAACCGGCCTGGCCAAGTACGACATCGAATACAAGGACGCCGACGTCATCCTGTTCGAGCCCGGTCGTGACGATGCCGACATGTTTTTTACCAATATCTTCAGCTACGCCGATCGCAAGCGGCTTTCGGAGCAGGCCTACCGCAAGACGCGCGAAGAATTGCTACGCCGCCACGACGAGTTGGCGCCAAAACTGGCGCGCCACGGGGTGAGGATAAACCTCCGCGTATTGACCGATCCGCACCGCTCCCTGGCACGACGCATGGGGCACCTCAAGCGGCAGCGGGCCAGAACCATGGGGCTTACCGCGCTGCGCCTGTCAGATACGCTCGACGACCTCGCGCGCGCGGTGCGGCGCATGCAGGGCAGGGCCCGGGCGGCATGAACCGGTTTGGCTGACGGTCCGCCCCGTGCTTTCTGCTATTCTCGGTTCATTGCCTGAGATTGGTGAGTGATGGAAAGAAAGCCCAAGCGCCGCACGCGCGAGCGCATCCTCGAAACCTCGCTGCAGCTGTTCAACGACTTCGGCGAGCCGAATGTCACGACGCAGCTGATTTCCGACGAGATGGGCATCAGCCCGGGCAACCTTTACTACCATTTCCACAACAAGGACGAGATCATCGAGTCGCTGTTTGCCGACTTCGAGCACGATATCGATGACACCTTGTCCGCGCCGGCGCGCCGGGCGGCGAACGTCGAGGACATCTGGCTCTTCCTGCACCTGATCTTCGAGGCGATCTGGAAGTTTCGCTTTTTGTACCGCGACATCAACGAACTGCTGTCGCGCAACCGCCTGCTGGAAACCCACTTCAAACGCATCGTGGCGCGCAAGGTCAGCACCGCGTCGGCGATCTGCAAGAGCCTGGTGGCGACCGGCGACATGCGGGCGACGCCCGCCGAGATCCAGGCGCTGGCCGTCAATATGACCGTGGTCGCAACGTATTGGCTGTCCTTCGAGTTTGTCAGCGATCCGCGGAAGAAGATCGACGGCAACAGCCTGTCGCGCGGCGCATTTCAGGTCATGGCGCTGGCGGCGCCGTATCTGGTAGGGCGTTCGCGCAAGCTGTTCGAGGAAGTATCGAAGAACTACCTGACTGACTGAGAAGACGATGAGATCCACCCCAGCAAAGCCGGCCTGGAAAAAGTTTCCGCATGTGGACAAGGCCTTCGTTTTCGCCGGTGCCGCGCTCAAGAAGAACTGGGAACGCCTGCATCGCGGGGATCGCGAGCCTTTTCCGGCCGATGCCGCCGTTCAGGAGGCATGGCGGCTCTACCATCAGGGCGAGTTCCGTGCCGCCTTCGATGCCGGGCTCGCCGCCGGCAGCGATGGCTATAACGCCGCCAACAAGGCCGCGATGATTTACGCCACCTATCTCGAAGATGATGAGCGGCGCAAGCTGGAACTGTTCCAGGCCATTTCCGCGCGCTGTGACGAATTGCAGCGGGCGCAGCCGAAGAACGTCAACGGGTACTACTTCCAGGCCTACGCGCTGGGCCGTTACAGCCAGGGCATCTCGGTACTCAAGGCCCTGACGGACGGGCTGGGCGGCAAGATCAAGGCCGCACTGGAAGCGACCCTCAGGCTCGATCCGAAACATGCGGAGGCCCATAGTGCCCTGGGTGCCTACCATGCCGAGGTGGTGGACAAGATGGGCGCGATGGTGGCCAAACTGACCTTCGGCGCGAGCAGGGAACTTGCGGTCAAGCATTTCGAAACCGCGTTGAAGCTGACGCCGGATTCGGCGATCGCCTGCATCGAGTTCGCCAATGCGCTGGTCATGCTGTTCGGCGACAAGCGCATGGACGAGGCGATCGACCTCTACGAAAAGGCCGCCGCGGCGACCCCGGTCGAGGCCATGGAAA
>CAJBYR010000181.1 GCA_903959855.1 uncultured beta proteobacterium
CGGCTACGGGCAGTGCACCGCCCGTAGCACCGTCTGCGTTTCGTCCTGGCGCACGCGGTTGGTGAACCACCAGACGCCGCCTTTCTTGATCGTCCAGTCCGCTTCGGATCCGGCCAGCAGCAGCGCGGCGAGACGCCCGAGCACCGGCTGGTGGCCGACCACGATGACGGCACCGGAGTGATCGGGCCAGCCGATCGCGCCGAGCAGATCGGCGGTGCTGGCACCGACGCCCAACTGAGTCTTGACCTTGACCGGAAGACCGAGGCAGTGCGCCGTTTGCAAAGCGCGCTTTGCCGGGCTTGAGAGAACGGCCACGTCACGCAATGGCTGCGCGCGCAGCCACTCGGCGACTTTTTCGGCGTGACGCTTGCCCCGCGACGTGAGTTCCCTGTCGGCATCGGCGACCGGACCTTCCGGGTCCTTTGCTTCGGCATGGCGCCAAAGAATTAAATCCAAGTGTGCCTCCAATCAGTGAGGCAGGTAATCTACTCTTCACGTGTGACGGGCCGATGACGATGGCGAAAGTTTCGGCCCGGCTGCCGTCGTCAGCGGCAGTCGCAGGGCCCGGCTGGTCCGGCTTGTTTCTGTCATCCGGGTGTAACAATAGAACCTCAAGGGGTGGTTAGAATCAAAGGTCGCGGTTTCCCCTCTCTTTGCACATCCCGAGGTCTACATGAAAGTTGAATCGAGCAGCCTGGCCGAACATCTCATTAAGGTAAGCCTCGACGGGCGACTTGATATCGATGGTGCGCGTGCAGTAGAAGACCGCTTCGCGTTCCTGACGACGACCAGTTTCACCAATGTGATCGTCGATCTTTCGGCGGTCAGCTTTCTTGCGTCGATCGGCATCCGCATGCTGATGACCTCGGCGCGGGGCCAGCATGGTCGTGGCGGCAAGCTGGTGCTGGCAGGAGCCCAGCCGCTGGTCAAGAAGGTACTCGTGACGGCAGGCATCGACCAGCTGATCCCGATTTTCGATGACGTCGAATCCGCCCGGGCGTCGCTTGCCGCAGCGTGATCCGGTGATGGCGGTCCGTCGCCATCAACTGATTCTGGATAGTAGTCCGGCGGCGGCCGGTGAGGCCAGCATCTGGGTGCGAACCCTCGCACAGGAGCACAGGCTTCCCTCCGACTGGATTGACGGACTGGACCTCTGTGCCGTCGAGCTGGTAGCGAATATTGCTGATTACGCCTATGGTGGGGGAGCTGGCGAAATCCGGCTCGAACTGGGGATTGCTGCCGACTCGGTCACCCTGGTACTCGAGGATACCGGTCCGTCTTTCGATCCCATAGCCCGCTCCGCGCCGCTCAAACCTGCTTCGCTCGACGAGGCCACCATCGGCGGTTACGGCATTCATCTGGTCAGGCAATTTGCCGACGACTGCCAGTATGAGCGCGACGGTGAAGCGAACCGGCTGTATGTCATTTTCGGCAAGCCCTTGCCACGCTCGCGCCATATTGACCGCCGCCAGTGCCCGGCACCGGGCTTTCCGCTGGTACGCGCTGACCGGCAGGTGGTGACGATGGATCAGAGATCCGGAATCGATCGCCGCGCGCTCGGGTTCATATCCCGTACCGACTTGTTTCGTGACGTTCCCTATGACCAGCTGGAGCTGATCGTCGCCGACTGCCGTGTGGTCAGGTATGGGGAGGGCGAACTCGTGCTCGCCGCCGGCCAGCAGAGCAATCGTGTCTGGGTGGTTATCGAAGGCAGTCTGCGGGTGCATTTCGACGGGCCGGCCTCCGAGGACTTTCTGGAAATTCCCTGCGGCGAATGCGCGGGGGAAATTTCCGTGGCGGACGGCAAGCTGTCATCGGCCTGGGTGGTCGCGGCGACGGAGTCGCGCCTGCTTGAAATCGATGCCGGCACATTCCTCGAACATCTGCTGACGATTCCGCGGGTCGGGCGCAATCTGATTACCATCCTTGCCGAGCGCATGCGGCGCAGCAACCGCCGGATCACCGAGCGCGTGCAACTTGAGATGGAACTCAAGGCGCTGCAGCGCGAGCTGGATTTTGCCCGCCGCATCCAGTCGAGCATGCTTCCGGCCAATCCGCTGTTTGCCGACGAGCCGCGGCTCGACTGCTCCGGATTCATGCGCGCGGCGCGGCAGGTAGGCGGCGATTTCTTCGACGCCATGCCCCTGGATGCGGACCGCTACCTGGTTGCGATCGGTGATGTCTGCAACAAGGGCATGCCGGCGGCTCTGTTCATGGCACAAACGCTGGCGCTGTTGCGCAGCCTGGCACTGCGCGGGCGCGACAATGACACGGCCTACATGACCGAACTGACGGCGGAAGGCAATAATCAGCTGTGTCGGATGAATAGCGAGAACCTGTTTGTTTCCTTGTTCATCGCCGTGGTTGATCTCGAAAGCGACGAACTGCGCTATGTGAATGCCGGCCACAATCCTCCCTTGCTGGTGCTGCCCGGTGCCGGGCCGGTTTTTGTCGAAGAGCCGCGAAATCCGGTGGCCGGGATGGTGCCTGACCTCAAGTTTCGTTCCGGCTGCATCGGGTTTCCGCCCGGCAGCCTGTTGCTGCTGTACACAGATGGTGTCACGGAGGCCGAGGCGAGCGACAGCCGGCAGTTTGGCGAGGATGCACTGGTGGCTTTGATGGACGGAACCGGCGCGTCGGCCGCCACCTTGATCGAAAGAATAGTGGAAGGCGTAGACCGCTTCGCCGCCGGTTACCAGCAGGCCGACGACATCACCCTGCTGGCGGTAAGGCGTTGCTGAACCCCGGCGAGCCAGGCGGCACGGAGCGGGCTTTGGCGGAGGACAGGTTCGCGAAGCGACTCGCTGAGGTGCGACACCTCCTGGAGCGACAACGACGCGTCTCCGGCCTGGTGCATCACCAGCGCATGGCGCGGCATGAACTGGTCGAGGGCCTGGTGCAACGCCAGCACCTCGTTGAACTGCAGAACCTGCTGCGGCGGCTCTCTATCCCCGAAACGGCGCGGCTGCTCGGAACACTCTCCGGCGAAGATCGCATCCTGGCCTGGAGGCAGGTCGACGAACAGGCGTGCGATCTGGTGCTGGAGCTGGCGTCCGACAGCCTGCGCGAGGAACTGCTTGGCGCGCGGCCTTCGCCGTCGGTGCGCAACATGCTCAATGCTTTCGAGCTCAAGGATGGGCGTCTGGTCCAGGTGCCGGTCGATACGCGGGCCGACTTCAACCGGCTGCGGCCCATCTGGGTCGATCTGGTTGCGCCGACCGCAGCCTTGCGCTCCTGGGTGGGTGAGCATTTCGGCTTCAGTCTGCCCGATCCGGATGACCTGACGGACATCGAGACCAGCGCGCGGTTTTTTGTCGATGACAGGGGCGACGTACACCTGCACTCGGATTTTTTGCTGGATACCGACGACGCGTCACGAAATGTGGCGGTCGCCTTTGTCCTGCACGAGGACATCCTGTTCTCTGTCCGCAAGGAGGAACTGCCGGTATTTCGCCTGCAGCGCCTGCGCGCGCGGACCCAGACCGGCTATGTCAAGGAAGGCAAGGACGTTCTGCTCGATCTTTACGCGGCGGACGTCGAGTATTCGGCGGACTCGCTGGAGGATATCTATGCCAGGTTCGAGGCGCTCGGCAAACGCGTTCTGGACCCCCGGGCGAGCGATGAGGAAGCGGGGCGGATCCTCGCCGAAATCGCACGCGGCGAGGACCTCAACGGCAGGATCCGTCGCAACGTGCTCGATACGCGCCGTGCGCTGTCCTTCCTGATGCGCGGCAAGCTGCTCGCCGCGGGCCAGCAGGACGACGTCCGCCAGATCCTGCGCGACATCGAGTCGCTGGATGTGCATACATCCTTCCTGTTCGGGAAGATCAACTTCCTCATGGATTCCACGATCGGCTTCATCAATATCAACCAGAACAGGCGCGTGTCCAAGCTCACCACGATCAGCGTGGTATTCACCCCGCTCAACATCGTGGCCGGAATCGGCGGGATGTCGGAGTTTTCGATGATGACCCAGGGAGTCCCGTGGCAGGTGGCCTATGCCACCTTCCTGTCGGCGATGATCTTCATCGCCGTTGGCGCGTATTCCGGTCTGCGCTACTTCGAACGTCGCGAGCGGCAGCGGCTCCACGCTGTGCGTCAGCGGGCGGGTCCGGCGCAGTAGCCGGGGTCGGCGCTAGAGCGCCGTTGCGCTGGCGATCCTGAGAGTCGGCGCTGGTGGTACGGCGATCCCGCATGCTGATCGATGCGATTGATCGTTGCGACCGGCGGGTGCCCGCCGCTCGACAAACAAGGTGCTGCCCTTGATACGCTTGGCTTCCTTCTTGGCCTCGCCCAGTGCCGCCGATACATCGTGGTGGCTGGCAAAAGTGCCGGGTTGCACCCTGACACAGCCGATTGAAAGCGAGGGTAGCGGGTGCATGACCAGCTGACCGCGACGGTCTTCGCTGGAATAGCCACCCGCGGCAATGTGGCTCGCGGAAAGATGCTGGGGCAGGGCCGCGTCGAAATCGCGCAGTACCCGATTCAGGCGTTGCTCCCAGTCCTGACTTTGCATCAGCATGATGAAATCGTCGCCGCCGATATGGCCGACAAAATCTTGGTGGTCGGCGGCAGATTCAGTAAGCAGCCGGCCGAGCAACTGGATCATCTGGTCGCCGTGCAGATAGCCGTAATTGTCGTTGTAGGGTTTGAAATTATCCAGGTCGCAATACGCCGCAACAAAGCCGTGCTGCGCGGCAAGCAGCTCCTCCAGATGTTCGTTGATCGGCACGTTGCCGGGCAACTGGGTGAGCGGGTTGGCGTAACGTGCGGAGCGAATCTGCATGTCGGTGATGATCGCCATGAGCTCACGCAGGTAACCGACCCCGCGATAGTGCCCCTGACGGGTAATCAGGAAGCTGTCGCCGATCTGCGTACTTCGCAGATTGCCGATGATTCTTGCCACGTCCTGGGCGCTTTGCGATTCATCGAACACGTGCGGCGGATCCATCACCATGGTGCAGGGGCGCCGCCCGTAGAGTTCGCGGCGGAAGGGGCGCGCAAAACGATCGATCAGTGCGCTGCGCGTAATGATGCCCAGCGGGCGCCCGTCCGCCACCACGGGGACGATGCCCAGTGTGGGTTCGGACTCGAACATCCGGTAGACGGTATCGTTTTCCGTGTCGGGGCAGACGACGGCAAGCTCGTGCGCCAGCTGGCCGACCATGGCCGGGCGCTGCCGGGCGTGCGGTGGTGGCAAGACCAGTATCCCGTTTTCGGATCCGGCGGCCGGCGCGGACGCGGTCGCCGTGGCGATTTGCCGGTGCGGTCGCGCGATGCCAAATCCTTGCAGGAAATTGATCCCCAGATGCCGCAACACCGAAAGCTGTTCGGCCGTTTCAACGCCTTCGGCAATCAGCGCGCTGCCGCAGGCGTCGGCAATTTCGTGCATGGCGCGTACGAAGTGCAACTTCAGCGCGTCGCTATCGATTCCGCTGATGAAATGCCGGTCGATCTTGACGAATTCCGGGCGTACTTCGGACCACATGCGCAAGTTCGAGAAGCCTTCGCCCATGTCGTCCATGGCGATCTGTATTCCCATGCGCCGGACCTCACGGAGCAATTCCTGGAGATCGGCATACTCGGTGACCGACTCGTTTTCCGTGATCTCGACGACGATGCGCGAGGGCGCTACGCCGAGTCGCAAGAGCTGTCGCCGTACGTCCGCAAAGCGCTGGCGACTGGCGTGCAGGCAGCCAATGCTCATATTGACGAACAGGCGTAATGATGAATGCTGCGCGGCGAACTGGGTTAGCGCGGTTTCCACCGCCAACCACTCCAGTTCGTAGGTGCAATCTGCTGCAGCGGCAGCGGCGAAGAGGGCATTCGCCGTATGCAGCGAGGAATCGGCCGGACCACGAATCAAGGCTTCGCAGGCGAAGTGGCGGCCTTGCGTCAGATCGAATATCGGCTGAAAGACCGTATGCAAGGCGCGATTCGCCATCAGGCCGTGCAACGGCCCCTCCACTGGATCGGATACGACCTCCAGCCTCCGTTCGCGTTCCGGATGGAGCTCCATGACGCTTATCCGGCCGCGCCGACCACCCCGCCATCGCGGCGCCGGATGGCCACCGTTGCCGATCTCGGCCGCCCCTTGCCAAGCGCGGGAAACTGGTTGCCGGGCCAGGCGCTGACCGCCAGCGGTTGATCCGGATTGCTGCGCTCGGAGGCGGTCTCTCCCGGATGCTGGACGTTGACGAACAGCGTACTGCCGTCGGGTGTCGAGGTGATGCCGGTGATTTCGCAGCCGCGCGGCCCCGTAAGAAAGCGCCGTACATCGCCATTGACCGGATCCGCAACCAGCATCTGGTTGTTGCCGAAGGCCGCGTGATTGCGATCGCCAAGGACTGAGGTCGAGACGTCGGTCTGAATCCAGAGCCGGCCGCCACGGTCGAACCAGAGCCCGTCGGGGCTGGCGAACAGGTCACCCTTGATATTGCCGGTCAGGTTGGCGCCGCTGAGTTTCGGGTCGCCGCACTCAACAAAGACATCCCAGGACAGCACCTCGGCGGCGGCGTCGCCGCCGCCTTCGCGCCAGCGCAGGATGTGGCCGAAAAGGTTCTCCGCACGCCGGTTGGCAGCGTTCAGGCCGGGGACTTCACTCGTGCCACGCCTGGCATTGTTGGTCAGCGCACAATACACCTCGCCGGTCTGGGGATGGACTGCGATCCATTCGGGGCGATCCATGCGCGTCGCCCCCAGTTTGTCGGCCGACTGCCGGGTCCGGATCAGCACGTCGGCCTGATCGGCAAACCCGTTGGCCTCGGTCAATCCGCCCTGTCCGTGGCGCAACGGCAGCCAGCGGCCGGTGCCATCCTCGCCGAAGCGGGCCACATAGAGGGTACCCTCGTCGAGCAGCCCGGAAGTACTTTCACCGGCGACATAGGGACGCTTCGACACAAATTTGTAGATGTACTCGAAGCGCTCGTCGTCGCCCATATAGACCACGACGCGACGGTCGCGCGCGAGCGTGACAAAAGCGCCTTCGTGCTTGACGCGGCCAAGCGCAGTGCGCTTGACCGGCATGGTGTCCGGCCGCATGGGGTCGATTTCGACCACCCAGCCGAAGCGATTGGCCTCGCTGGGGTGCTTTTCCAGGTCGAAGCGCTCATCGTGTTCATGCCAGCGGTAGCCGGCTGTTTTCTGCGAGATGCCGTAGCGCTTATGCTCGGGAGTGGCATCCTTGGGCGCCCTGAAATAGCCGTTGAAGTTCTCTTCGCATGTGAGGTAGGTGCCCCAGGGCGTCACGCCCATTGCGCAATTGTTGATCGTGCCGAGCACAAACCGGCCCAGCGGATCGTTGGCGGTGCGCATGCCGGCGTTGCCTGCCGCCGGACCGCTGATGGCGATCGGCGTATCCGCGGTGATGCGACGGGCATAGCGCGAGCTGCGGACGAGTTGCCATGAGTCGCGTTCACGACGAATTTCGATGATCGAAACGCCATGTGCGGCCTGTGCCTTCGCGACTTTCTCCGCACTCCACTGCTTCATGCCATCACTGTGCAGCAGCCCGTCGTCGGTATATTCGTGATTGACGCAAAGCAGACCGTGCGCCGAACTTCCGGCCAGCGGAAAGAAGTGCATGCCGTCATGGTGCATGCCTGCCTGCCGGCGTTGGTCCGCTGCGGTATTGGAAGCATCCGGCAAAAAATCCGGTCCGTCACCCACCGGATCCCCCCAGGCAAACACCACCTGGGACATATAGGCATCGGGCACGTGCAGTTCGTCGGCGGACGAGGCGGCGATGCCTTTGAACCCGATCACCGGGCCGCCCCCGCGCCGCGCCCGTTGCGCGGCAAGCGCGCCCGGCGGCATGGCGCCAAGCATGACGCCGGCAATGGCTCCGGTCAGCAGCGAGCGCCGGCGCCGGTCAACGATCTCGCCGAAGTCCGGTGTCGCAAGGGGATTGCTGATCAACTCATCATCATGGCTTTTCATTGCTGTTTTTCCTTTGTTGCGATCGACGTTCAACGCCCCGGGGCAGGGCGTGCGTCAGCTTTCGAGCAGCAGATCGCGATTTTTGTTGAAGTGCTCCATGGCACTGCGCGCCACCATGCGGTTGGCTTCGGATTTTGCGCGGCCGAGGGCATCCCTGGATGCCGCATCAAGCCGCGCGGCATCGAGCGTCGCCTGGCATCGCCAGCGAAAGCCGTAACGGGTTTCGACGCGCCGCATCGGATGTCCCGGCGGGTGTTCTCGCCTGCAGGCGTAACAAAAGCGGGGCTTCTCCGGGTTTTTGCCGGCTTCCGCGGCCGGCTTGCAACTCTGACTTGCGGGCTCGGGCATTCGATCACCGTTGCAGCGGGTGGCGCGAGTTCTCCCGGCGCGAGCGGAACAGCGCGATCACCTCAATGACGCCCCAGACCAGCGTGTTTCCGACGACAAACAGGGAATAACGTGAGAGGTGGCGATTCATGGCAGGTCCTCCGGTGCGATGTGATTGGCAGCGTGGCGCAGGCGACTCACAGGTCGTCGAGCGTCCAGATCACGGTCCACTCGTGATCGAAGTAGTGATCGATGACGTCAAACAAACGACCGAATAGGATTTGCATCTGAGCGGCTCCCCGAATTGACGGTGGCGATCCGGACACGTTAGCGGGCAAGTGTTGCAGGCAGTTTTCATGTGGATGACAGTTCGGGTTTCGCGCCATTGAGTTCCCGTCTGAAGCCGGACATGCGCTATCCTCCGGCGCGCCGTGACGTGGCGGACGGGGACGATGATCGACAATCAGGCTAGCGAACTGGACGAACTGGAACGAATCGCCGCCGACGGCGGGGCGCGGCTCGAAGCGCGCACGCTGTGCCGGGTTCCCTGCGCCGGAGGGACACTGCCCTTGCGGGCATTTTTTCTCGGCAGCAGCGATCCTGCGGCGCCTGCCATCGGGTTCTTCGGCGGCGTGCATGGCCTCGAGCGTATCGGCGCGGAAGTGGTGATCGCCTATCTCCGGAGTATTGTCCAGCGCCTGCGCTGGGACACCACACTGCATGCCCAGCTGGAGAATCTGCGGCTGGTGTTCTTGCCGGTGGTCAACCCCGGGGGCTTGCTGCTGCGCACGCGCGCCAACCCGAATGGCGTGGACCTGATGCGCAACGCGCCGCTGGATGCGATCGACAAGCCGCCGGCACTGATCGGCGGCCACCGGATCAGTCCGCGCCTGCCCTGGTATCGCGGACCGGAACATGAACCCATGGAGATCGAGAGCCGCGCCCTGTGCGAACTGGTCGAACAGGAACTGCTCGGTCATGCCTTCAGCATCGCTGTCGATTGTCATTCGGGATTCGGCTTGAGCGATCGAATCTGGTTTCCCTATGCCCACTCCCCCGAGCCCATGGGGCATCTGGCCGAAATGCATGCCTTGATGGAAATCCTCGACCAGACGCACAGCCATCATCGCTATGTGTTCGAGCCGCAGAGCCGGCAGTATCTTGCCCACGGCGATTTGTGGGACTACCTCTACCTGCGGTCCCTGAGCCATGGCGAGCGCCCCTTCCTGCCGCTGACGCTGGAGATGGGTTCGTGGCTGTGGGTCAAAAAGAATCCCCGGCAACTTTTTTCGCGGCACGGGATCTTCAATCCGCTGATCGAGCATCGGCGCCAGCGCGTGTTGCGCCGCCATCTTTCCTGGCTGGACTTCATGGCCAGGGCGGCCAGCGGCTACACGCTCTGGCTGCCGCGTGACGAGGCACGCGAGCGGCATCGTGCCACGGCGATGCGGCGCTGGTACGAGGATGGCGGCAAATGACCGGACCGACGCCGGACTGGGTGCTGCTGCGCGGCCTGACTCGCGAGGCCCGGCACTGGGGGGATTTTCCGGAACGCATGGAGGCGGCGTTTGGCGCGAAGGTACTTTGTCTCGACCTGCCGGGAAATGGCCATCGCAATCACATGCGCAGTCCCGCCTCGGTCGAGGCGATGGCGGATTGGTGTCACGAGGAAATTGCTCGTGCCGGAGTTCGGCTCCCCTGCGCAATCCTGGCGATGTCCCTCGGCGCCATGGTGGCGGTGGCCTGGGCCGAGCGTCATCCGCAGGATATCGGGCGGGCGGTGCTGATCAATACCAGTCTGCGTCCGTTCAGCGCGTTCTACCAACGCCTGCTGCCGCGCAACTATTTTCGTGTGCTCGGATTGCTGGCGTTGCCGGCGAGCGCGCGCCGGATCGAGACGACGATCTTTCGCATGACGACCTGTCGGGCCGCCAGTGGTGTGATCGGACAATGGCTTGTCTGGCGTATCGGGAACCCGGTGTCGCGGCGCAATGCACTGGCTCAACTGTTCGCGGCCATTGCCTATCGTGCGCCGGAAACACGCCCCGTCGGGCAGATGCTGCTGCTGGCCTCGGAGTGCGATGGCCTTGTGGCACACGCCTGTTCCCGACGCCTTGCCACGCAATGGCAGATTCCGCTGCGACGTCATCCCGATGCCGGGCACGATCTTCCGCTCGATGACCCGGATTGGGTAGTGCGGCAGCTGCAGAGCTGGCTCGGAACGGATTCGTGAAGCGCAGGAAAGTGACGTTGCAACCGTGCTGCAATAAAGCCGCAAACCAAACGTAACATTGGGCCAAGAGAATGCTCCGCTGATAGTTTGTGTTCAATCAACCGGAGATGTGCCATGCGTACCCTGATTGTTTCATCCATTGCGGTCCTCCTCTCAGCCTGCGCCAGTCAGGCCCCAACCAAGGCGGAAGCCGCTCCCGCCCCGGCGCCGGTCGCAGCGGCGGCCAAGCCCGGCCCGCAATGCTATTCAGGTGACGACAGCCGCTTCTTCGATGTCGGCGCCAACGCCAGCATCGCCGGCGTTAAAGTCGTCTGCAAGGCAACCGCTGACGGCAAGGCCGCACAGTGGATGGGTGAGAAGCACTGAGTATTCCGGGTTGTCAGGCCACTCGGGCGGCGGGGGTTTCCTGCCGCCCGAGTCGTTTCAGAAGCATTCCGAAAAGTGTCTCCGGGGAAAACGGCTTCATCAGGAAGTCATCCATGCCGGCTTGAAAGCAGCGGGCGCGATCCTCGGCAAATACGTTGGCGGTCATGGCGATGATCGGGGTATGTGCATGCCGCGGTGCCATGCGGATACGCCGGGTGGCTTCCAGTCCGTCGACACCGGGCATTTGCATGTCCATGAAGATTGCCGCGTAAGGCAGCTTTAGCGCCATGGCCACAGCCTCGGCGCCATCGTCGGCCGTATCGACAAGCAGACCGATATCCTCCAGTTGCACCTGCGCCACCATCCGGTTGATCGGTTCGTCGTCTACGACCAGAACGCGCTTGCCTTGGTGCAGGCGCTTCAGTTCGACTTCCGCGTTCCCGACCTCTTCGCTGACCGGGCCCGATGCTGTGGTGCTGACGGTGCCTCTGCGCTTCAGGCGGACGGTGAGCCAGAAGGTACTGCCGATGCCAAGCTTGCTGATGACTCCGGCCTCGCCGCCCATCAGCTCTGCCAGGCGGCGGGAGATCACCAGGCCCAGCCCGGTTCCGCCGTAGCGGCGGGTCGTCGAGTTGTCGGCCTGTTCGAACGCGGTGAACAGCCTGGATAGTGTGTCGGGAGGTATTCCGATGCCTGTGTCTTGAACCTCGATGCGCAACAGCAC
Organism: uncultured beta proteobacterium; assembly: GCA_903959855.1. Classification (GTDB taxonomy): domain Bacteria; phylum Pseudomonadota; class Gammaproteobacteria; order Burkholderiales; family Rhodocyclaceae; genus Sulfuritalea. The sequence continues at coordinate 11,589 of CAJBYR010000181.1, forward strand.
GCTGTCGTCGGCAAGTTCCGCGGCGAACGCGCGCAGGGTCACCGAGCCTTCGTCGGTAAATTTGATGGCGTTGCCGGCAAAGTTGAGCACGGCCTGTTGCAAGCGGGTCGGGTCGCCGATCAGGTTGTCTGGCAACGGCGCCACGTCCAGCACGAAAGCGAGGTTTTTTTCGAGTGCCTGCTCGGTGAGCATCGACCTGACGTTGTCGAGCACGGCGGTGGCGCTGAGCAGGGTTTCCTCCAGCACAACCTTGCGCGCCTCGATCTTGGAAATGTCGAGGATGTTGTTGATGATCCCCAGCAGGTGCATGCCGGACTTTTCGATCGTGTCCAGCCGCTCGGCCTGCTTCAGCGAAACACCACCGCGCCGCATCAGGTGCGCCATCCCCAGTATGCCGTTCATCGGCGTCCTGATTTCATGACTCATGTTGGCGAGGAAGGCGCTTTTCGCGATGTTGGCGGCATTGGCGGCGTCACGCGCCTGAGTCAGCGCCCGGGTGCGGATGCGCACCATTTCTTCAAGCCGGTCGCGGCTCATGGCGATTTTCTGCGAGTGCAGCCGATGCGTCTCGGCCATGATTCGCAGCACGTCCTGGGTGCGTCCGATGCCCTGGTAGCGGCCGTCGGAAATGATGATGAATCCGTCCGCCGTTCCTTTCGAACTGGATTCGGCGAGTCGTGCCGACACCTCGGCCAATGGCTCCTGCAGCTCGACGATGATCGGCGATGGATCCATGAAGCTGCGGCAACTTCTGTTCGAATAGACTTCCTTGTGAAAGGGCTTGGCAAGGTTGCTCAGGAACATCAGCTGATTGATCAGTCCCACCGGGCGTCCGGTAGCGCCGTCGATGACCGGAAGGCTGCTCAGGTAGGGTTCGGCGAGGAAGCGTTGCATGACGTCGACGGTCCTGGTCCCGGCATCGACAGCCAGGCATTCGGTCAGCACATCCGCGGCAATCGGAGTCACCGCCGCGTGGGCATCGTCGGGCGGCGGGTCGTCCGGCAACGACTGCTCGGAATCGTGTGGTTCGTGGCTCATTGCAGTGTTACCAATATGAATTTCGGGCTCGCGGAGGTCGCGGGCAGCCAGGGCCTGACCTGAACCGCGACCTCGCAGGGCGGGAAGCAGGCGGGCAGGAATATGGCTGATGCTAGGGCCGAATTGTTGCGTACCGATTGCGAACAGATTTCAGCCTGCCTGCCAGGAGTTCGCAGCCGCTGAAATCACCCTGAAACCACGCTGAAACATCCGTCGGCTATCGTCCGGGTGGCATATCGCACGAAACCGCATGCGATTCGATACCCGCAGCAGAGCCCCGGCGGGCCGCGCGCCAGGCCTTGCGGCGCGCCCTTCGGCGACACGATGCAACGGACTTTCGATCAGTGCGGTGTAGCAAACGGCCCGGGTGCATCGGACCCAGGCCGGCAGCATGCATCCACATTCACCGCCGATCCAACAGTCACGAGGAACCATGAACGCTCCGGATTTCCACCATCCCATGCCGCCGCCGACGGCACAGTCGCTGATCGACAGAATCGACCAGAAGGTATTTGACGCGTTGTACTCCCGTTCGCTGGTCTATAACACCTGCTGGGAAGATCCCGCAGTCGATCGGCAGGTCTTGTCACTATCGGCCGATGACGTAATGCTGGTGATCACCAGCGCCGGCTGCAATGTCCTTGACTATGCGCTGGACGCACCGAAGACTATCCATGCCGTAGATGCCAACCCGCGCCAGACGGCCTTGCTTGAACTCAAGCTGGCCGCCATCCGGCACCTCGAATTCGACGATTTCTTCGCCATGTTCGGACGCGGCTACGATCCGCGGTTCCGCCAGATTTACCGGCAGTCGCTGCGCCAGGATCTCTCGCCGTTCGCCCGTGCCTACTGGGATGAGAACGGCAAATGGTTTCATAGCCGCCACGGCAGTTTCTATTTTCACGGACTTTCCGGTTTCGTCGCGCGCGGTTTTCGCGCCTACTTCCGCATGCGGCCCGGCCTGGCGCGGGATGTTCAGACGCTGCTGGCCAGTTCCGGCATCGAGGATCAGCGCAGGATCTATGATGAACGGATCGCCGCCGAGTTGTGGACGCCGACCATCAAATGGGTGCTTGGCCGGCAACTGACGATGAGCCTGCTGGGCGTCCCGCATCCGCAGCGCCGCCTGGTCCAGGCGCAACACCCCGACGGTGTTGCAGGCTTTATCCGGGACGCCATCGAATACGTGTTTCGCCGCCTTCCGGTTGCCGACAACTATTTCTGGCGGATCTATCTCAACGGCAGCTACACGCATGAATGTTGCCCCGAGTATCTGAAGCCGGCGAACTTCATTGCCCTCAAGAACGGCCTCGCGGATCGGATCGTGCCCCACACTTGCACCGTTACCGAATTCCTCGCTACCGCCACCGAGCCGATCTCCAGGTACGTGCTGCTGGATCATATGGACTGGATGAGCAGCTACCATCCCGAGGCCCTGGTCGAGGAGTGGAACGCGATTCTGGGCCGGGCCCGTGCCGGCGCAAGAATCCTGTTGCGCAGCGCGCATGGCAATCCTCCGTTTCTGGACTGGGTGCGGGTCGGGGAGCAGGCAAAGCCGCTGCGGGATCTGCTGGTATTCAACCGGGAACAGGCCACCCGCCTGCAGGCGCAGGATCGGGTGCACACCTATGCCGGGTTTGTCATTGCGGACCTGATCCGATGAACTCCGGGGTCCTCGGCGATGCGCGCATCCTCTGGCGACTGCTGCGCGGCAAGCCGGCGGGCGGCAGCCATGCGGAAAACCTGCAGGCGTTCTATGGCCCGCAGGCTGATGGCTACGATGCGTTTCGCGCGCGACTGCTTCACGGGCGCCACGCCATGCTCGCCGCACTCGAGGTCATGCCCGGCAATGTCGTCGTCGAGTTGGGTTGTGGTACCGGCAGCAGTCTGGACATCCTGGACGAGCAGGTGGACGGATTGGGGCGCCTGATACTGGTCGACCTCTGCCCGGCACTGCTGGACAAGGCGCGTGTGCGCGCTGCCGGCCGGTCCAATGTCATGGTGATCGAGGGGGATGCAGCGCGCTGGCGGCCGCCGGCCATTGCCGATCGGGTGATCCTGTCCTATGCGTTGACCATGATGCCGGACTGGCCGCGCGTGGTCGCCAACGCGAGGGAAATGTTGCGACCGGGCGGGCGGATCGGCGTGGTTGACTTCCATCTTCCGGAGGCTGCCAACCCGGTTGAAAAGCTGTTCTGGCGCAATTGGTTTGCCCACGACGGCGTGGATCTGTCGTCCGCCCGGCTTGCCGAATTGCGGCGGCAATTTCCGCTGCATTTCGCTACCGAGGAACGCGGCCCGGTGCCCTACCTGCCTGGCTTGCGCGTTCCCTATTTTTCATTTCTCGGGATCCGTTCGTGATCCCGGGCAGGTCAAAAAACTCACAGGGCAAGGGAGCTCATATGGAAACAGATCGGCAAGGCTTGACGGTATTGTTCCTCGGCAGGCACAACTCGGTTCGATCGCCGATGGCCGAGTGTCTGCTCAACGCCATCGGTGGTGGTCGCCACCATGCCTACTCCGCCGGATTCGAACCGGCGGGCCAGATTCATCCACTGGCCATTGAACTCCTGAGCAAGAACAAGCTGCCCGCCGACAGGCTGCGCAGCAAGGCCTGGCAGCGGTTTGCGGCGCCGGGCCTGCTGGAACTGAATTTCGTGGTTTCCCTGTGCGAACTGCCGCCTCAGCAGATCAATGCCGTCTGGCCCGGAAACCCCTTGCTCGCACATTGGCCCCACGCGGATCCCGGCGCCGTCGCAGGAACGGACGAGGAGCAGCGGCGCGCATTTTTTCAAACCTACAACCAGCTGTTCCGGCGCCTGACCATCTTCGCCAGCCTGCCGTTGGACAAACTCGATCGCGAAGCCCTCAAACGCCGCCTCGACGACATCGGCGCCGTGGAAAGCTGATTCCCGGAGCGTTTGCCGCCGCCGGCCTCAAGCGGCCTCAAGCGGCCCTGAGCTTCGGCAGCTTCAGGCCGCGGGCAGACTCGAGCTGGTCGGGGATTGCCGCCAGCAACGCGGCGTGGCGCTGGCCATGCCAGCCGCCGACCAGTGTCACGGCTTCGCGCAGGTGCTGCTCGCGTCCGGCGCACACCATCAGCAGGTTGCCGGCGCTGGCCAGATCGTTGAGCTGGCCGAGTTCCTCCTGCAGCCCGGCCAGGCGCTTGATCACCGAAACCCCGGATTTTCCGGGAATGATGGTGCCGAAGAATTCGATCGCATAGCGCAGGCGCTTGATGGCGATGCGCAACTCGTGCAGCGTCGGCGGATAGTCCACGCGAGCGGTCGCTGCAAGTTCGTGAATCGCGCGTAGCAACTTGCGCAGGCGCCGTTCGGCAAACGGAATCAGGGTATCGGCGTCGTCTTCGGGTTTCGGCACATCGATAAAGGGCGCGCGGTGCAGCAGCTGGCCGGCAGTCAGCAGGAGCTTGCCATAGGCGGGTTGCCGCAGCAGCTGGCGGATGGCGTCGCGCGCCGCATATTGGCGATTGGTGATCGCGCCGGCCAGATCGGTCAGCCGCGGATCATCGGGAATCGCCTGCGCCACCGGGGCCACGATCTCCGCCACCAGCACGTCGAGATCACGCGCCTGGCCGAGGCTGCTCATCAGTTCGCGCAAGGGCGCAACCAGCACCTCTTCGAATCCCGGCGGCAATGCCGGACGAAACAGGCGCAACGCGGCGCGCAGCCGGCGCGTGGCGACGCGCATCTGGTGCACATATTCCGGGTCGTCGCTGCTGATTGCGCCGGAGTGGTTCGACTGGAGGTGGGCCAGGCAATCGAGAGCGATCCGGCGAAAGGCGGCGACGGGTGTTTCCAAATCGCTGACATCGACCTCGCCAGCGCGCACGGGACGTGGCGTGGTGTTGCGAAAAAGGCGGTAACCCCGTTCCGCCTTGGAAAGCAACATCGGCGGCAGGGGCTGAGTGCGGCCCAGGTCCAGCGCAAGCCCGTAGATGTCGTCGATCGAGCCCGCCAGAAGCTGCAGTTCGAGCTCGGACAGGATTTCGCGGCGGCCGTCGGCAGCAATCCAGCCACGATCCAGCTTGGCCAGGATGCGGACGCCGAAAGCGGGTTCGATCAGCCACGTGCGGCGCCGAAAGCTGGTTTCGAAGACCGCTGCGATCCGGCTGGAAACTTTTTCCTTTTGCAGCCAGTCGCGCAGCGACGCGTCGTCGACGTGGGCGAAATCGAAATGGTTCAGGTAGGGCGCCTGCCACTCGGGGCGGACAGTCAGCCCGCTGTCGGAACCGTCCTGGCGCTTGATGGTCTGGATCCAGGAATTTCCATTGCGCCGCAAACGCAACAGGATTCCGGCGCGCCGCAGTGCCAGGCGCCCGGTGTCGTAATACACGCTCACCAGGTTTTGTTGCTCGCGAATGTCGGCGCTGGCCAGTAGCGGATGTCGCTGCAACGCCGTATGCCGATCTTCGGCGACATCCAGCTTGAGTGCGATTTGTTGTTGCATGAGGTCGGAACCCGTAGTCGTTCTGTGCGAGTGTATCCCCTCACGTGGCATGAAGTGTTACAGGCGCAAGGCGAGCGTTCGTTGATCAGCGGGGCGGATGACGCAGTGATAGTCGGCGCTGGTGACACGGCGATATACACTGGCTTGGCGACCGATATGGCATTCGGGCATTGTTTCCGGCGAGTGACAATCAGATTGCGCGACGGTCAACCATCTTGAGAAACGACTTCAACCCGGAAGTGCGATTGAGCGGATGCGAAGCCGGGATCGGTTTGCGGCAAGGGAATGACGGGGGGCGCAATCGGGCGCGTCACGGTATCGCCGGTGACGGGGTTGGCTACCGGACTGGCCACGGGATGCCACGCCCGGATCAGTTCCAGTTCGCCATCCATGTGTTCGACGATGGCCGTGCAGCTGTCGACCCAGTCGCCGCAGTTGATGTAGGTGATGCCGTCCACCCGCCGTAGCGCCGCGTTGTGGATGTGGCCGCAGATCACGCCGTCGAGGCCGCGCTCGCGCACCGCGTGGATCACCGAATCCTCGAAGTCGAAAATGAACGAGACGGCGCGCTTCACGCGCGACTTGGCATAGCCGGCCAGCGACCAGTAACCGGGGCGCCGCAAGGCGCGGCGCACTCGCGAAAGGACGGCATTGAGCCGCACCAGCAGGTCGTAGCCGACGTCACCCAGGACCGCCAGCCAGCGGTGGTAGCGTGTCACCTGGTCGAATTCGTCGCCATGCAGCAGCAAAAAGCGTTGTCCGTTGGCGGTGACATGAACGTGCTCGCGCTTCACCAGGATATCGCCGAACAAAACGCCGTCATACTCGCGCATGGCTTCGTCGTGGTTGCCGGGAATCAGTATCACCTTCTGGCCATGGCGCGCCCGGCGCAGGATCTTCTGCACCACCGTGTTCTGGGCAGATGTCCAGTGGATGCCCCGATTCATCGACCAGAAGTCGATGATGTCGCCGATCAGGAAGAGGTTGTCACTCTCATAGTCGCGCAGGAAATCGAGCAAGCGCTCGGCCTGGCAGCCGCGGGTGCCCAGATGTACGTCGGAAATGAAAATCGAGCGGACATGCATGGGCGCACCTAATCGGGCATGAGGTGGAAGGCTGGGCCGTTGGCGGACTGCGCCTTGGGCTGCCGGATGGCTTCGCGCAGTACGCACTCCATGCGCTCGTGGATGCGAGCCCAGTCGTGGGTGGCAACGCTTTCCGCCGCGCATGCCGCAATACGCGAGCGTGTTCCCGGCCGGGTGATCAGATCGAGGGCGGAGCGGACGAATGCGGCATTCACGCCTGGCTCGGCGAGCATGCCGTTGTGGCCGTGATGGATCAGTTCGGCGGCCGCTGCCATGCGGAATGCCACCACCGGCAAGCCGCTGGCCATCGCTTCCAGCGTCACATTGCCGTAGGTTTCAGTCAGGCTGGGAAACAGGAACAGGTCCGCCGAGGCGTAATGCACCGCCAGGTCCTCGCCACGACGCATGCCGGCGTAGATATGCTGCGGATGCTCGCGCTCCAGGGCTTTTCTGGAGGGCCCGTCGCCGACGATCAGCAGTCGCGCAGCGGGGGCGAAGCGCTGTATCGCGACGAAGGCCTTCACTGCCAGGTCGAGGTTCTTCTCCGGAGCCACCCGGCCGACGCAGGCGACCACAGGATCCTCGGCTTTTGCCCCCCACCTGGCGCGCAGCTCGGCGCTGCGTCGGCCCGGATTGAACAGCGCGGTATCGACACCGCGGGCCACGACGCGGATGTTGTTGTAGCCGCGGCGCAGCAGATCGATGCCGAGTTGATGCGACGGTACGACGGTGAGGTCGCCACGATTGTGCAGGCGGCGCAGGTGCAGTGAAACCAGGCGCTCCAGGCCGCCGAATCCATAGTGGTGGCTGTAGGCGTGGAAATTGGTGTGGAACTCGGTGACCACGGGAATGCCCAGCGCCCGCGCCGCGCCGACCGCCGAGGCGCCCAGCGGTCCCTCGGTGACAACCTGGACGACATCGGGACGATCGTCTCGCCACAGGCGGCGGAGTGTGCGCGCCGCCGGCAGGCCGAAGCGCAGGCTGGAATAGCCCGGGATTGGCACGCCCCGGACCAAGCGGGTCTCAAAGCCGGCTTCGCTGGTGGCGCAATCCTCCGCGGATTGCCGCGGTCGCACCAGGCTTATCCGGTGGCCGCGGGCGCGCTGGCCGGCGACCATGTGGCCGAGTGTCATGGCGACGCCATTGACTTCGGGAGGAAAGGTTTCGCTGACGACGGCGATATGCAGCGTATCGCCCATCTAGATCAGCACCAGCGCCCAGCTCACGACAACATTGATCAGAGCGATCAGTACTGCGGCGCTGCCAATGTCCTTGGCACGCTTGGAAAGCCGGTGATGCGCCAGGGATATGCGATCCACCGCAGCCTCGATAGCCGAGTTGAGCAGTTCAACAATCAGCACCAGCAATACGCTGCCGATCATGATGGTCTTGCCGATGCCACTGGCCGGAAGCATCAGGGCAAACGGGATCATCAAGGCGGCAAGCAGGGTCTCCTGGCGGAAGGCATCCTCGTTGCGATAGGCGGCGCGCAATCCGGACAGTGAATAATTGAGCGCATTCCAGACGCGGCGCAGGCCTGTCTGGCCCTTGAAGGGGCTCTCTTCGGCGATCGGTTCGTGGCTCATCGGGGCGCGGCCAAGGTTTGCTGGTCAAGCGCGGCGACCGGCGCGCGCAACAGCGAGCGGTAGAGCGAAGCCAGTCGTACCGCCTGGGAACTGGCATCCCATTGGCGCGCAAAGCGGATGGCTTCTTCGGACATGGCGGCAAGTCGATCCCCGGCGTTCAGCAGTTCAACGAGTTGAGATGCAAAAGCGGCCGGCGTATCGGCGCCGGGCAGGGCGCCGCGCGCCGGATTGATGATCTCCGCCGCGCCCAGTGCCGGGATGGCAAGAACCGGCAAGCCGATTGCCATGGCTTCCAGCAGCACCAGGCCCTGGGTTTCGGTTTTCGATGCAAAGGTGAATACGTCGGCTGCGGCGTAACAGTCACGCAGCCCCTCATGGCGCGGCAGGTAGCCGACAAAGCGGACGTGATCCTCGATCCGCAGGGCTTCGGCCTGCTTGCGCAACGCGGCGAGGGCCGGCCCTTCGCCGGCGATGACCAACATCAGGTGTGGTTGCTTGAGTCTGGCGATGGCGGTGACTTCAAGCAGGAAATCAATGTTCTTTTCGAACGCGGCGCGTCCGACGAAAAGAGCGATCTTGCGCGTCGGTGCAATGCCCCAGTGCTGACGGAAGCGTTTGCCGTTGCCGCGAACGAACTGGCTGTCGGGCAGGCCGGTGGGGATGATGTGCATCGGCGCCTTGACACCATAGCTTTGCAAGGTTTCGGCCATCGGATTCGACGGCACCACCACGCCGTCGAGGCCGTTGCATTGGTGCCGCGCCAGGCTGCGCGCCGCCTGGCGCAACACGGCACGCGGCAGGAAGCGGACGTAGTGGAAGAGGTATTCCTCAAAATGCGTGTGGTAGGTCGCGACGCAGGGAATCCGGCGCTTGCGCGCAAAGCGCATCCCGGCATAGTGGGCGGCAAACGGAGTCTGGACATGCACCAGGTCAAAGTTATGCGCAGCGGTATCCCCTTGTGGGACGGCGCTGGCGAGACGGCGATCAAGGGCGGCCAGATCGCCCCATTGCATCAGGCGATCCTCGGGGTCGAAGGGTACCGGCCGTGACGGGATGCGCAGGACTTCGGCGCAACTGGCGGCGGCCGTGTCGTTCGCGGGATTGGCGCCCGGGTAGTCGGGCGCCACCAGCGTGACGCGCACGCCGAGGCGGGAAAGGGCAACGGCGAAGGTTTCGATCGAGGTGGAAACGCCGTTGACGCGGGGATGGCAGACATCGCTGACCATCAGGACCTTCAGGCGCCGCGCCGGGTAGAGTGCCTGTTCGATGGCGTCAGCCGGCTGATTCTGTTGAGGCAGTCGGTCTTGCCGGGTCATGCCGCTACGCTGTCGGTGTTCTTCAGGAAGTGTTTCATGTAGCGCTTGTTCATGCGCGACATCGGCAGCAGCATCAGCAGGTCGGCGGTATTGAAGTCAGGATCCCATGCCGGTTCGCCGCAGACCCAGGCACCGACGCGCAGGTAGCCCTTGATCAGCGGGGGTACCAGGGCCGGCTGGCCATTGGCCAGGCGCTCGAAGGGCAGTCCGTGCTGGGGGAAGACCCGATACTCCGCCGGCGCCATGTGTTCCGGGCCGATTTGCTGGAAAAGATTGGCCGCATTGTGCCCGCCGTCGGCCATGCCGATCGAGGCACAGCCGATCAGGTGATCGTAATTGTTGCTCACCATGTAGTCGGCCAGGCCGGCCCAGAGCAGGGTGATCACGGCGCCGCTGCGATGCTCCGGGTGGATGCAGGAGCGGCCGACTTCCACCATGCGCCCGCGCAGGTGGTGCAGGCGATTGATATGGAACTCGTTCTCCGAATAGTAGTTACCCACCCGGCGCGCGGCAGACGGCGTGAGGATGCGATAGGTGCCGACGATGCGCCCGGATTCCGTATCGCGCACGATGAGGTGCTCGCAGAACCGGTCGTAGTGATCGATGTCGTGGTTGGGCAGGCGCGTCGGTACGTGGGCGCCCAGTTCCTCGACGAAGACCTTGTAGCGCAGGCGTTGTGCTTCGAGAACTTCTTCCTCGCTGCGGGCGAGGGCGACACGATAGCTGGTGCGTGGTGCCAGTGCCGGAGCAGTGGCCGGGTGGATGTTCTGGTTTTTGCTTTGCATGGCGTTCTCCTTTGTCTCTCTGGGTGCGCCTGCATTGTTGGGCAGCGGCGTTACGCGATGATTGCCGCTGCGTTACGGCGAGATTGCGGTGGTCTGCTGCTACCGCGTGTCCGCAGCGCTGCGGCTACGGCCTGATGGGCCTGATGGGCGAGATGGCGGCGGTCCTGCAGCGGAGGCAAAAAGCGGGCAGCGAGCGTGATGCGGACCCGGATGCCGCCGCAGCTGATGATGTTTACCAGGCAGTCGAGCAGATCGATGTCGTCGATGTACGCCGGGGCCGCGGTCGGGCTGCCGTTGCGATCGATGTACTCGATGGCAAGTACGCTGACCGGTACCGCCGCGTCGATGGCACCTTGAAACAGAGCACCATGAAACGGCAGCACGCCGTCGCCGGCCGTCGTCGTGCCCTCCGGGAAAATCGCCAGACGTTGACCGGACGCGAGAACGGACAGCATCTGCTGCTGGGTCTGATGGGCCGCCTTGCGACTGCCGCGCTCGATGAATACCGTGTCGTTATGGCGGCTCATCCAGCCGATCAGGGGCCAGCCGGCGACGTCACTTTTGGCGACAAAGCCGGAAGGAAGCAGGGCGTTGATCGCAAAGATGTCGATAAACGAGACATGGTTGGCGACCAGCAGACCCTTTTCGATCCCGAGGAGTGCCGGATCGGCCGCCTCGATCTCGATCAGCAGCAATTGCAGCAGCTGGCGCGACCAGCGGCGCTTGAGGGCGTCCCGCCAGCGGCGTCCTGCAACCGGGAACAGCAGGCCGACCTGCAGGCCGCCGGAGAGCAGGTGGAGCCCGACCCGGATCAGGCGCAGGGCAGAAGATAGGGGGATCGCCGGCATCGCCGGAGCCTAATCGCCCCGTGTTACGCGCCGATGAATCGATGACCGGAGGGCATAGCTTGGCCAATTTCACCTGTTTGTAACATTCGTTGCCTAGACTGCGTCCTTCTTACACCGCACCGCACAAAGGAGTTTGTTCATGAAATCCCTGAAAATTGCCGCCGTCGTCGCCGGCGTATTCGCCGCCACGGCTGTTCATGCCCAGGCGCTGATCAAGATCGACGGCTCGTCGACGGTGTTTCCCGTGACCGAGGCAGTCGCCGAAGACTTCCAGAAGGCCAAGAAGGGCAGCGTGCGCGTTACCGTGGGCATTTCCGGCACGGGTGGCGGCTTCAAGAAGTTCTGCCGCGGCGAGACCGACATCTCCGACGCTTCCCGTCCGATCTTGGCGAAGGAAATGGAAGACTGCGCCAAGGCCGGCATCAAATACATCGAGCTGCCGGTGGCTTTCGACGCCCTGACCGTGGTGGTGAATCCGAAGAATACGTTCATCAATCAGCTGACCGTGGCCGAACTGAAGAAGATGTGGGAGCCGGCCGCGCAGGGCAAGGTCATGAAGTGGAAGGACGTCAACCCGGCCTGGCCTGACGCGCCGCTCAAGCTCTTTGGCCCCGGCGCCGATTCGGGCACCTTCGATTACTTCACCGAAGCCGTCACCGGCAAGGCCAAGTCCAGCCGCGGCGATTTCACCGCCTCGGAAGACGACAATGTGCTGGTGCAGGGCGTCTCGCGCGACAACAACGCCCTGGGCTTCTTCGGTTTTGCCTACTACGACGAAAACAAGGGCAAGCTGAAGGCGGTGCCGATCGTCAATCCCAAGGGCAAGGCCGTGACACCGTCGATCGATGCCGTGATGGCCGGCGAATATGAGCCGCTGGCACGTCCGATCTTCATCTACGTCAGCGCCAAGTCGATGGACAAACCCGAGATCAAGGAGTTTGTCACGTACTACCTGACGCATGGCGGCAAGCTGGCCAAGGAAGTCAAGTACGTGCCGCTGGGCGCTGCCGACTACAAGCACGCGATGGACAACTTCAACAAGAAGCGGACCGGCACCGGATTTGGTGGCGTCGCCGAAGTCGGCGTCAAGGTTTCCGACCTGCTGAAGCGCGATCCGAAAGAGTAAAGCCTGGTCGCCGGGCTCCGGACGCAGGCCGCGGTACTGCCTGCATTCGGTGTCCGGCGATGCCTCGAACACAATCTTGACTACTTCCGGTACCCAGCAATGACTGCAAGTGCATCCGCGCGTCCGCTTCCTGCGACGGTCGGCCACGGCATCAGCGAACGCCTGAGCAAGAAGGCCTCGCGCCACGTCAAGGAGCGCATCATCGAGGCGGTGTTGTTCGCCGCGGCGGCGTTTTCGGTATTTGTCACCGTGGCGATCGTTTATGTACTGGTCAAGGAATCCTGGGTGTTTTTCCAGACCGTACCGCTGACGGATTTCCTGTTCGACACGCAATGGACGCCCCTGTTCGACGACGCCCACTACGGCATCATGGTGCTGCTCTCGGGCACCCTGACGAGCTCCGCTGTCGCTCTGCTGGTGGCGATTCCGCTGGGCACCATCATCGCCCTCTACCTGTCCGAGTTCGCCGGTTTCAAGGTGCGGGAAATCGCCAAGCCCTTCCTCGAACTCCTGGGTGGCGTGCCGACCATCGTCTATGGTTACTTCGCCCTGACTTTTTTGACGCCGATCCTGCAGAAGATCTATCCCGATCTTCCCGGCTTCAATCTGCTGTCTGCGGGCCTGGTGATGGGCATCATGATCATCCCGTATGTTGCCTCGCTCTCCGAAGACGCCATGCGCGCGGTGCCGATGGCGTTGCGCGAGGGTTCCTACGCGATGGGGGCGACGCGCTTGCAAACGGCGCTGTGGGTGGTGACGCCGGCGGCGACCTCGGGTATCGCCTCGGCCTACATCCTCGGCATCTCACGCGCGGTGGGCGAAACCATGATCCTCGCTGTCGCCGCCGGCATGCAGCCCAACCTGACCTTCAACCCGACCGAACCGGGAGCGACCATCACCTCATATATTGTGCAGGTGGCGCTGGGTGATCTGCCGCACGGTTCGATCGGCTACCAGACCATCTTTGCTGCCGGACTGACCCTGCTGCTGATGACGCTGGCCTTCAACCTGCTCGGCTACTGGCTGCGCAAACGCTTCCGCGAGGTCTACTGACATGTTGCAAGCTACCGACCTCAATGCCATCCGTGCCATCATTACGCGTGCCAAGCGCTGGGACCTGTTCTTCTCCATTCTCGGCGTCCTTTCGCTGATGGTGGGCGTATTGACCTTTACCGTTTTGTTCGTCGATATGGCGATCCAGGGGGTGCCACGTCTGACCCTGGATTTCTTCACCTCATTCCCGTCGCGTCGCGCGGCAAATGCCGGCATCCTCTCGGCCTGGGTCGGCACCGTTCTGGTGATGCTGGTGACTGCCTTGTCTGCGGTGCCGCTGGGCGTCGCCGCTGGTGTCTACCTCGAGGAATACGCACCGAAGAACTGGATGACCGACATCATCGAGATCAACATCAGCAATCTGGCCGGCATACCGTCCATCGTCTATGGCCTGCTGGCGCTGGGATTGTTCGTGTATTACTTCGGCTTCGGCCAGAGCATCCTCTCCGCGGGCCTGACGCTGGCGCTGTTGATCCTGCCGGTGATCATCGTCGCCACGCGTGAGTCGATCCGCGCCATTCCGCAGTCGATCCACGAAGGCTCCTACGCCTGCGGCGCGACCACCTGGCAGACGGTCAGCGACCACATCCTGCCGTATTCGAGCGCCGGCATTCTCACCGGCGTGATCATCGGCATGGCGCGCGCCATCGGCGAGACCGCACCCATCATCACCATCGGCGCGCTGACCTTCATCGCCTTCCTGCCCAACGCGCCGTTTGCCGGCGATCCCCCGGCCGGACTGTTCGACTGGATCCTGGCCCCGTTCACGGTGATGCCGATCCAGATGTTCAACTGGACCTCGCGTCCCGAGGCGGAGTTCCAGATCAATGCCGCCGCAGCCGGCTTCGTCCTGGTTTTCATGACCCTGGCCATGAACGGCCTGGCCATCTACCTGCGCTATCAACTGCGCAAGAACATAAAGTGGTGAATCCCATGCAGATACAGACCGGACTGGATGCCGGCGTTGAAGGCGCCCTGCTCAAGGCCGAGGTGCGTGACCTCGACTTCTACTACGGCGCCTTCCACGCCCTGAAGCGCGTTTCGATGCCGATCTACGACCACAAGGTGACGGCGTTGATCGGTCCCTCGGGTTGCGGCAAGTCGACGCTGTTGCGGTGCTTCAATCGCATGCACGACCTCTATCCCGGCAACAGATACGCGGGCGGCGGCATCGTGTTTCACCCGGACAACACCAATCTGCTGGCGCCCGACGTCGATCCGATCGAAGTGCGCATGCGCATCAGCATGGTGTTCCAGAAGCCCAACCCCTTTCCCAAGTCGATTTACGAGAACGTCGCCTACAGCCTGCGTGTGCGCGGCATGCGCAACAAGAGCGAACTCGACGATCGCGTTGAGCTGGCGCTCAAGGGCGCCGCGCTGTGGAACGAGGTCAGCAACCGGCTTCAGGAACTCGGCGCCAATCTTTCCGGCGGCCAGCAGCAGCGCCTGTGCATTGCCCGCGCCCTGGCCTCCGACCCCGAGATCATCCTGTTCGATGAGCCGACCTCGGCCCTCGATCCGATCGCCACCGCGAGCATCGAGGAACTGGTCACGGAGTTGAAGGAGAAGGTGACCATCCTCATCGTTACCCACAACATGCAGCAGGCGGCGCGCATTTCGGATTTCACCGCCTACATGTACCTTGGCGAGATGGTCGAGTTCGGTGTCACCGACCAGATCTTCATCAAGCCGCAGAAAAAGGCCACGGAAGACTACATCACGGGCCGTTTCGGCTGATATAGCCCAAGAGTCGGCGCCGGCGCTACGGCGACCGGTGCCGGCTCTGCCCGGCCGGGGTCGCTTCAGCGCCCGGTCGTCCGGTTCAGCGCCGCTGGATCAGGTCCAGATGCACCACCAGGTTGGCTTCGTAATCGCCCCAGGTATGCGGTATGGCGTAGGCGGGACCTTGCGCCAATTTGGGTATTTCCCTGTCGCCGCGCTGGCAGGAGACCGGTGTGGCGATATCCAGAGACTCACCAAAGTGCCGCCGCGCGCGACCGGACAGGATGTTGGCGATCTCGCCGGCAACATCGAGGAAGTTGTCGTCCGTCTGCTCGTGCTCGCCCATGGCAGATAACACTTCCACCAGGAGCCCGCGCGGCGCCGAGAAGCAAACCGATCCGCGAAAGCCTCCCGAGACCTCGATTACGCCGTTGAAGTCATTCCACAGAATGGCTTCCGGCTGGTCCAGCATGTAGGCGGTGCGCACGCGGGCCGGTTGCCGCGTCATGCGTTCGAAGAAGGTGGAGATGGCTTCCGGGAAAACCTGGATGTCCTCCGGTGTCAGGGCGCGATAGGTGCTCAACTCATCAACTCCAGTAGTGAAAGGACCATGCTTTCATCCGTGAAAGGCTTTTGCAGGAAACCGTGCGCGCCTTTGGTCACCGCGCGTAGGGCAGTTGCCTTGTCCGAAAGGGCGGAAACCACCAGGATCTTGGCGTCGGGCAGCATGCCGGCGATTTGCTCGATGCAGGCTTCGCCGTCCATGTTGGGCATGGTCAGGTCCATGGTGATGTAATCCGGACGTGTCGTGCGGGCCATTTCTACCGCCTTGTTGCCGTCGGATGCCAGCCCTACCACCTCGATGGGGGGCAGGCGGGTATCGACCATCAGTCTGGCGATATGCGTTCGTATGATATTAGAATCATCGACGATCATCAGCTTTGCCATCATGTCGCGGGGCTCCATTGCAGGGTGAATCGGGTGTGGGTCGCCGGGCTCGACGCCAGCTTCAGGCGGGCGCCCGTCTCTTTCGCCAGATTGAGCAACAGGTCGAGTCCGACACCGCGCCCCGCGTGCTCGTGGGCTACATCAATGGTCGAGACGCCGGGCTGGAAAATGGTACCCACCACCTCGCGATCCGTCATGGCGGCGATGTCCTGGGCGTTGAAACGGCCGGTTGTCACCAG
>CAJBYR010000182.1 GCA_903959855.1 uncultured beta proteobacterium
CGCGTAACGGACCAGCGAACCGCACCGCTCAGGCAGCTTCAGCCGTCAGGTCGCCGGGCCCGAGCGCGCCTTGCGCGGTGCGAGCCGCCTTCCACGCCACCGGCAGCAGGTCCGCGACACCGCCGCCCTCGGGGAGCCGTGCGAGACGCGGAAGCACGTCGTTGAGGTACGCCCACGGCTCCACGCCCGCCAGCTTGCAGGTCGCCAGCACGGTGTAGATGGTCGCTGCGCGTTCCGCCCCTGCATCCGACCCGCAAAACAAGTAGTTCCGCCGCCCAAGCGCAATCGGCCGGATCTTGTTTTCCACCAAGTTGTTGTCGATCGGCACCTCGCCGTCGTCGACGTACACCTGTAGCGCATCCCATTGGTTGTGCAGGTATCCCAGCGCTTGGCCCAGCGCCGACTTCGGCGTGGTCTTGCCGATGCGCTCGTCCTTCCACTTCTTCAGTTCGGCGAGCACCGGCACCGCCAAGAGCTGGCGTAGTTGTCGTCGCGCGTCGCAGTCCAGCTTGTCGTCGCGCGCCTGCTGCTCGATGCGATACAGCTGACCGATCAGCTTGACCGCGGTCGCCGCCGACTTGATGCCCGCCTCGATCGCCTCTACGAATTTGCGCCGCGAATGCGCCCAGCATCCAGCCAAGATCAGGCCGACCAGCTCATTTTTCGCCAGGCTGGGCCAGCCCTTGTAGCCGTCGCACTGCAAGATGCCGCTGGTGCGACCTGCGAGAAACGCAGCCGGACCGGTCTTGGCCCAGTCGATGGTGTAGGTGAACGCCGGCCAGGTCGCCACGCCGTACTCGTAGCCGAGGTACATCCAGATGTGGCCGCGCTTGATGCCGCGCTCGTCGTCGTTGTCCAGCACCTTCATGCCCGTGTCGTCGGCGCCCAACACCCGGCAGCCCAGCGCCTTGGCGGCAATCGCGTCAGCCAGGGGCTGCAGCAGCCGCGACACCGCAGCAATCCAGGAGCCCAGCGTCGACTCCGCCATCTCCACGCCCCAGCGCGACAAGATCTGCACCAGGCGATACAGCGGCTGGTGATCCAGGTACTTCGACACCGTGATGTGCGCCAGCAAGCCCGCGCCCGCCATGCCGCCGTCGATGACCTTGTGCGCCGCCGGGGCGATGACCACGCCTTCCTGACAGGGCCGGCAGGCCAGCTTCTCGCGTTCGATCTGCTCAACGTACAGCGATGCAGGCCGGAAGTTCAGGACCTCGCTGACCTCGTGGCCCATGCAGGTCTTGTCCAGGCCGCACAGCAGACACTTGCGCAGTGCCTCGGGCACCTTGAGCACGATGCGCTCGCGCGGCAGGTTCGCCGGCAGCGCGTTGCGGCCTGGGCGACGCTGCTCGCGCGGTTCGGGCTTCGGCGGCGGGGCTTCTTCGTCGACGTGGTCGGCTTCGGGATCGGTGGGCGCCTGCCCAGCTTCTTCAGCAGCGGCCTGCTGGAGAAACAGTTCGAGCTGGGCGGGGCTGATCTTCTCGGACTTGCGGCCGTACAGCGCCTTGACCAGCTTGGCGATGTGCTCGGCCTTGGCGGTGTTGTCGGCGAGGACCTGGAGCAGCAGGTTGATGACCTGGTCGAGGGCTTCGTCGTGCCGCCCTTGGGCCAGCATGTCGGCCAGGAACTCACGCACGGCCGCAAGGTTGCTGGGGTCGATCTCGGCTGGTGTGGCCTCCGCGGGCTGGGTCGGTGACTGCTGGGAGGCGCCGTTCGTCATGCTTCGCATGGTGCCAGAACGGCTCGCCAAGGTCAAGCGCTAGATCATGTAATTTCATGTAGTTACATCGCAAGGCTGCCACCTCGGCAGACGCCTAGCCCCGCGCAAGTCGATGCCTTCGAGCAGCAGCGACAGTTCACCCGGCTGTAGCCCCCAGACCAGCCCCTGGCTCGGCGCGCGTTGCCACGGCATCGGAAATCGCCCGCGCTCCAATCGTTTTGCGACCAGCAGCCAGCCGTCCCGATCCCACCACAGCAGGCGAATCTGGTCGGCCCGCCGATTGAAGAATACGAAGATGTGCCCGCTCATCGGGTCACGTTCGAGCACCGACTCCGTCACCGCCGCCAGGCCGTCGAACGACTTGCGCAGGTCGACCGGCCTGGTACACGCCAGCACCTGCACGCTCGGCGGCAGCCTCAGCATGACACGGCCTCGAGCACCGCTGGCAGCAGCCGCCGCAGCGTCGCGTCGCAGTACGACCGCGTCACCCGCACCGTCACCGGCCCCACCGCCAGTTCGATGCCGCTGTCCTGCTCGTGCAGCACTGAACCCGCTGTCGTCGCAGCGGTCGACTCCGTCGCCACCACCCGCACAAAGCCCAGTTCACCGCCAGCGCCGTTCGCGGCGTCGGTGCGCCGCCGAAGCCGCAACCGCCAGCCGTACAGCACCTGGTCACGCAAACCGTGCTGCCGCGCGTACGCGTATAGCGTCATGCCGCATGTGCCGGCATCGGCCAGTACCTGCTCGGCCTCGGCGCGCGTCCACGGCGCCTTGCGGCTGCACCGCCGCGGCTTGAAATCACCCGTCGCTGAACTCGCCATCGTTCACCTCCGGCGCGCAGTCTGGCTGCACGCCGAAGGCCGCGGAAGATGGGGTTGGCTGGCCCGTTACTCTAGCGCTGCTTGACGCTCTGCTGCGGTGTAGAGACCCATTGCAGAACGTTGTTCAAATGGTAGGTAGTCAAGTGCTAAACGACGGAAGATGTAATCCATCATGGACTGTGCCATGCGGATATCTGCATCATCTGTCATACCTGCTGGCTCAAAGCGCAAGTTTGTAAACTTCTCAACAAATGTTTCTAGTGGAACTCCGTATTGAAGTCCGATAGATACTGCAATTGAGAAAGCATCCATGACGCCAGCAAGAGTTGAACCCTGCTTGCCTAGCTTTAAGAACACTTCACCAAGTGCGCCATCTGCATATGCCCCAGCGGTCATGTAACCCTCTGCGCCACCAACAGCAAATGATGTTGTTGTTGCAGGACGTGACTTTGGAAGACGCTTGCGAACTGGAGTAGACAAATCTTCTTCTACAACTGCTTCCTTCTTCTTAGCCTTGCCATCAGATAATGGTTGACCAACCTTGCAGTTATCGCGATAGACGGCGAGCGCCTTAATGCCCATGCGCCATGCTTCGATGTGAACCTCTTCAACCTCTTCAACAGTTGCATCCTCAGGAAGGTTTAACGGGTAGTAAACGCAAGCCACCACCCCCAACCATCAAACCCCGCGCCAGCGCCCCTGCCGCGAGCCCGGACCCTGCGAAACCGCCGCAACAGGCCGGCCCAAGCGTCTACGCCCACGCCATCCACCCGTCAA
>CAJBYR010000183.1 GCA_903959855.1 uncultured beta proteobacterium
CCGCGGGTATCCAGCAGCACCATGCCGGCGGTATGGCTCATGGTGTAGTTCTCAGGCGCAGCGCCGGGTTCGCGCACGATTTCGTACTGGACACGAAAGCTGTCGGCGGCGCGGCGCAGCAGTTCAGGCGAACCGGTCAGACCGAGGATGCGCTGGTCGAAGGCGGCGGTGTATTCGCGCAACACCTCGCGCGTGTCGCGTGCCGGATCCACGGTGATGAACACGGGTTGCAGGCGTGCCGCCTCGGCGCCGAGCTGTTCGAGGATCTGCTTCACTTCCAGCAGCGTGGTCGGGCAAACATCGGGGCAGGAGATGAAGCCGAAGGTGACGAGCTGGAAGCGGCCGCGGAAATCCTCCTGCGTCACCGCCCTGCCCTGCACGTCCATCAGCAGGTAGCGCGGCATCAGTGGTGCCGCATCGGCCGGCGCAGTCTCATGCCGGGCACCGGTCGGCTGGGCCAGCGCCGGGACGGCGGCGCACAGCAGCGTGACGAAGAACAGCGCCGCCCGCATCCGCAGGCTCATGTCACTTCGCCGCCACGGGCAGGCTGTCGGCCAGTTGCAGCGCCAGCTGGTTGAGCTGGGCGGTGAGCTCCGTGCCGCTGGCGCAGGCCTTGCCGGATCGGGTCTGGGTCGCAAAGGCTTCCTGTGTAGCCTCTTCGTAGGCGGCGCCGAAGCGCGGTGTCTTCGGCGCGTGAGCCAGCATCAGTTGGCGCGCCCGCGCCGCAACACCCATTTCGGAGCAGGCCAGCGCCTGGCCGTTGACGCTGCCCAGCATCTTGACTATCGCCAGCCCGGCATCGGCATCGGCGGCCAGGCCAAGAGTTGGCGCTGACAGTACGGCGACGGTGAGTGGCAGGAGGAGTCGGAGTGGTTTCATGCGGTTTCCTTTGAAGTCAGCGTGCGATTGTAGGCTCAGCGCATGCGTGGCGCAGGATCGCGCAGGACGAGATGCGGCGAGGAGAAGGGAGCGAGACGTTCGAGGAAGTCGAGCATCTCCAGCACCGGCGAGTTGCGAAAGAAAGTCGCCATCGGGGTTTCCATCCAGATGCGGTCGGCAAACAGATAGATCTCGTGCGGCGTGTCGCCGATGCCATCGTGGTTGCGGTCGAAGCCCTGGTACTCGTCCCAGTAGTTGCCGCGCCAGACGTTGGCGCTGCCGGCACCGGGCGCGCTGATGCCGACCGTGCTCAGGTTGTTTTCGAAGCGGTTGTCGAAGAAGGTATGCCCGCCCTCCTCACCGTAGAAGAACAGGCCGACGATGTTGTGGGCGAAGCGGTTGTTCCTCACCGTGAGCTTGCCCACCGATTCCGGCGGCGCATCGACGCGCAGGCCCACCGAGCAATGCAGCACTTCATTCTTTTCGACCAGCGCATCCTTGCTTTCCTTGAAGACGATGCCGCCACCGCCGCCGGTCAGCGCGTGCGCGACATGATTGCCGCGCAGCACCAGGTCCGGCGAGTACAGCACGATGATGCCGGTGCCGGTGTCCGACAGGTGGTTGTTTTCGATCAGCAGGCGTGGCGAGAAAATGATGTGCATGCCATAGCGGCCGTCATTAAAACGATTGCCGACGATGCGGTTATCAGCCGAATTGGCGAAGGTAAGGTCGCGCGCACGCTGGAAGCGGTTGTTCTCGACCAGGTTATGCCGGCTGTACCAGAGCCGGATCGCGTCGCCGCGCATGCCCTGCGACAAGTCCTTGCCGGTGACACGGTTGTTGGCGATGCGCGAACGATTGACCTGCTTCAGATGAATGCCAAACAGCACGTCCTCGATCACGTTGTCCTCGACGCGATGGTCGTCGCCTTCGAGCAGGATGCCGGCATCGATGCTGTCATGCGATTCGCCGCTGCCGCGAATGTTCAGACCGCGCAGGGTGACGCCATTGGCCGCCACCGTCAGTACCGTTCCCTTGCCCGTGCCGACAATGCTCGCCTTGCCGCCGCCATCGAGCAACAGAGGCTTCACAATCCGTATCGGTCCGGCATAGGTGCCGGGCGCGAGCTTGACGCTGCCGCCGGGCGGCGTTGCATCGATCAGATCCTGCAAGCTGGCGGCGACCGCCGTCGGCAGGAGCAGTGCGAGCAGGCCGGGCAGCAGAAAGCGCTGCGTTCTCAGGCGACGCGGCTCCACGGCAGCACAAGAATGATGGCCAGCAGCAGGCCG
The DNA here is from genome assembly GCA_903959855.1 of uncultured beta proteobacterium. Taxonomy (GTDB): domain Bacteria; phylum Pseudomonadota; class Gammaproteobacteria; order Burkholderiales; family Rhodocyclaceae; genus Sulfuritalea. The sequence goes on from CAJBYR010000183.1 coordinate 2,169, forward strand.
TGCAGGCTGGCGGAAAAAATGGTCAGCTTGAGAGCCGGCGTCAGCGCCGCCGGATTCCCGGCCTGGGCCCAGAGCAGGCGCGTCGCAGCAACGCTGGCCAGCGCCGGCAGCAGTGCCAGTAAAGCCAGTACAGGCAGTTGGCCGGCCAGCACCATCAGCAGCGGCCAGCCATATGCCAGCAGGCTGATCAGCAGGTAGCCCCAGCGTGCACGTGCCACACCGAGCCGCACCACCATGGTGATCTTGCCGGCGCCGGCATCGGCCTTCACGTCGGGAAACTGGTTGATGTAGAGCACGTTGGCCACCAGCAGCGCAAAGCCCAGGCCAGCCGCGACGGGGGCGAAAGCGAAACCGCTGCGCTGAACGAAATCGCTGCCAACCACCACCAGCAGCCAGCCGGCGGTGATCGCGAACTCACCGAGACCCCGGCTTTGCAACTTCAGCGGCGGCGCCGAATAGGCCCAGCCCACCACCAGGCCGGCGAGCCCGATGAGGATCAGCCCCGAGGCACTGACCGCCGTCAGCCACAGCCCGGCCGGGACCACGGCCGCCAGCATGGCGTAGCCGAAAACGCCGGTGGCACGAAGGCTCAACACCCCGTTCTGGATGAAGCGGCTACCGCCGGTGAAGGGGAACTGGCGCTCGGTATTGGTGGCATCGCAACCGGAGATGGCGTCGTAGTAGTCGTTGATGACATTCGCGCCAGCGTGCGCCATCAGGGCGAAGAACAGGGTTGCGGTGGCCAG
>CAJBYR010000184.1 GCA_903959855.1 uncultured beta proteobacterium
TATCCGGATCTCAAAGAGCACCTCGAGAAGAACGGCATCCCCACGCTGTTCCTCGAATTCGACATTACCAACCCCATCGGACCCTTCCGTATCCGCGTCGAAGCCATGCTCGAGACGCTGAGCGAAGAAGAGCTGTTCTGATCCACAGGAGACACGCCATGAACGCACCGCAACGCTATCCGACGGAACCGCTCAAGCTGTGGGGCAAAGCCAAGCAGCTACGGGAGAACTACTACCAGAACTACGCCAGGGCCAAGGAGAACGGCGGCATCCGCTGGTCCGCCGCAGGCTGGTCGTTTGACGCGATACCGACCTCGCTGGGCGACGATGTCTATCCGCTGACCGGCGAGCCCTATTCCGCCGGCGTATCGCTCGACCGGAAATTCACGCAGCGCTGCCTGGACGCCGCCGAGGCGGTGGGCTTCGCCCGCGACATGTGCTCCTACATGCGCATCTACTGGGGCGGCATGCACCTTGACGAGTACTACTACGGCGGCAAGTGGCCGACCTCGGACTTCATCTTCCAGACCCAGATCTGCTGCTCGCACGCCAAGTGGTACCAGCACGTGGCCAAGGTCAAGAAGATTCCCGACTTCTACGTCGACGTTTCGGTCGGCGCGTATCGGGACCTGACGCCGGCCCGCCTCGACTACGTGACCAACCAGTTGCACGACTCGATCGACTTCGTCGAAAAAGTTACCGGCCGCAAGTGCGACGACGAGTTGCTGATCCGCGCCATCAAGAACGAGATGCGCGCCACCTCGCGCTGGGCCCAGATCTGCGAACTGCAGAAGGCGGTGCCGGCGCCGCTGGACGAAAAGACCATGTATTCCCTCTACGTGCTGGCGATCCTGCACAAGTCATCGCAATGGTGCGCCGACTTCTACGACGAGCTGTACGAAGAAGTGAAGGACCGTGTCGCGCGCGGCATCGCCGCCGTGCCCAACGAACGCTGCCGCCTGATGTCCGACACGCAGCCGCCCTGGCCCTTCCTCAAGATCTTCCGCTACCTCGAAACCTACGGTGCGGTGTCGATCGGTTCGCTTTACACCTTTGGTCTCGAAGGCACCTGGGAATACAAGGCCGACGGCTCCTGGGGGGCGCGCACCCTGCCCTGGGACAAGGGCATCGAACTCAATGACCGTGACACGGCACTGCGCGAGTACGCCGACTGGAACCTCGCCAAGCCGCTGTGGCAGCAGTTCTTCGACCCGCGTGTGAAGTCGGAGATGATGATCCAGATCGCGAAGGACTGGAAGGTCGACGGTTGCATGATGCACCTCAACCGCGGCTGCGAAGGCCTCTCGATCGGCATCATGGAAAACCGCCAGGCCATGGCCAAGGCCGGCATTCCGACCATGACCTACGAAGGCAACATGGGCGACGAACGCGAGTTCGACGAAGTCCGTACCCAGGGCCGCGTTGATGCCTTCATGGAACAACTCGGGCTGCGCCGCATGGCGGCATGATCCGGAAGCTCCCCGGCGCCGGGTGACCGCAGGACGCCGGCGCGCTATCCTTCCCGCTTCGCCCCCGGAGCGGCAAGCCCCGGTTTCTCCGGGGCTTGTTTTTTGCAACCCGGCACCCTGGACAGCGCACACGCTCATCCCATGACCTTCGCTCGCACTGCCCCGGCGCTTCTGGTGATCCTGTCAGGGGTCGTTGCCGCATTGCATATCGGCAAGATGCCGCCGGCGATACCGGTATTGCGCGATGCCCTGGGAGTAAGCCTCGTGCAAGCCGGCTTCCTGCTGTCGATCGTTCAACTCGCCGGAATGACGCTGGGCATGCTCCTCGGGGTGGCAGCCGACAGCATCGGGCGGCGCCGGAGCATCATCGCCGGCCAGTTGCTGCTGGCCGGCGCAAGCATCTGCGGCATGTGGGCGCACGGCCCGGCGGACCTGCTGCTGCTGCGGGCGCTGGAAGGGCTCGGATTCCTGCTGACCGTGCTGTCGGCACCCAGCCTGATCCGGCAATTGGTACCGCTGCACCAACTGGCCCGGCATCTCGGACTCTGGGGCACCTACATGCCGACCGGAACCGCTATCGCCCTGTTCCTGGCACCTGCCATGATGGGGATGCTGGGCTGGCAAGGCTGGTGGGGATTGCTTGGCGGGCTATCCGCCGCCATGGCGCTGTGGGTTTTCCTGCAGGTACCGCCGGACCCGCCTGGTTCCGGCGCGACACCGGTCAGCGGCGACGCTGCGACGGGTGATCGCTGGTGGCTGCGCCTGCGGCTCACGCTATGCAGCGCCGGCCCGTGGCGCACCGCGCTCGCCTTTCTGCTCTACTCCAGCCAGTGGCTCGCAGTCATCGGCTTCCTCCCCTCGATCTATGCGCAGGGCGGGCTCAGCGGCCAGACGGCCGGCACGCTGACCGCGCTTGTCTGCCTGGCCAACATCACGGGCAACATCGGTGCGGGGCAACTTCTGCATCGCGGCGCCAGCGCGCACCGGCTGCTCTACGTCGGATTCGTCAGCATGGCCGTCACGGCCTTTCTGACATTCGGCCAGGCGACAAGCGAAATGCCGGCGCTACGCTATGCCGCTGTGTTGATGTTCTCCGCCATCGGCGGCCTCATCCCCGGCACCCTGTTCGTGCTCGCCGTGCGGGTGGCACCAAGCGAGCAGACGGTTTCGACGACGGTGGGCTGGATGCAGCAGTGCTCATCGACCGGCCAGTTCTTCGGTCCGCCCCTGGTGGCATGGCTGGCGACCCGGACCGGCGACTGGCATTGGACCTGGGTTGCGACAGGGGCGGCTTCATTGCTCGGCCTGCTGCTGGCCAGAGGGCTCGGTCCGGCACGATAAGCCGCCCCTGATCCGGGTGCTGATGTGATCCCAATCCCCCTGCATGGCCGCAAAGCAGCCGGCGACCACGGCAATCACCTGGGAAGCGCGGGACGTCTACATGCGCTTCAGCGGCGTCCTCTCCTGCGCGGAATATGCCGGGGCGCAAGAGGCCATCCTGGCCGATCCGGGAGTGGACACCATCCGCTACATCATCAATGACTTCCTGGCCGTGGATGGGTACAAGGTCAGTCGCGAACAGGTGTAGTACCCGGCCGCCGTCGACCGTGGAACGAGCTATTCAAACCCGCGCATCCGCATCGCCTACGTGACAAAAATCCCGCGGGACGCATTCGGGGCAAGCTGGCATCGGCCATTTCGTCACTGACACTGATGGACTTCACGACGCTGGAAGCCGCGCGAGCCTGGGCGGAAGAGCCCCACTGAGGGGTACGCGGCTCAGGTCGCGGTGGGCTCGCGTCCGGTGTGCACGTCGCTGATCTGATAGGGCTGCAGCTTGGCCCGCAGCGACTCGGGAATCGGGATGCTCTGCAGCCCGTCGAGACTGGCAACGACCCGGACGAGTATGGCACGCAGGCGCACCTTGTCGCCTACACTCGCCTCGACCATCAGCGTGAACGACTTGGTGCCGATGCGGGTGACGAAGAGTCGCAGGCAAAGCACGTCACCAATCTTGGAGGGCGAAATGAAATCGACCTCGATCCGCGCCGCCGGAATGCCAATCCTTTCGACGGCGTGCAGGTCGGCGAAGCTGGTTTTCATTCCCTCGGTAAACCAGTCCTCGATCAGTTCGTCGATGATCACCAGGTATTCGGGATAGAAGACGATCCCCGCGGGATCGCAATGGTGGAAACGGATCAGTTGCTGTTTTTCGAAATGGCGGGGTTCGCTGGGGGTGGGCATCGCGGTTCTCGTTATCGGTGGGGATCGCGGATTATCGGGCATCAGCGCGTCCGCTTGAACGGCGGGCATCGGGTCAGCTCGCATTCCGAATATACGTTGAGCTTAATTGATCGATGCGCCGATCCCGTCGACTTTCGTCAGCGTCGGTGCGGGGCCGGAGGGGACGATCATGAACTACAGAATGTAGTTGGGAGCGGTGCTGGTGATGCTGAGCGGATTCGTCGCCCGGGTCGATGCGGCGAATCCGGTGCTGCCAGAACCGAAATGCGGCCCATCCATGACCGACCGGCAACGGGTGATTTCCGAAACGCATCGCAGCGCCTGGCAGTCGTGCAAAGACGTGGCCCCGCTGGATGCCTTCAACAGTTGCGTACTCGACTTTATGGGGATACTCAAACAGCCGGCCTGCGCCGCCGCTGCCAATGGCATACCACCTGCGCGAAGTCGTCACAGGCCATGAGCGACTATAACGCCTGCATAATCAAGGGCCGCACGGTGATACCGGATTGCAGCACCGAAAAGGATGCCAAAGCAAAGGCGATCTGCGAGGCCGATGCCAAGAGCTGTGCCGGTTGCGCGGGCAGCGCGGTGGATACCGCGAGCTTCAATACCTGCCTGGTGTCGAAGCGGCCGAAGCCCTGACTGCGAAGGCAGCGACGCGCCGGTAGCGCTTGCTATCCGGCGCCGAAGGCAGCGTCGCTGGAGATCGCGGCGGCGTCCGCGGCAGCGATCGCCGTTGCCAGCGCCGGCGCCTGCACCGCCAGCGTGGCGGCGAAGAATCCGGCGACTTCACGCAGGCCGCGCAGGTAGTCGGCGGCGTAGCGGGCCGTCGCCGCGTGACTGGCCATGGCTACCCGGCCGAGTTGCCAGTGGCCGCAGACCAGGCCGAGCAGATGAAGGAAGGGCACCGCGCCGGCAAGGACCGCGCCCAGCCGCTCGCGGCCGTTAGACAGCATCCACTCCAGCGCGCGTTCCAGCGCATCGAGATGAACGTTCAGCCGCGTACCGATGTCCCGCAGCGTTGCGTCGGCAATCAGCCGCCCGGCGTCGGCACGCATGTCGGCGATCAGTTCGCGCAAGGTGGCGCCGTTTTCGCGCAGTACTTTGCGGCCGACCAGGTCGTTGGCCTGGATGCCGGTGGTACCTTCGTAGATGGTGATGATACGGGCATCGCGGTAGTGCTGGGCGATGCCGGTTTCCTCGACGAAGCCCATTCCGCCGTGGATCTGGATCGCGTCGTAGCAGACCTGCTGACAGGTCTCGGTGCACCAGCCCTTGACCACCGGCATCAGCAGGTCGACGTAACGCCTGGCCTTGTCGGCCGCCGCCTTGTCCGGCGAGTGGCGCGCAATGTCGAACCAGCCGGCGGCGGTGAACGCCAGCGCGCGCATGGCCATGATGCGGGCGCGCATGGTCAGCAGCATGCGCTTGATGTCGGGGTGCTGGATGATCGGCTGCCCGACCGCACCGGTGACGGCGTCGCGCCCCTGCACGCGCTCCCTGGCAAACGCCAATGCCTGCTGGTAAGCGCGTTCGCCGATGCCGATGCCCTGCACGCCGACGCCGAAGCGCGCCTCGTTCATCATGATGAACATGTATTCGAGGCCGCGATTGGGCTCGCCGACAATCCAGCCCGCCGCCCCACCGCCCATTTGTCCATTCTCACCAAAGCTCATGGCGCAGGTCGGGCTGCCGTGGATGCCGAGCTTGTGTTCGAGCCCCACACAGCGGACGTCGTTCTTCGCGCCCAGGCTGCCGTCGGCATTCACCAGGTACTTGGGCACCAGGAACATCGAAATGCCCTTCACGCCGGGAGGCGCATCGGGAAGCCGCGCCAGCACCAGATGCACGATGTTGGGGGTGATCTCGTGCTCACCGTAGGAAATGAAGATCTTCTGCCCGGTAATGCGGTAGCTGCCGTCGGCTTGCGGCTCGGCACGGGTACGGATCGCGGCGAGGTCGGAGCCGGCCTGCGGTTCGGTGAGGTTCATGGTGCCGCCCCACTCACCCGTCACCAGCTTTTCGAGGTAGGTGGCCTTCAATTCGTCGCTGGCCGCGAGCAGGATGGCTTCCGACTCGCCGGTGTTGAGCTGGGGCAGCATGGTGAAGGCGGTATTGGCCGAGAACCACATTTCCCAGACCGGCGTCGCCACGCACTTGGGCAGGCCCTGGCCACCATACTCGGGCGTCAGGCCCAGGCCGACCCAGCCGCCCTGGGCGAAGGCCTTGTAGGCCTCGGTCCAGCCCTGCGGCGTGATCACCTTGCCGTCTTCGAGGCGACAACTCTCGCGATCCCCGACCGCGTTGAGCGGCGCCAGCACACCGGCGGCGAACTTGCCGGCTTCGTCGAGCACGGCATCGACCAGGTCCGGCGTCGCTTCCTCGCAGCCGGGCAGGCGTGCGATGTCAGGCAGACCGGCGACCTCGTTGAGCAGGAAGCGGATGTCGGTGAGCGGAGCGTTGTAATCCGTCATTGTTTTACCCTCCCCCCAGCCCCCTCCCCATGCGAGGGGGGCGACTGTGGTTCGCCGCTACGCGGCTCAATTTCGTGAAGGCGCCCCTTCGGGCGGCCGTGCGGGGCGCACCCAAAAGTCGGCGCTGGTGATACGGTGATTTACTTCGGCGCCATACGCAGCGCGCCGTCGAGGCGGATGGTTTCGCCGTTGAGCATTTCGTTCTCGACGATATGCGCGGCGAGTTGCGCGTACTCGTCGGGGCGGCCCAGGCGCGGCGGGAAGGGCACCGACTTGGCCAGAGAATCCTGCACCTCCGCCGGCAGCGATTCCATCATCGGCGTGTAGAACAGGCCGGGGGCGATGGTGCACACACGGATGCCGAAGCGCGCCAGTTCGCGTGCCACGGGCAGGGTCATGCCGACCACGCCGGCCTTCGACGCGGCGTAAGCCGGCTGGCCGATCTGACCGTCGAAGGCGGCCACCGAAGCAGTATTGATGATCACGCCACGCTCGCCGGCGGCGTTGGGGTTGCCCTTGCTCATCGCCTCGGCGGCAAGGCGCAGCATGTTGAAGCTGCCGATCAGGTTGATGCCGACCGTCTTGGCGAAGTTGGCGAGTGGCTGCGGACCATTCTTGCCCAGCACCTTTTCCGGGGTGCCGACGCCGGCGCAATTTACGAGGCCATGAAGGCCGCCGAAACGCGCCAGCGCCGCGGCGACGCAGGCCTGGCCGTCGGCATCGGCGGTAACGTCGGTGCGATGGAAAGCCGCGCGGGCACCGAGTTCAACGGCCAGCGCACTGCCCCGCTCGGTGTTCAGGTCAGCGATCACGACATTGGCACCGGCGCCATGGAAGCGACGGATGGTGGCTTCACCGAGGCCCGAAGCGCCGCCGGTGACGATGAAGGTGGAGTTGTCGAATTTCATTTCTGGTCCAGTTTCAGTAGGCGGATGGCGTTCTGCTTGAGGATCAGCGGCTTCACCGAATCCTTGAAGCCGGCGGCCTCGAAATCTTCGAGCCAGCGGTCGGGCGGAATCAAGGGGAAATCGGTGCCGAACAGCATGCGATCCTTGAGCAGGGTATTGGCGTACTGCACGAGTTGCGGCGGGAAATACTTGGGCGACCAACCGGAGAGGTCGATCCAGACGTTGGGCTTGTGCAGGCAGACCGAGAGCGCTTCGTCCTGCCAAGGCCACGAAGGATGGGCGATGACGATCTGCATGTCGGGAAAATCGACCGCGACGCCGTCCAGGCGCATCGGGTTGGAGGTTTCCAGGCGCAGCCCGCCGCCGCCGCGCATGCCGCTGCCCATGCCGGAATGGCCGCTGTGGAAAATGGCCGGCAGCTGGTATTCGGCGATCACTTCATACAGCGGCCAGGCCATGCGGTCCTGCGGGTCGAAACCCTGCACCGTGGGGTGGAACTTGAAGCCCTTGACGCCGTACTCATCGATCAGTTTGCGTGCCTCGCGCGCGCCCATGCGGCCCTTGTGCGGGTCGATGCTGGCGAAGGCGATCATCATGTCGCTATTCTTCGCCGCCGCCTCGGCGACTTCTTCATTGGCGATGCGGCGGTTGCCGACGTGCGATTCGGAATCGACCGTGAACATCACCAGGCCGATCTTGCGTTCGCGGTAATAGGCGACGGTCTCGTCTATGGTCGGCCGGTGTGCGTTCTTGAAGTACTTGTCGGCGGCGCGCTCGTAGGGCTCGAACCAGGGATCCTTGGGCTGGCAGCAGGAGACTTCGGCATGGGTATGGGTGTCGATCGCGACCAGTTCATCCAGATTCATGTCTGGGGGCCCTGACCTTTCCGGTTCAGAAACTGTCCTATGCGCGCGACAACCTCGGGGCTGGTCTGGGCTACGGCCGCCATCAAGGACTCGACGTAGAGACCGTCGTCGGAGGACATGTTGCTGATGCGCTGGATGGTGGTGACCATGGCGTAGTTGGCCAGCGGCGCGTTCTCCGCGATGCGCCTGGCCAGTTCCTGCGCCTTGGCCAGGCCTTCGCCCTTGCCCACCAGGTAATGCGACAGGCCCAGGGCCTGGCCTTCGTCGGCAGTCAGGATGCGACCGGTCAGCATCATCTCGGCCATGCGGCCGGGGCCGATGATGCGCGATACGCGCACCGAGGCGCCGCCGCCGACGTAGATGCCGTGGCGGCCTTCCGGCAGCTGGTACATGACATTCGGCTCGGCGACGCGGACATGGGTCGAGGTGGCCAGTTCGAGGCCGCCGCCGATCACCGCACCGTGCAGCACCGCCACCACCGGAATGCCGGTCTGGTGGATCTTGCCGAAGACACGGTGCCAGCCCTGCGAATGCATCATCACGCCGGAGGGCTCGCGGTGCTGGTGTTCGGAGAGGTCGAGGCCGGCACAGAAGTGGTCGCCGGCACCGGCCAGGATCACCACGCGGGCCTCGGCGGGACGCGCATCCCAGACCTTTTCAAGGGCGTCGAGCAAGCGATCGCTGATCGCATTGCGCTTCGCCGGACGACTCAGGGTGATGGTGTAGACCAGCCCGTCGAGGCTGTGGGTTACGAGTTTGTCAGTCATTGCCTGCTTCAGATAAAAATTATGCTGGAATCGGGAACGTCGGAATACATTTCGAGCACGCGGTCGGCACGGCGCGTCAGCACCGCGCGCTGGTTGATGTAGCCCTTGTCGGTCATTTCGCCATGCTCGGACGAAGGCGGCTCGGCCATCACCAGCACGCGTGCCGGGTAGGTCGAGGAGCCGCCACCTTCACGCTTCATGCGCAGCAGGCCTTCGCGCACGCGCTCCTTGATCGCCGGGTGGCCGAGCACCGTTCCTGCCGGCACGTCGTCGCCGAGCCCGGTCAGGCGCCGGCATTCGGCGATGTTGGGGAAGACCAGGAAACCGATGTCGTCGCGGTCGTGGCCGGTGACGACGATGTCCTGGGCCACGGGCGAAAGCGCGCTGATGCCGGCGACGCGGATGCTGCCGACATGGACCCAGGTGCCGGACAGCAGCTTGAAGTCCTCGGCGACGCGACCGTCGAACAGCAGGCCCTGCTCGGGCCTGGCGGGATCTACAAAGGAAACGGCGTCGCCGATCATGTAGAAGCCTTCCTCGTCGAAGGCCTTGGCGGTGAGCTCGGGCTGCTTCCAGTAGCCGGGGAACAGGTTGGGGCCCTTGACGCGCACTTCCAGCTTGTCGGCCACCGGCACCAGCTTCAGGGTGGTGCCCGGAATCGGCACGCCGATGACGCCGGAGCGCACGGCCTGGAAATGGCAATCGGTACAGGCCGGCGCCGTCTCGGTGGAGCCCCAAGAGGAGAGCATGACGACCGGATGACCGAGCTCCATCACGGCAAGGCGCTCGAGTTCGTCCCAGGTCGATTGCGGCAGGGCGGCACCGGCGTAGAAAATGATCTGCAGGCGCGAGAAGAAGCTCTTGCGCAGCGCAGCGTTGTCGCGCAGTTCTGCGACCAGCAGGGCGTAGGCCAGCGGCACGCTGAAATAAATGGTCGGCGAAACCTCGGTGAGGTTGCGCACGGTCTTGTGCAGCAGCGCCGGCAGCGGCTTGCCGTCGTCGATGTAGAGGCTGCCGCCGAAGCGCACCACCTTGTTGAAGTTGTGGCTGCCGCCGAAGACGTGGCTCCAGGGCAGCCAGTCGCAGATGACAGGCTTCTGCGAATTGAGAAAGGGCCAGATGATGGACTTCATCTCGGCGTTGGAACACATCATGCGCTGCGTGGTGATCACCGCCTTGGGCGTGCCGACGGAACCCGAGGTGAACAGGAACTTGGCGATGGTGTCGGGCGTGATGGCGGCAAACGCGGCCTTCACCGCCGTGTCATCAGCGCCAACTTTCTCTATCTCGGCAAAGGGCCGCGTCCCGGTCTGGGGCACACTGCGGCTGCCGGCGACGA
>CAJBYR010000185.1 GCA_903959855.1 uncultured beta proteobacterium
AAGCGCGGCAGCACCACCTTGCGGATCTTGGTGCCGGAGAGCGTCTCGTGCACCAGGCCGGTGCGGATCTCCTTGTCGCGAATCCTGACCACGTACTCGTCGCCGGCGTAGGCCTTCTTCATGTCCGGCCACATTGCCAGCAACTTGCGGGCGTGCGGCGTGAGCTGGGCGTCCTTCCAGATGATCAGTTCGTCGAAGTCGCTCGCATTTTTCTTGCAGCCTTCGAAGATGCCCTTGGCGGTCTTCAGCGACTGGCGCTCGCGGGCGAAGGTGGCCTGTTCCGCAACGTGCTTGTGGTAACCGCGCATTGCCTCGGCAATCTCGGCCAGGTAGCGAACGCGGTCGGCGGGGACGATGGCACGCCCGGCCGACGAGGCCTTGACCTTGACCGCCGGCAGGCGGCCCTTGCCGAACTTGAGTCCGCGCTCGGCGAGCTTCGGCCCCAGCGCCTGGTAGAGCGCGGTGACGCCGTCGTCGTTGAAGCGCGCCGCCATCGTTCCAAATACGGGCATATCTTCGGGACGCTCGCCGAATTTTTCACGGTTGCGCTGATACTGCTTGCGCACATCGCGCAATGCATCCTCGGCACCCTTGCGGTCGAACTTGTTGATGGCGACGAAGTCGGCGAAGTCGAGCATGTCGATCTTTTCCAGCTGCGAGGCGGCGCCGAACTCCGGCGTCATGACATACAGCGAAACATCGACCAGCGGCACGATCGCCGCGTCGCCCTGGCCGATGCCGGAAGTCTCGACCACGATCAGGTCGAAACCAGCCACCTTGCAGGCGGCGATCACGTCGGGCAGCGCCTTGGAGATTTCGGAGCCGGTGTCGCGCGTGGCCAGCGAACGCATGTAGATGTTCGGGTGCTGGATCGCGTTCATGCGGATGCGGTCGCCCAGCAGCGCGCCGCCGGTGCGCTTGCGCGAGGGGTCGATGGAAATTACCGCGATGCGCTGAGAGTCATCCTGATCAAGGCGGAAGCGGCGGATCAGCTCGTCGGTCAGCGAAGATTTGCCGGCGCCGCCGGTGCCCGTGATTCCGAGAGTCGGCACTGCATTTTTACCCAAGCTCACGGCAGCTTTTTCGGTCAGCGCCTTCTTCGCCTTCTCCGGCCAGGCGTCGTTTTCCAGCGCGGTGATGATCTGCGCCAGATTCCGCAAGCGCTCGGCCGGATCTGCAACTTCCAGGGCCTTCAGTTCTTGCGGCGCACGTTTGCTGAGATCGTGGTCGCAGCGCTGCACCATGTCGTTGATCATGCCCTGCAGCCCCATCTTCTGGCCGTCCTCGACCGAATACAGATGGGCCACGCCGTAGTCGTGCAGTTCCTTCATTTCGGCCGGCACGATGACGCCGCCGCCGCCGCCGAAGACCTTGATGTTCTCACCGCCCCGGCTCTTCAACAGGTCGATCATGTACTTGAAGAACTCTATGTGGCCGCCCTGGTAGGAAGACACAGCGATGCCCTGGGCATCTTCCTGCAGCGCCGCATTGACGATCTCGTCCACGGAGCGGTTGTGGCCGAGATGGATCACCTCGGCGCCGGTCGCCTGCAGGATGCGCCGCATGATGTTGATCGAGGCGTCGTGGCCGTCGAACAGCGAGGTGGCGGTGACGAAGCGAACCTTGTGCTTGGGCTTGTAGGGCACCAGCTTGGCGGCGATGCTGAGGTCGGTCATGACATGGCTCCGGGAATGAACGGCAGACCTCGCATGATAGGGAAAGCCCTCCGGTGATGCCATGACACAAAACGACGATAACTATGCATAATTTGCCATCATGGTGAAAACCTCAGCCATCCCCCGCAAGGCCACCGGCAGCTCACCATCTGTCGCTATAGGCTTTGTTACAGGCATTCTGTCAGGCGTCGGACGCGCCGGACTGAGCCCGGCGGGCTTGCTGGAACGTGCAGAAATTGCCATCAACTTGTTGCATCGACGCGAGGCGCGCATCCCGGTCGCCCGCTATGCGACGCTCTATCGCCTGATCAACGACAGCCTCGACGACGAAGGCTTCGCCCTGTTCTCGCGGCCCCTGCGCCGCGGCAGCTTCGAGTTCCTCTGTCGCGCCGTGCTCTCGGCGCCGACTCTTGAGCTTGCGCTGGAACGGATTGCGCGCTTCCTCCACGTCGTGCTCGACGACCTTTCCGTCGAGGTCGAGAAGAGCGGCCGCGCGGCGGTGATCGTCATCAGTGAAGAGCAGGCGCCGCCGGTCGGTGCCGCCGGCCGCGTTTTCGCCTATGAATGGCTGTTGCGGTTGATCCACGGCCTGGTTGCCTGGCTGGTGGCGCACCCGCTGCCGCTCGACGAAGTCGCGTTCCCTTACCCGCCGCCGCTGCACGCGGCGGACTATGAGCTGGTTTTTGCCCCGCGCTACACCTTCGACGCGCCGCGCCTGGAAGCACGCTTTGATGCCGAACTGCTCAAGCTGCCGGTGCGCCGCGACGAAGCGGCGCTGCGGCTTTTCCTGGTCGACGCGCCAGCCAGCATCACCACGCTTTACCGCCGCGACCGCGCGCTGGCGCAGCGCGTGCGCGAACACCTGCGCGCCGCCCTGCCCGCGCACCTGGCCTTGCCGGCAATCGCCCGCCGCCTGTTCCTCTCGCCGCGCACCCTGCACCGCCGGCTGGAAGACGAAGGCACCAGCTTTCGCGCCATCAAGGATGGCCTGCGGAGCGAACTGGCGATCGAATGGCTGACCAAGACGCGCCGCCCCTTAAGCCACATCGGCGCCGAGCTAGGCTTCGCCGATGCCGCCGCCTTTTATCGCGCCTTCACTGCCTGGACCGGCAGCGGCCCGCGCGAGTACCGGCGGCGCTTCGGCGCCTGAAGGTCAGCATTCCCCAGCGACGATGTTAGGATTCTGCCTCCCGATCATGGCTCGCGTGACGTGACCACACACTCCCATACCCTGCCCGCCAACTTCGAGATAGGCATCGCCGAACTCGACACCCAGCACAAGCGCCTGCATGCCCTGCTGCTGCGGCTTCGCGACGCCGTAGGCAAGCATTACGGCTTCGCGACGAATGCCATCCTCGACGAACTGGCGATCGAAACGCGCATCCATTTTGCCGTCGAAGAGAGCTTGATGCGCATGCTGTCCTTTCCCGACGTCGAATCCCACATCACGGAACACCAGGCACTGCGCGACCAGTTGGAAAAGTTTCGCAAACGCGCCCAGGACTTCGAAGTGGCCGAGGATCTGGCGTCCTTTACCCTGCAGTGGCTCAACGACCACGTCGATCGCTTCGACCGCGAATTCGTCGACCACTTCCTGCGCGCCGGCATCGACCCGAAAGCCGCCCCGAATTCAAAATGAAGCCAGCGCGCATCGCCGTGATCCCCGGCGATGGCATCGGCCGCGAGGTGGTGCCCGAAGGCCTGCGCGTGCTGCATGCTGCCGCCGGCCGCTTCAACATTGCGCTGGCTTTTGACGAATTCGACTGGAGCTGCGACTACTACCTGAAACACGGGCAGATGATGCCCGACGACTGGAAGCAGCAGATCGGCAGCCATGACGCGATCTTCTTCGGCGCCGCCGGCTGGCCGGAGAAAGTGCCGGACCACATCTCGTTGTGGGGCTCGCTGCTGAAGTTCCGCCGTGAGTTCGACCAGTACGTGAACCTGCGTCCGGTGCGCCTGATGCCCGGCGTCCCCTGCCCGCTGGCCAACCGCAAGGTGGGCGAGATCGACTTCTACGTGGTGCGCGAAAACACCGAAGGCGAATACTCCAGCGTCGGCGGCCGCATGTACGAGGGCACCGAGCGGGAAACCGTGATCCAGGAAAGCATCTTCACCCGGCGCGGCACGGACCGGATCATGAAGTTCGCCTTCGAACTTGCGATGACGCGACCGAAGCAGCATGTCACCTCGGCCACCAAATCAAACGGTATCTCGATCTCGATGCCCTGGTGGGACGAACGCTTCGCCGCGATGGCGGCGAACTATCCCGCCATCCGCGCCGACAAGTACCACATCGACATCCTCACGGCCCACTTCGTGCGCAACCCGGACTGGTTCGACGTGGTGGTGGCTTCCAACCTGTTCGGCGACATCCTCTCCGACCTTGGCCCGGCCTGCACCGGCACCATCGGCATCGCGCCCTCGGCCAACCTCAACCCGGAACGACTCTTTCCCTCGCTGTTCGAGCCGGTGCATGGCTCGGCGCCGGACATTTACGGCAAGGGCATCGCCAACCCGATTGGCCAGATCTGGTGCGGCGCGATGATGCTCGAGCATCTGGGCCACCCGGAGGCCGCCGCCGCGATCATGGCCGCGATCGAGGCCGTCACCGCCGAAGGCCCGCGCACGCCGGACATGGGCGGCAAGGCCACCACGAGCGACGTCGGCAAGGCGATAGCATCCATCGTCGCTGCCGCCTGACCGGGACGAAAGCGCTTCAATCCACCGTGCCGCGCCGGATGCCGCGCGCGATGTAACCCATGCCGGCTTGCGTGGAGCGGCGCTCGAACGACTCGCACCAGGTTTCAACGATGTCCCAGGGCTGCCACATGTCGCCCGGCCGTACGTTATAGGGACGATTCTTGGCCCAGGCCAGCAGGTTCAGCGGCCCGGTCCACCACGGAAAATACTTCATGCCGGCCATCGCGATCCGCGCACCCGGCTTGGACTGGCGCAGGATGTTTGCCACCGCCTGCGGCGTGCGCGTAATGTCATGCACGTAATTGAAAAGCACGGCATCGGCGGGTTCGGGCAACTCGACGGTTTCCGCAGGCGCATTGCAATGCCAGACATTGGTCCAGCCATGCCGCTCGATCCTGGCGCACGCCAGCGCGAACATCTCCGGACTCTGCTCGATGGCAAGTACCCGGCCAGCCTCGCCGACACCAGCGAGCAGCAGTTCGTAACTCAGCCCGGTGCCGGCGCCGACATCGAGCACCACGTCACCGGGGCGCAGGTCCAGCAGTGCCACGGCGCGACGGCGCAGAGACATGGTGCGACGCGCCGAGGCATCGTAGCCGGCGGCATGGCGACGATAGCGATCGACCGATTGGCGATTCGGACTCACCCCGGCTTGCGGCCGAGCTGCCACTGCTTCACCAGCGCATAGATCGCCGGAATCACGATCAAGGTCAGCACGGTCGAGGAAATCATGCCGCCGACCATGGGCGCCGCGATGCGGCTCATCACTTCGGACCCGGTGCCCGTGCTCCACATGATGGGCAAGAGGCCCGCCATGATCGCGACCACGGTCATCATCTTCGGCCGCACCCGTTCCACCGCGCCTTCCATCACCGCGGCGTACAAGTCGGCGCTGGTGACACGGCGATTTTCGGCCTTGCAACGCGCCTGCGCCGCCTCCCAGGCGTGGTCCAGGTAGATCAGCATCACCACGCCAGTCTCGGCCGCTACGCCGGCCAGGGCGATGAAGCCGACCGCCACCGCCACCGAGAGGTTGTAGCCGAGCAGCCACATCAGCCAGACACCACCGACCAGGGCGAAGGGTACCGAGAGCATCACGATGAGGGTTTCGGTCATGCGCCGGAAGTTGAGGTAGAGCAGCAGGAAGATGATCAGCAGCGTCACCGGCACCACCACCTTGAGCTTCTCGATGGCGCGCTCCATGTACTCGAACTGGCCACTCCAGGTGATGTAGTAACCGGGCGGGAACTTGACCTTCTCGTTGACCGCCTGGCGCGCCGCGGCGACGTAGGAGCCGATGTCGCGGTCGCGGATGTCGACGTAGATATAGGCCGAGAGCAGCGCGTTCTCGGTGCGTATCGCCGGCGCGCCTTTGACGATGGAAATCTTCGCCACCTGGCCCAGCGGCACCATGGCCGGCGGCGAGTTTGCCTCCATGCCGGAGCCATACACCGGCACCAGCACTTCGCGCGCGATGGCCTGCGGATCGGATCGCAACTCGCGCGGATAGCGCACGATGACGCCGAAGCGCTCGCGACCTTCGACCGTGGTCGTCACCATTTCGCCGCCCAGCGCCGTGCCTATGGTGTCCTGCAGTTCACCCACCGAGAGCCCATAGCGCGCCAGGGCCGCACGGTCCGGCTCGATGTCGAGGTAGAAGCCGCCGGTGATGCGTTCGGCGTAGGCGCTGGTGGTGCCGGGCACCGCCTTGACCACGCCTTCGATCTCGCGCGCCAGGCGTTCCATCTCTTCGAGGTTCTTGCCGAATACCTTGATCCCGATCGGCGTGCGGATGCCCGTCGACAGCATGTCGATGCGTGCCTTGATCGGCATGGTCCACGAGTTGGCCACGCCGGGGAACTGCAGGGCCTTGTCGAGCTCGGCGATCAGCTTGTCGATGTTCATTCCCGGCCGCCATTCGGACTCGGGCTTGAGGTTGATCACGGTCTCGAACATCTCGGTCGGCGCCGGGTCGGTGGCGGTATTGGCGCGGCCGGCCTTGCCGATCACCGAAGCCACCTCGGGGAAGCTCTTGATGATCTTGTCCTGCGTCTGCAGCAGTTCGGCGGCCTTGGTGATCGACATACCGGGCAGCGAGGTCGGCATGTAGAACAGCGTGCCTTCGTTGAGCGTGGGCATGAACTCGCTGCCCAGGCGCGAAGCCGGGTACAGGCTGACGGCAAGCGTTGCGACGGCCAGCACGATGGTGGTCCGCTTCCAGCGCATCACCGCGGCGATGACCGGCCGGTAGAGCCAGATCAGTACGCGATTCACCGGGTTCCTCGCCTCCGGCATGATCCTGCCGCGGATGAAGAACAGCATCAGCACCGGCACCAGCGTCACGGAAAGCATCGCGGCGCCCGCCATGGCGAAGGTCTTGGTGTAGGCCAGCGGCGAGAACAGGCGGCCTTCCTGCGCTTCCAGCGTGAACACCGGCAGGAAAGAGACGGTGATGATCAGCAGCGAAAAGAACAGCGCCGGGCCGACTTCCCTGCAGGCGGCGATGATGGCCTCGGCTCGCTCGGCGTTGGTATGGTCTTCCTTGAGCCGTTCGATGTGCTTGTGTGCATTCTCGATCATCACGATCGCGGCATCGACCATGGCGCCGATGGCGATCGCCACCCCGCCCAGGCTCATGATGTTCGAGTTCATGCCCAGTGCGCGCATGGCGATGAAGGCGATCAGCACGCCGACCGGCAGCATCAGGATCGCCACCAGGGCGCTCCTCGCGTGCATCAGGAAAATCAGGCACACCAGCGCGACGATGATGCTTTCCTCGATCAGCGTGGTCTTCAGCGTCTGGATCGCGCGGTGGATCAGCTCGGAGCGGTCGTACACGGTCTCGATGGTCACGCCGGCAGGCAGGCCGGGGGCGATCTCGGCGAGCTTTTCCTTGACGCCGTGGATCACGTCCAGCGCGTTCTGGCCGTAGCGCGCCATGGCGATGCCGGACACCACCTCGCCCTCGCCGTTGAGCTCGGTGATGCCGCGCCGCTCGTCGGGCCCGAGTTCGACGCGGGCGATGTCGCGCACCAGCACCGGCGTGCCGCGCTCGGCTTTCACCACCAGCCCTTCGATGTCAGCCTTGCCGCGCAGATAGCCGCGGCCGCGCACCATGTATTCGGTTTCCGCCATCTCGACCACGCGGCCGCCGACGTCGCGATTGGAATCGCGTATGGCCTGCACCACCTTCATCAGCGGCACGCCGTAGGATCGCAGCTTGACGGGATCGACGATCACCTGGTACTGCTGGACGAAGCCGCCGATGCTGGCCACCTCGGCCACGCCCGGCGCCTTGGTCAGCTGGTAGCGGACGAACCAGTCCTGCAGGGTGCGCAATTCGGCGAGCGACTTGTCCTTGGCCTGCAGCACGTACTGGTAAACCCAGCCGACGCCAGTGGCGTCCGGCCCGAGCTGCGGCGTGATGCCCCGCGGCAGGCGGCCGGAGGCAAAGTTGAGGTATTCCAGCACCCGCGAGCGCGCCCAATAGATGTCGGTACCGTCCTCGAAGATCACATAGACGAAGGACGCACCGAAGAAGGAGAAGCCACGCACCACTTTCGATTTCGGCACCGAGAGCATGGCCGTGGTCAGCGGATAGGTAACCTGGTCCTCGACCACCTGCGGCGCTTGGCCGGGCACTTCGGTGTAGATGATGACCTGCACGTCGGAGAGGTCGGGCAGCGCGTCGAGCGGCGTCTTCCACACGGCATGGATGCCGGCCAGCGTGATGAACACCGTCATGATGACAACAAGGAACTTGTTGCGCGCCGACCAGGAGATGAGGGCGTTCAGCATGGTGGTTGCTCCATGGCGCACACGTCTTTTGGTGTAGTTGGGTGGGCGCCAAGGATGGCGGGATATGCATTTGCCTTGCGACCGTCGCACTGCAACACCGTCACCGGATTGGGAGGGCGGGGTGTTCTGCGCAGCGAAGTAAAGGGGGAGGAGTCGCCCGCAGGGCGACGACGGAGGACATGAGCGGAGTAGAACGCCCCGCCCTCCCGATCCCGCGCAAACGAAAGACCAGCAGCGGGTTTCATCCTAATGCCCCTTATGCGCGGCAGAGGCGCCCTTGGCGTCCATCTTCGTTATCACCCACTCACCCGGCCCGCGCTCGACGAACTCGATGGTGATGGGAGCACCGGCCTTGAGCTTGGCCAACAGCCCCGGATTGGCGAGGATGAAGTCCATGGTCATCGCCGGCCAGTTGAGGCTGGCGACCGGGGCGTGGGTCACGGTGACGGTGCCGTTCTTTGCGTCGATGGCTTCCAGTGTGCCGACGGCCTGGTGGCTGACCGAGGACTTGGTCGCCTTGTCCGGCGTGGCGGCGGGCGCCGCCGTCAGGCCGGAGAGCGCAGCCTTGAGGTTGCTTTCGGCGTCGATCAGGAAGTTGGCCGCGACCACTACCGCATCGCCCGCGGCGATGCCTTCGCGTACCTCGACGTATTCGTCACTACGCTGGCCGAGCTTGACCTCGCGCGGCTCGAAGCGGCCGGCCGCTTTCTGCAACAGCACGATCTGCCGCGTGCCGCTGTCGATCACGGCCGACACCGGCACCGTCAGCACCCGCTCCGCGCCGCCGATTGCCAGCTCGACGTTGGCATACATGCCGGGCTTGAGCAGGCCGCCGGGATTGGCCAGCTCGATGCGCACCGGGATCGTTCGCGTTTCCGTCTTCAGCGTCGGATAGATGTAGGCCACAGTGCCCGCGAAGCTCTTGTCGGGATAAGCGTTGATTCCCAGCTTGACCTTCTGCCCGGACTTGATGGCGCCGATGTCACGTTCAAAGACGTCGGCCAGCACCCAGACCGCGGACGTATCGGCGATCTGGTAGAGCATCTCGCCGGGCATGAAGCGCATGCCCGCGACGGCCTTTTTTTCCAGCACCACGCCGCCGGCCGGAGACAGGAAGGTCAGCGTGCGCTTCGCCTCGCCGCCCGCGGCCAGCGCCTTCACCTGCTCCTCGGAAATATCCCAGTTGCGCAGCCGCGCGAGGCCGGCGTCGGCCAGCTGCTTCATGCCTGACTGCGTTTCCGGGCTGGCGTCCTTGAGCGCGGCAATGCCCCTGGCCGCCACCGCGTATTCACGCTGTGCCGAAACCAGCTCGGGGCTGTACACCTCGAACAGCGGCTGGCCCTTGCCCACCGGCTGGCCCGTGGCATTGACATGCAGGCGCTCGATCCAGCCCTCGAACTTGGCGCTCACGGTATGCACCCGGCGTTCGTCGAACTCGACCCGACCCGCCGCGGTGACCTGGCGCGCCAGCTCGCGCAAAGTCGCCGGCTCGGTCTTGACCCCCAGCTTCTGCACCTTCTCGGTACTGATCTTGAGCTCGCCGGCGGCAGAAGGCTCGTCCTCCCCTTCGTACACCGCGATGTAGTCCATGCCCATGGAATCTTTCTTCGCCACCGGCGAAGTGTCGGGCAGGCCCATGGGGTTGCGGTAGTAGAGCAGCTTGCGCGGCTTCTGGCTGCCGGCCTCGGGCGCGGCAGCCGGCGCTGCCGCCGCAGTCGCCGTGTCGCCGGCGCCGACTTTCTTCCTTGCGCCAGCCCAGTAACCGACGCCGATGGCCAGCATCAGGGCCACGACCACACCCAGAGATTGCGATTTCATAGTTCTTCTCCCACCATCTTTTCGATCTCGGCCAGGCGTACCTGCTGGTCGCCGCGCGCCTTGACCAACTCGGTACGCGCGCGCCGCAGCTGGCGATGCGCATCCAGCACCGCGGCAAAATCCGCGCGCCCGGTCTCGTAGGCCGCCAGGGCGGCGTTGAGGTTGACTTCCGCCTGCGGCAGCAGCCCTCCAACAACCAGAGATTCAAGCCGTTGTGCCACTTCCAGCCCCGCCACGCTCTGGCCCAATTCGGCCAGCGCCAGGTTGAGCTCGCTCTGGCGGCGCAGGCGCGCCGCCTCAAGATTGAGTTCGGCCTCGCGCTCCTGGGCGCGACGGCTGTCGCGTTGCAGGGGGATGTTGATCTCGAACATCAGCTCCCATTGCGAAACCCGGTTGCGGGTCTGCGTCGGCGACACGCCCAGCGTGACATCGGGATAGCGATTCAACTCAACCAGTTCCCGCGTCTTCTCGGCGCCGGCGATACGTGCATCCGCCGCTGCCAGTTGCGGGTTGTTGGCGCGCAGCCGATCTTCCAGCGCCGGCAAGGCCAGTTTGGCCACCGGCGGCAGGGTGCGCAGCAACTCGGGCGGGCGCAACTTGACGTTCTCCGGCCGGCCGAGCAGCGCACGCATGCGCGCGCTGGCCTGGGTGCTTTCGCCTTCCAGCATCGCCAGGTCGGTTTCCATGGCGATGATCTCGGACTGCGCACGCAGGGCATCCTGCTGGCCACCGAAACCGCTGGCATAGCGGGTACGCGCGATGTCGGCAACGCGGCGCATGAGGTCGAGGTTTTCCTTGGTGTAGCGGATGCTCAGCAGATGCACATGGTGCTGGGCGTAAGTCAGCTTGATGCGGGTTGCCAGGTCGATCCAGCCGGCACGGGTCCTGGCGTTGGCCTCGGTCGCGCCGGCACCGGCCACGTCGCGCCGCAGATCGCGCTTGCCCGCCCAGGGCAGGGCCTGGCTGAAGGTGTAGCGTGCACCGCCGATGCGCGGCGGCAGCACATTGGCGCTGGCGTCGAGCCCTTCATTGGTGACGTCGCGCAATTCGGTACGCAGTATCGGATCGGGCAAGGCCCCGGCCGGCTCGATGCGCGCGGCAGCCGACTCGGCCTCGGCACGCAGGGCGGCAAACTCGGGATGGTGCTCGCGGGCGAATTCGAGCAGGCTCTCGACGCGACCGCCGATCAACTGCTCCGCCGCCTGCGCGTGCAGGCTCGCTGCGGCGGCCAGGGCCGCCAGCAGCGCCAGATGGGAGGCCACGGCCCTACTTCGCGGCTTCGATGCTGACGACGGTCAGGTTGCCCTTGACCTCGGCAGCGCGAAAGCGAACCTTGTCGCCCTCCTTGAAGCCTTTGAGCATCGCCGGATCCTTGGCGGTAAAGCTCATGGTCATGGGCGGCATCTTGAGGTTGGTGATCTCGCCGTGGGCGATGGAAACCTTGCCCTTGGCGGCATCGATCTTCTTGATCACGCCGTCGGACTCCGGCAGATGGCCGTCATGGGCCTGGGCGTGGACGGCAAACGAGGCGAACAGCAGGATTGCCAGGGCGGCAAAAAAACGTGCGAAGCTTTTCATGAAGAAACTCCCGATAGACGATACGAACAGGCGCCCGGAAACCACCGGGCGCCGACCTGAATTGCTCAGGTCGCGTCTCTGGGAGGATGTTGCGGCGGTTCGGCAATATGGCTGGGGGGGGCCACGATTGCCGGCAATGCGTAGCTGGTGTGGCTCGACAGCAATCCGTCGGGCAAGGCCGCGCTGGGCATGAAACCGGCGCTGGCCAGATGGCAGATCCCGCAGTTGTCGCAATCGTCCTGGTGCGCAGGTGCATCGTCGGCCATGGCTTCATGGCAGGGCATCGCTGATTCAGTGGCCTCATGCATTGCCGCGACAGCGCCCTCGTGTCCCTGCATGTTCGTGCAGACGGACACGGAGAGGCCGGCCATGGTCTGCACGGGCAGCCAGAGCGCGACGAACAGCAGCAGGAAGCGGACGAATCGTTGACTCACGGTACCGAGACTACGCCCGACGGCCATCCATTGCAAGCTATGGAAGTGCTCACTCTTCCTCTTCCCTCGGCCGGAAGGCCTCCGCGAGCTTCTGCTGCACCTGGGGCGGCACCTGCGCATGGCGTGCAAACTCGATGCTGTAGGCGCCCTGCCCGCCGGTCAGCGACTTCAGGCGCGAGGCGTAGTCGGTAATCTCGGCCAGCGGCACTTCACCGGTGATCGAGGCCGTGTTGCCCGGACGCGGATTGGTGCCGGTGATATGCCCGCGCCGGCTCGAGAGGTCGCCCGTGAGGTCGCCGATCGCCGCCTCGGGAGCGACGATCTCGATGGTGACGATGGGCTCCAGCACGATAGGCCCGGCGGCACGGATGGCCTCGATGGTCGCCTTGCGCCCGGCGGTGACGAAGGCCACGTCCTTGCCATCCACCGCATGGGTCTTGCCGTCATAGACAATGACGCGGATGTCCTGGGCCGGAAAGCCGGCGATCACGCCATCAGCCAGGGCCTGGCGCACGCCCTTCTCGACAGAGGTCATGAATACGCCGGGAATCACGCCGCCCTTGACCCGATCGACGAACTCGAAGCCGGCGCCGCGCTCCATCGGTTCGATCTTGAGGTACACCTCGCCGAACTGGCCGGCACCGCCCGACTGCTTCTTGTGCCGGCAATGGCCCTCGGCGTTGCCGGTGATGGTTTCGCGGTAAGGAATCAGCGGCGGCCTGGTATCGAGTTCCAGCTTGAACTGCGTCGCCATCTTTTCCAGCTTGTAGCGCAGGTGCATTTCGCCCAGGCCGCGGATCACGGTTTCGTGCGTGGTCGGGTGGCGCTCGACCTCGAAGCAGGGATCTTCCAGTTCCAGCTTGTGCAGGATGTCGAACAGGCGCTGCTCGTCGCCCTTGCGCTTGGTCTCCACCGCCAGGCCCTGCATCGGCCGGGGGAACTCGAGCGGCTTCAAGTGGATGTGGTCCTCGTCGTGCGAATCGTGCAGCACAGCGTCGAAGTCGATTTCCTCGATCTTGGCGATGGCGCCGATGTCGCCCGGCATCAGCTCGTCGACCTCGATGTAGTCCTTGCCTTGCAACTGGTAAAGATGGCCGGCCTTGAAGGGCTTCTTGCTGTCGCCGACGAAGAGCTGGCTTTCCTTCTTCATCGTGCCCTGATGCACGCGGAAGACACCGACCTTGCCCATGTAGGGATCGGCGATGACCTTGAAGACATGCGCCAACACGTGCTTCGTCGCATCGGGAACCGCAGCGAAGGCCTGCGTTTCGCCACCCAGCTCGCCCTTGTAGAACGGCGGCGGGTTGCCCTCGGTCGGGTTGGGTGCCAGCGAGGCCAGCACGTGCAGCAGTTCGCCGATGCCGGCGCCGGTGCGCGCCGAGGTGAACAGGATGGGGATCAGGTGGCCGGAGCGCAGCGCCTTCTCGAAGGGCGCATGCAGGTCGGCGGCACTCGGGTCCTTGCCCTCGTCGAGATACTGCGCCAGCAGCGATTCGTCCTCCTCGACCAGTTGGTCGATCAGCTCGCGATGGGCGTGGGCGACCGAGTCGAAATCCGCATCACCGGCATCGTGCTCGAGCACTTCAACGACCTCTTGCCGGCCGTGCGCGGGCAGGTCGAGCAACAGGCACTCCTTGCCGAAGCGCTCGCGGATCTGGTTCACCAGCTCCGGCAGATCGACGTTGTCGGCGTCGATCTTGTTGATCACGATCATGCGCGCCAGGCCGCGTGCCTGGGCCGCGCGCATCATGCGTTCGGTGGCGAGTTCGATGCCGGTCTGGGCATTGATCACCACGATCGCGGTCTCGACCCCGGCCAGCGCAGCTACCGCCTGACCGGCGAAATCCGGATAGCCCGGGGTATCGATCAGATGCACATGCACGCCTTCGGCGGCGAAGTTAACCAGTGCGGAATTCAGCGAATGGCCGGCGGCCTTTTCCTGGGCATCGAAGTCGCAGACAGTGTTGCCCTTTTCGACGGAACCCTTGGCCGCGATCGCGCCGGCCTTGAACAACAATGCTTCCGCCAGCGTGGTCTTGCCGGCGCCGCCGTGACCAACGAGGGCCACGGCACGAATCGATTCGGTGCTGTACTTCGCCATGATGCAGAACTCCCTTTTCTTTTGGTATTGCGTCGAATTCTAATCCTCCCGCCGCGGCTGGTCGCGTGACGGAATCCGCCACAGCCAGATCGCCGTGGCGAGCCCGATCACCGCCAGCATGACCTGCAACCACGGCTTGTCTGCCATGGTCCAGATCGACACGCTGATGGTCAGGCTCATGAGGGTGATGGCCAGCCACTTGATGCGATGCGGAATGCTGTGATGGCGCCGCCACTCGATGATCAGCGGGCCGAACGTCGGGTTGTGCAACAGCCAGCGGTAGAAGGGCTCCGAGGCCCGCGCATAACAGGCGGCGGCGACCAGCACGAAGGGCGTGGTCGGCAGCCCGGGTACGACGATGCCGATGATGCCCAGCAGCAGCGCGATGCTGCCGCAGGTCCAGAGCACGATGCGCACCAGCAGCGAAGGATGCAGCTCCGCCTCGGGGATTTCCCAATCCGGCTCCAGCGGCGCGTTGCTCATCCGCGCAACGCCCGCGATATGAAATTGCGCGGCACGGTGGTTTTCGGCACGCGTCCGGCAAACCAGCCGCGCACGTCCTGCTCCAGGCCGATACCGTGCATGTAGTTGTAGAGCGCCTTGTTCAGCGCCTGCCCCAGCACGTCGTGGTCGACACCCGTGGGATCGATGAAGCCGACGTCGTTCTTTGCAAAGCGCCCCGCACGCAGCGGCTTCAAAGTGACGCCGTAGCGCTCGGGATGCAGGCCCACCGGCGCATGCACGCTGCAGGCGAAGCGATGGAAAAAGCCGGACTGGATGCAGCCGGCGGCGAACAGCTGGCGCACATACTCCAGGGCATCGACCGTGTCCTGCACCGTCTGCGTCGGGAAGCCGTACATCAGGTAGGCATGGACCAGGATGCCGGCCTCGGAGAAAGCATGCGTAACGCGCGCCACCTGGTCGACCGAGACGCCCTTCTGCATGAGTTTCAACAGGCGGTCGGAGGCCACTTCCAGCCCGCCCGATACCGCAATGCAGCCGCTGTCGGCCAGTTCGGTGCAGAGTTCCGGGGTGAAGGATTTCTCGAAGCGGATGTTGCCCCACCAGGAGATCGAACGCTTGCGCTTGCGCAGTTCCTCGGCCAGCGCCTTGAGTGCCTTGGGCGGCGCGGCCTCGTCGACGAAGTGAAAGCCGGTCTGCCCGGTCTCGGCGACGATGGCTTCGATGCGATCAACCAGGGTGACGGCCGCCAGCGCCTCGTAGCGCGAGATGTAGTCGAGCGAGACATCGCAGAAGCTGCACTTCTTCCAGTAGCAGCCGTGGGCCACGGTGAGCTTGTTCCAGCGCGCGTCGGACCAGAGGCGGTGCATCGGGTTAAGCATGTCCAGCAGCGACAGGTAACGATCCAGCGGCAGGCCGTCCCAGGTCGGCGTGCCGGCCTCGGCAAAGGGAATGTCCGGCTCTTTGGCGTCGATGTAGCGCACGCCCTCTGCGCCGCGCAGGAAGGTGCGCACCAGCCGTTCCTGCGGGCGCTCGCCGCGCAGGTGCTCAAGCAGTGCCAGCAGCGGCCGCTCGCCATCGTCGAGCGTGACGTAGTCGAAATAATCGAATACCCGGGGTTCTGACAATTCGCGCAACTCAGTATTTACGTAGCCGCCGCCGAGCACCGTGACAATGTTCCGGTCTTGGGCCTTGACAGCCTGGGCGATGCGGAAAGCGGCATACACGTTGCCCGGGAAGGGCGCCGAGAGCAGCACCACTTGCGGCGCGTGATGCGCGACGGCGGCCAACGCCAGCTCGCGCAGCGTGGCGTCGATCAGGTTCTCCGGCGCCGCAAGCGCATTGGCCAGCGGCTCGAAACTGGCCTGGCTCTGCGCCAGCGATTCGGCATAGCGCACGAACTCGAAGCGCGCATCGACCGCCTCACGCAACACGTCGGCCAGGTCGTCGAGGTAGAGCGTGGCGAAGTGGCGTGCGCGATCGGTCACCCCCAGCGCGCCGAAGGCCCAGGCCAACGGATCGCCACCCTCATCGTCGACATACACATCGAGCGCAGAGAAGCGCGAACCCTCGGGCAGAAAGCGACGGCCGACGATGCGATGCGCGATCGAGGGATCACGCCCCTGGAGGAAGGCGACGGCCGGCGCCACCGTCGCCAGATACTCCTCGAACTGCTTCAGGAAGGCGGCGACGCGCGGCGTGCGCTGCTTTGCCGGGATCGCCTCGGCGACGGCGCAAAGCGCCAGCAAACCCTCGGGCGAGAACAGGCGCAACACCAGTGCCAGCGCCAGGTCCTCCTGCACTGCCGTGACGCCGCGCGAGCGCAGGAAACCTGTCAGGTAGGCGGTCGACGGATACGGCGTGTTGAGCTGCGTCATCGGCGGGATGAGCGAGAGCACGCGCGGTGTCATGACGTATGACTCAGACGGGCTCAAGCAGTTCCTCGCCTTCGTTGCGCGCATTGCTGACGCTGCTGCTCACACGATATGCAATGATCTCCGCGTCCGGCGCCGGCAGCAGCCAGCGCCGCAACGCCTCGACATCTCGCCAGGCCGGGTCGAGCCAGGCGTCGAACTGGCCGGGCGCCAGCAGCACCGGCATGCGCTCGTGAATCGGCGCCATGACTCCGTTTGGCGTGGTGGTGATGACGCAGGTCGTGACGACGTCTTCGCCCTCGGGCGACTTCCATGCCGCAAGCAGGCCGGCCATGGCGAGGAATTCGCCGTCTTGCGCGGGACGGATGTACCAGGGCTGCTTGCGCGCCTTGCCGCCGTCCTCGACGGCCTGCCATTCGTAAAAGCCGTTGGCCGGGATCAGGCAACGGTGGCGTTCGAAGCTGGTCTTGAACGAGGGCTTTTCCGTCACGGTTTCGGCACGCGCATTGTTGAGTTTGAGGCCGATAGTCGCATCCCTGGCCCAGCGCGGTATCAGGCCCCAGCGCACCTTCTGCCCGACACGACCGACCTCGGGCCGCTGGCGGATCACCAGCACCTCGCTTTGCGGCGCGATGTTGTAGCGCGCCTGCCATTCGGCACAGGCGCGCAGGTCGAAGTGTTCCCTGAGGCGGGATTGGGGGCCGTGAAGCACGTAGCGTCCGCACATGTCGGGGCAGCGTAGTCCGCAAACCGCCAAGCCTACCCGATCACGGCCGCGCCGGCGACGAAATCGCCGTCGTGCCAGCGCCGACTTTCAGCGCTGGCAGCTGCTCTGCCGGGCAAAGGCCTCGAAATCCTCGAGGGGCACGGGGCGCGAGAAAAGGAAGCCCTGGCAGGTAACGCAACCGTTGTCGCGCAGGAACTCGCGCTGCCCCTCGGTTTCGACGCCCTCGGCAATCACCGACAGGCCAAGGCTTTGCGCCAGGGCGACGATGGTCTTGGCGATCGCTGCGTCGTTCGGGTGGCTGAGGATGTCACGGACGAAGGACTGGTCGATCTTGAGCTGATCAAGCGGCAGCCGCTTGAGGTAGGACAGGGAGGAATAGCCGGTGCCGAAGTCATCCATGGAAAAGCCGACATGCCGTGCCTTCAACGCCGCCATCTTGACAATGACTTCGGCGGCATTCTCCAGCAAGTGGCTTTCGGTCAGCTCGAGCTTGAGGCGGTTTGGCTTGATCCCGAGGCCGTCCACGATGGACAGCACTTCCGCGACGAAGCTCGGCCGGCCGAACTGGCGCGCGCTAACATTGACGGCCATCGTGAGGTGTTCCGTTTCGGGCTTTTCATCCCAGAGGGTCAGCTGGCGGCAGGCCTGCTCAAGCACCCATTGGCCCAGCGGAAAAATCAGGCCGGTCTCCTCGGCCAGGGGGATGAACTCCGCCGGCTCGACCATGCCGCGCTCGGGGTGGAGCCAACGCACCAGCGCTTCGGCGCCGATCACGCAACCGCCGGCATCGACCTGGGGCTGGTAATAGAGCAGGAACTGGCCCTCGACCAAGGCACGGCGCAGGTCTCTTTCGAGGATCGTGCGCAGCTTGACTGCCTCCTGCATTTCCGGGTCGAAGAAACGATGGGTGTGACGCCCCGCCTGCTTGGCCTGGTACATCGCGGTGTCGACACGCTTCAGCAGTTCCTCGGTCGAGGCCGAGCGATCGCGGAACAGGGCAATGCCGATGCTCGAACTGCAGTTGTGAGTGCAGGTACCGGTGGCAACGCCGTCCACAATGATGTCGAGCACATACGGCTCGGCGAGGCGCGCCTGGATCTTTTCCGCTATATGTTCGGCCTGGATCGCCGCCAACTCGCCGGAGTCCAGGTCGCTGATGATAATGACGAATTCGTCACCGCCCAGACGCGCCACGGTATCGCCGTCGCGCACGCAGTACTGCAGGCGCCGGGCGACTTCGATCAGCAGGTTGTCGCCAACGCCGTGGCCCATGCTGTCATTGAGCGACTTGAAGTCGTCGAGATCGATCAGCATCAGCGCGCCATGGCGACCATGGCGGGCGCAGCCGGTGAGCGCCTGGTCGAGCCGGTCGGTCATCAGGCGACGGTTGGGCAACTGGGTCAATTGATCGTAATAGGCGAGGTGCCTGATCCTGTCCTCGGCCAGCTTGCGCGGTGCGATGTCGGTGGAGGTGCCGACAAAGTGCGTGGCTTTGCCATCATCACCGATGACGGCCTTGATCGACAACCAGGACGGATAGGCCTCGCCGTTTTTGCGCCGGTTCCAGATCTCTCCCTGCCAGGCGCCGGTGCTGCGAATTTCCTGCCACATTTCGGCATAGAAGTCGGCATCCTGGCGACCGGAGCTGAGCAGGCGAGGATTGTGGCCGATCACCTCCGCCGGGCTGTAGCCGGTGGTGGCAGCAAATGCCCGATTGACCTGCAGGATGCGGCTGGCGGCATCGGTGATGATGATGCATTCCTGCGCCTCGAAGGCAGTGGCGGCGATGCGCAGGTCCTGCTCGGCCTGCTTGCTTTTGGCCAACTCCTGCTGCAAGCGGGCATTGGTTTCGCGCAGTTCCCCGGTGTTTTGCCCGAGCCGCTCATACAGGCCATCAACGGCGTGCAGCAGCACTTCCGTGGTGCGCTCGGCGTCCGGCGGCAGCGCGGCGGTGACCGCGACGCCACGGTGCTTCTGTGCCAGGCGCACTGCTTCGGCAAGGCGACGATCCATGCCCAGGATGTGGTGAATCAGCCAATTGGTCAGAAACACCAGCGTATCCCCGGTCACCTCGCGCGGCGACTTTTCGGCATTGCGCCGCGCGGCCAGCGCCCGGGCGACGAAATCCCGATGGGCACGGCGATGTGCTTCAGCGTGGCGGGAATCGACCTGCTCTTCGTCCATCACCCGGTCTTCGGTACCGAAATGGTAGGCGGTGTAGCTCACCAGTTCGTCAAACACCCGCAACAGATCGTCGTCCGGTGTCTTGGACGTGTGATGTCGGGCCAGGCGATTGAGCATCGCCACCAGCTTGACGTGCTGGTCATCGATTTCGCTCAGGCCGATGTTGAAGCCATCGCTCCAGCGAAAAATGTCGTCCGGGGATTCGGCGGGGCTCATGCTGAATGCAGCACACTGTGACGGCGTTGCGGGATGGCCATTTTGCCCGTCCCAGGCCGGTTAGGCAAATCGCATTTATTACGGAGGTGATAGATCCGGAGGTCGGAAGCGTTGAAAACACCCCTGCACCACGGGCTCGACGGTCGTGATCGGATATGCTTCACTATTGCCCCTGGAGGAAAGAATTGAGTGAAATCCAGCGCTTCGGCGCGGTCAGCGTCCATCTTGGACACAAATCAGGGAAATACCCCGACGGAAACCAGGTACTGGTCCGCGGACCGGAACTGCGCGTCGCATTCGATACCCCGCTGGTTGCCAACCGCATCGGAGTCGACTTCGATGCGGTTGAATTGGTCATCCTCGGCCATGTGCACGAGGACCACATGGCGGGCCTCCATCGCGTGCCCAAGGCGGGCGTCCAGGTACACGAGGCCGATCTGCGCGCCGCACAATCCTGGCCCGGGCTTTGCGCGCACTATGGCTACCCGCCCGATGTGCTGGCGGAAATGAAGACCCTCGTCGAGCGCGACTTCCACTATGTGCCGCGCCCCGACGCCACGCCCTACATCCACGACCAGCGCTGGGAACTCGGCGGCGGCGTGCAGATCCGCGCCCACCACCTGCCGGGCCACACCTCAGGCCACTGCGCGCTGATCGTCGAGAGCGAAGGCGTCGCCTTTATCGGCGATATCGACCTGACCGGATTCGGCCCCTACTATGGCGATGCCACGTCCAGCCTAAAAGCGTTCCGCAAGAGCCTGGCCGAGGTCGCGGACCTCGACGCCCGCGTCTGGGTCACCTCGCATCACCGTGCCGTGATCACGGACAGGACGAAATTCCTGTCAGACCTCGCCGGATTCGCCAGCAAGATCGACGAGCGCAATGAAAAGCTTATCGGCTATCTGCGCGATGGTCCGCAGAGCCTCGCTGAGCTGGCGCAGCGACGACTGCTCTATCCACCGGGCTTCAGCCTGCCTTACGTCGAAAGCGCGGAGCTCAATTCGATCCGCATGCACCTCGACGAACTCGTCACGCAGAGCGTGGTGCGCAAATCCGGCGACTGTTTCGAACTGGCCTGATCGACACAGGCGATGGCCTCGGTGAAATGTTTCATGCCTGAGCACGGAGTCCCGCGCAGGGGCTAACTTCGGCCACGCACGAATTCAGCGAAATCCTCCGGCAGGAGCGGCCGGCTGTAGTAGTAGCCCTGCACCTCGTGGCAGCCAAATTCTCGCAGGAAGGCAAGCTGTTCTGCGGTTTCCACGCCCTCGGCGATGGTCCGCAAGCCAAGGCTATCCGCGAGGCTGATCACGGCACGGACGATGGCCTTGCTTTCCGGATCGGCCGAGAGATCGCTGACGAATGACTGATCGATCTTCAGCTTGTACACTTGGAAGCGCTTGAGATAACTCAGCGAGGAGTAGCCGGTGCCGAAATCGTCGATCGACATGCGTACGCCACAGGCATACAGTTCGTCCATTACCGCGATCGCCGCCAGGGGATCGTCCATGGCCACGCCTTCGGTCAGTTCGAGCTCAAGGAACTCCGGCGCCAGCCCCTCGTCGGCGAGCGCCCGCGTCACCAGTTCGGGCAGGTGCGCGTGGCGGAACTGCGCCGCCGAGAGGTTGATCGCCATGATCATGGGTGCCAGGCCGTCATCCATCCAGGCCTTCATTTGCCGGATCGCGGTGCGCAGCACCCACTCGCCTATGGGCAGGATCAGGCCGCTATCCTCAGCCACGGAAATGAACTCCGCCGGCATGACCTCGCCGAGTTCAGGATTGTGCCAGCGCAACAAGGCCTCGGCGCCGACCACGCGCCCGTCTTCCAGCGACAGCTGCGGCTGGTAGAGGAGCTGCAATTCGCCGCGCGCCAGCGCATTGCGCAAGCCACCTTCCATGCGCAGGCTGCGCACCGAGTGTTCCTGCATTTCGGGGGTGAAGAAACGGAAGGTATTGCGTCCGTCCTGCTTGGCGCGATACATGGCCGTGTCGGCCGACCGCGAAAGGGTCTCGAAATCCTCGCCGTCGCTGGGATAAATGGCAATGCCGATCGATGGCGTGACCACCAGTTCGTACTGCTCCACCTTGACGCTGTGCGCGATCATCTCGATCAGCTTCCTTGCCACATGGGCGGCGCCGTCGGCATCGGTTCCCGGCAGGATGACGACAAATTCGTCGCCTCCCTGGCGCGACACCGTGTCTTCCTTGCGTGTCGCCTCCACCATGCGGTTGCCGACCTCGACCAGCAATTCGTCCCCGATGCGATGCCCCAGCGTGTCGTTGATGTTCTTGAAGTGATCGAGATCGAGAAACAGCACGGCCAGTTGCTCGCGGCTGCGTTGCGCCATGCCCAATGCGTGGCGGGCGCGGTCGTGCAGCAACGCGCGGTTGGGCAGACCGGTCAACGCATCGAAATGGGCCAGGCGCTGGATACGCGCCTCCGCCTCCTTGTGCCGGGAGATGTCGCTGAAGATGCCCACGTAATGGCTTGCCGTGCCGTCGGCACCCAGCACGCGGCTGATCGCCAGCCATTCAGGATAGACGTGGCCATCCTTGCGCCGGTTCCAGATCTCTCCCTGCCAATGACCGGTGGCATCGATAGATTCCCACATCTCGCGGTAGAACTCCTGGCCCTGGCGCCCCGAGGAAAGCAGGCTAGCGCCCTGCCCCAGTGCCTCGGCTTCGCTGTAACCGCTGATTTCGCTGAAGGCACGATTGACGCGCAGGATCCGGCCCGAGATGTCGGTGATCATGATGCCTTCCTTGCCCTGCTCGAACACCTCGGCGGCCAACTTGATGTTGGCCTCGCGATCGAAGCCGTCCAGGGCGTAGCTGATGTCCGCCGCCATCTCCTCCAGCAAGCGGCGTGCATCCTCGTCGAAGGCGCTGGCATCGCCGGCATACAGATTGAAGGTGCCGATCACCTGCCCGCCACGATGCAAGGGAAGCGAGGCAACGGCGCCCCAGGCATACTGAACGGCCCGTTCGCGCCATGGCGCGGTTAGCGGATCGTTGAGGAAATCCTGGTTCCACACCGGCCGGTCCTCGCGCAGCGCCGTGCCGACCGGGCCGCGCCCGTGGGCATCGACGGCATCGACGGTAATGTGGATGCCGTCGAGGTAGGCCAGGCCGGAGCCGAAGCTGGCCGCCGGACGCACCCTGCCGGTAGCCTCGTCGAGCAGGCCGATCCAGGCCATTTTCATGGCGCCGAATTCGACCACGTCGCGGCAGATGGAGGCATACAACTCCTCGGCACTGGTACACCGCACGATCGCCTGGTTGCACTCGCTGAGCGCCGCGTAGAGATTGGTCAGTCGCCGGATGCGCTTCTCCGCCGCCTTGCGCGCACTGATGTCGCGATCGACGCCGCGATAGCCGAGCAGGTGTCCGTCGCGGTCGAGGATCGGGGTGCCGCTGGTCAGCGTGATGTGCGCTTTGCCGTCGCGGCCCAGCACGACGTTCTCCATGTCGGAGAAGGCGCGTTTTTCCCCGGCAATGGTGGCGAACGCCGCCCCGACCGCCTGCGCCTCAGCCGGCTGCATGAAATCGAAGGGCGTCCTGCCGACCACCTCCTCCGGCGCATAGCCCAGCATGAGTCGCACGCCTTCCGAAACAAAGGTGTAGCGGCCGGTGGCGTCGACCTCCCAGATCCAGTCCGCCGACACTTCCGCCACGTCGCGGAAGCGTTGCTCGCTGCGCCGCAGTTCCTCTTCGGCCTGCTTGCGCGCATTGATGCTCATGCCGGTTCCGCGCAGGCCGATCACCTGGCCGAAGTCGTCGCAGAACACCGAGCCATAAACTTCCTCCCACCAGATCTCGCCCGACGGCGTGATGTCGCGATGCTGCAGGCGGAAGCCGGACTTGGCGGCGACCGCGCGCGTGACTATCGCGCCGACGGCGGCGATGTCCTCCGACGGCATGAATTCCATCGGTGTGTGGCCAAGCAAGGCTTCCGGCGGATGGCCCTTGACCCGGGTCGACTGGCCCGAGACGTAGGTGTAGACCATGTCGGAGTCAATCTCCCATAGGTAGGCACCGGCCGCATCGCTCATGTTGCGGAAGCGCTGCTCGCTGGTGCTGAGCTGTTCCGTGCGTTGCGCGACCAGGCCCTCCAGGTCGGACTTGTAGAAGCGCAGCTCGAACACCAGCTTGGCCACATACGCCAGCAACAGGCTGAACAGCAGCGCCAGGCTGGCGCCGAGTGTCACTCGCGCCGGATCGCCCCAGCCCTTGAGCGGCGCGACACTCAGGTACCACTTGCCGTTGGGCAGCTCCAGTGCCTGTTCCACCGGCTCGACCAGGAGCTCCGGTCCCGAGCGCGCAATGACCTGCCGCTCGCCGCTGTCTGGGTGAGGGCGCCAAAGCTCGTAAACATAGCCCTGGGCGCTCAACTGGCCGAGGTGGGCTTCGTCCAGCACCTCCGGAAAACGGATCAGAACCGTCGCGAAACCCCAGAACACCTTGCGACCTTCGCCGAGGAACACCGGCAGCCTGCCCACCGCGCCGAGGCCGCCCTGGATCAAGGTAAAGGGCCCCGCCAGCGTCAGCCGGCCCGAGACGCGGGCGAGAAAGGCCTCCTTGTTGCGCACCGGATCCTGCAGCAGGTTGTGCCCGATGGCTTTCTCGTTGCCTTCCAGCGGGACGATCTGACTCACTATGCCGTCGGGCGCCAGTTGCAGCGACGCCGCACCGGGGTAATAGGGCAACATCTGCCGCGCGGTCTCTTCGAATTCGGGTACCCGCCCGTTGCCCTGTCGCACCAGCGCGGCCAGCGCATAGGTCGCCGAGAGGGCGCGCTCAATGTTCCGTTGCAGGGCCTGGGCATGATCGCCGGCCATGTCGGCGACCCGCTCGCGCGCCTGCTGCTCGCGCTGCTGCTCCGCATTCCAGACGAGCATGCCGCCAATCAGCAGGGACAGCAAGAAGGAGGCAAACGCCACCGCCAGTGAATGGGATTTGCGCTCCGCCAGGGCAGGCCACCGGGTGCTCGAACCGACCTGTCCGCCCGAAGGCGGCTCGGCTTGTTGCGGCGAAGGCTGTGACACTCTGCGGCGACTCCTGTCGTTGAAGCCGTCAGTGTAGCGTGTCGGCCACCTTCATTGACGTCCGGGCAGCACGACGCTGTGCAGCCCCGACAGGTGCCGCGACCCGGCCACCGGACTCAGAACGGCAGACCGACATAGTTCTCCGCCAGCGAGGCCTGCGCCGCTTCCGAGGAAAAAAGGTATTCGAGGTCGGTCTGTTGCAGCCGCTGGTCGTAGGCAATGCTGTCAGGGAAGGTGTGCAGCATCGAGGTCATCCACCACGAAAAGCGCTGCGCCTTCCACACCCGTGCCAGAGCCTTGGCCGAATAATTGTCGAGGCCGCTGTCGTCGCCATCCTGGTAGTGCGCAAGCATCGCGTGGTACAGGTAGTAGATATCCGATGCGGCGCTGTTGAGACCGCGAGCGCCGGTGGGCGGCACAATGTGCGCCGCATCGCCGGCGAGAAACAGGTTGCCATAGCGCATCGGTTCGGCAACGAAAGAGCGCAGGGGCGCAATCGACTTCTCGATCGAAGGGCCGGTGATCAGGCGCCCGGCCACTTCCTGCGGCAGACGACGCTTCAGCTCGGCCCAGAAGGCGTCGTCGGACCAGTCCTCCACGGTGTCCGAAAGCGGCACCTGGATGTAGTAGCGGCTGAGCACTTGCGAGCGCAGCGAACACAGCGCAAAGCCACGTTCGTGCTTGACGTAGATCAGTTCGGGCGACACCGGCTTGGTGCGCGACAGCACGCCCAGCCAGCCGAAGGGATAGACCTTCTCGTATTCCCGCAGCACCGTGGCGGGAATGGATTTGCGGCTGACGCCATGGAAGCCGTCGGCACCGATCACATAATCGCAATCGATGCGCTGCGTCTCGTCGCCCGTGCGGAATGTAACGTAGGGATTGGCGCTGGTGAGATCATGTGGCTGCACGTCCTCGGCATGGTGGATGACGATGCCTTTCATCCGCTCGCGGGCATCGTAAAGATCGCGCGTCAGCTCGGTCTGGCCATAGACCACCACCGAGCTGCCGCCGCTGTATTTGTGCAGATCGACGCGGCTCTGGCGGCCACCGTGGGCGATGATGAAGCCGTCGTGGATTTCGCCCTCGCGGTCCATGCGCTCGCCGCACTGGGCCTCGCGCATCAGCTTGGCGAAGCCGTGCTCCAGCACGCCGGCACGGATCCGGCTCAGCACGTAGTCGCGCGACTGCCGTTCCAGAACGATGGTATCGATGCCCTTGAGATGCAGGAGCTGGGAAAGCAGCAGGCCGGAGGGACCGCCGCCGATGATGGCAACTTGTGTGCGCATGGCTTTCTCTCTGTCGGGGTGGGTTGGATCAGGCGACTTCCATCGCCAGAAGCCCCGACGCAGTGTTGGAAATCGGGATGTGGTAATTGCCGTGCACCTTGGTCACGTCGCCGGACAGCGCGCCGCGACAGGTCAGCCAGTTGAGCAGCTCGACGCCCTGGGTGCCGGTAAGTTCGACCAGCTCGGGCACGGAATAGCGTGTCACCCACAGCGGATCATTGACCAGCTTGTCCATGAACATCAGGTCGAACTCCTTGTTGATGAATCCGGCGCGCCGGCCTTCGAGCTGGTGCGACAGGCCGCCGGTGCCGATCACCACGACCCGGGCATCGGTGTCCCAGGATTCGATGGCGCGGCCGATGGCCTGGCCGAACTTGAAGCAGCGCGCCGCGGTCGGCAGCGGGAACTGCACGGTGTTGATGCACACCGGCACGGTACGCACCGGACAGGGGTGCTGGCCGGGCCAGAACAGTTCCAGCGGCAGCGTGAACGCGTGGTCCACCAGCATTTCCTGGCAAGTCACGATGTCGAACTCGTTCTCGACCAGGCTGTCGATCATGTGCCAGGAAAGATCCTGATCACCAATGTAGGGCGGCAGCGTCGGGATGCCCCAGCCCTCGTCGGCATTGCTGTACTCGGCGGCGGCGCCGACGGCAAAGGTCGGCATCTTGTCGAGGAAAAAGTTGAGGCCGTGGTCGTTATAGATCACTACCGCGATATCCGGTTTCACTTTCGCCAGCCACTGATGCACAGGCGGAAAGCCGTCGAAAAAGGGCTTCCAGTACGGGTCCTGCTGCAGGTTGTTGGCAATGGCACGACCGATGTAGGGCACGTGGGTAACGTTGATGCCGCCGACGATTTTGGCCATTATTTTCTTCCCGCGGCGACAAGCTTCGCCTTGAATTCATCCTTGGTGACGCCGGTCTGCTGGGCGCCGATATCCTGCATGTCCAGCCCGAAGATGCCGCCCAGCTTGGCCAGGTAGTAGGCATTGCCGCCGGCGGCGAGCATGTCCAGCACCTGCAGGCTGAGCACCGCCTGCTTCTGCTCGGCGTTGAGGCCGTACTTGTCGCAATAGCCTTCCTTGTCCTTGAGGAACTCAGCGCGGTTATCCGCCGAGTTGAAGGAAAAACACATTTTGTTCAGCGCGTAGCCCTTGCGCGCCATGTCGCCGTCGAACAGCGTGGTGCCGGGTATCACCCGCTTCTGTTTGCCGCTACTCATCTCCTGCCTCCTGTGATC
Source organism: uncultured beta proteobacterium (assembly GCA_903959855.1). Lineage (GTDB taxonomy): Bacteria > Pseudomonadota > Gammaproteobacteria > Burkholderiales > Rhodocyclaceae > Sulfuritalea. The sequence goes on from CAJBYR010000185.1 coordinate 27,150, forward strand.
AGTTCGGGAATGTCTCGGTGTCAATTTCCAATTGGGTGGCCGCGTTGTAGCGCGGGCCCGTCACGGTCTGCTGGTTGATGAGCGCGTCGAGCCGCTCGACCATGATGCGGTCGAGCGACACGGCGGCCGCCCCGGCGTTATCGTCAAGATGCTCCGGCTGCCGGGTGCCGAAGATCGGAATGATGTGTTCGCCCTGCGCCAGCAGCCAGGCCAGCGCCAGCTGGGCCGGCGTGCAGCCGACCTCGCTGGCGATGCGCATGTACTCGGGTAGCAGTTCGAGGTTGGTGGCGTAGTTGGCCGCCTCGAAGCGCGGCATCTGGCGACGGATGTCCTTCGCTTCAAGCTGTGTCTCGGGATCGCGCAGGGTGCCGGTGAGGAAGGCGCGCGCCAGCGGGCTGAAGGCGACGTAGGCAGTGCCCAGCTCGCGGCAGGCGGCCAGCGTGGCGATCTCGGCGTTGCGAGACCACAGCGAATACTCGGATTGCAGCGCCGCGATCGGGTGCACTGCATGCGCGCGCCGTAGCGTCAGCGCCGACACTTCGGACAGACCGATGCTGCGGATCTTGCCGGCCTGCACCAGGTCAGCCAGCGCTCCGACGCTGTCCTCGATCGGTACCTGCTTGTCCCAGCGGTGCAGATAGTAGAGGTCGATCACGTCGGTCTGCAGCCGGCGCAGGGATTCGTCGCAGGTGCGCTTCAAAGTCGCCGGGCGGCCGTCGATCACGCGCTTGCCATCGACACCGGTCATGCCACATTTGCTGGCCAGCACGAACTTGCGCCGATGCGGCTTGAGCACATTGCCGAGCAGGGTCTCGTTGTTGCCGAATCCGTATAGGGCGGCGGTGTCGAAGAAATTGATGCCGTGGTCGAGCGCGCGCAACAGCAATTTGCCCGCTGCGTCCGCCGGCGGCGGTGTGCCGTAGGCGTGGCTGAGGTTCATGCAGCCGAGGCCGAGGGCCGAGACTGCGAATTCTCCGAAGTGGCGTTGTTGCATTTCAGTGGTTCCGCATCGCTAGGCGTCGAGGCCCGCCAAGGACAACGGGTATCCGATTCCCTCCGTGTCCCCCGGGCCGAAAAAGCACCGGCCCTCCTCCTTTACCTGCGGGAATCGGATACCCGCCATCCTTGGCAGGATACGTCTGTGGTTTCGGGCGGCCAACCCCCACGGCGGGTCCTGATCTGGCCGGTGGGGGGCTCTGCTCCGCGTAAGTAAAGGGGGAGGAGCTGGCCGCAGGCCGGCGACGGAGGACATGGAGCGGAGCAGAGCCCCCCGGCGGCCAGATCCCGCGCCACCCAAAAAATCCGCCACGGTCTTCATCTCACGCACTCTTCACCAACTGCTGTTCCAACGCATGCAGTGTCCGATAACACGGCAGTACCTGAGCCACGCTGCCATTCGGCTCCCGGCCTTCGCGGATCGCGGTGAAGAATTCGCGGTCCTGCAGTTCGATGCCGTTCATTGACACATCCACCTTGGAGACATCGATCTTGTTGTCCTTGGCATCGATCAGGTCGTCGTAACGCGCGATGTAGGTGCCGCTGTCGCCGATATAGCGGAAGAAGGTTCCCAGCGGGCCGTCGTTGTTGAACGAGAGCGACAGCGTGCAGATCGCGCCGGTGCTGCTCTTCAGCTGGATCGACATGTCCATGGCGATGCCCAGGGTCGGATGGATCGGCCCTTGCAGCGCATTGGCGGCGACGATCGTCCCGCCGGTCTGGTAGGCGAACAGGTCGACCGTGTGCGCGGCGTGGTGCCACAGCAAATGGTCGGTCCAGGAGCGGGCCTGGCCCAGTGCATTCATGTTGCTGCGACGGAAGAAGTAGGTCTGCACGTCCATCTGCTGGATGTTGAATTCGCCGGCCTTGATCTTCTTGTGCACCCATTGATGGCTGGGATTGAAGCGCCGCGTGTGGCCGCACATGGCGACCAGGCCGGTCTTCTGCTGCAGCGCCAGCACCGCCTCGGCATCTGCCAGGCTGTCTGCCAGCGGAATCTCGACCTGCACGTGCTTGCCGGCATTCATGCAGGCGATGGCCTGGGCGGCATGCATCTGGGTCGGGGTGCACAGGATTACGGCATCCACCTCCTTCAAGGCGAGGCTGTCCGCCAGATCGGTGGTGACGTGGCCGATGCCGTACTTGGCCGCGGTCTCGCGCGTCTTGTCGAGTTCGCGGCTGACCAGCGACACCACCTCGACGCCGTCGATCAGCTTGATGGCGTCGAGATGCTTGATGCCGAAGGCGCCGGCTCCTGCCAGCGCGACCTTGATAGGTTTGCTCATTTACGTGTTCTCCAGGATCAGGTGTCCAACTGCGGTATTCGATGCGGGTACGTGATAGAAACGGTGCACCACGCGCGGCGTGCCGGGGCCGGACTCGTCGCCCATGGCGCCGCGCGCGATCAGCCACATCACCAGCTCGATGCCTTCCGAGCCGGCCTCGCGCACGTAGTCGATGTGGGGCAGCTGCGCCAGTTCCGCCGGATCGGCGATCAGGCGATCGAGGAAGGCCGTGTCCCATTCGCGGTTGATCAGGCCGGCGCGCGGCCCTTGCAACTGATGGCTCATGCCGCCGGTGCCCCAGATCTGCACCTTGAGCGGCGCGTCAAAGGACGCCACCGCCTTGCGGATGGCGCGGCCGAGCTGATAACAGCGGCGGCCCGACGGCACCGGGTACTGCACCACGTTCACCGCGAAGGGAATCACCGGGCAGGGCCACTCATAGTTGTCAGGCGCGGGCTGGCCGCACATCAGCGAGAGCGGCACGGTAAGGCCGTGGTCCACCGGCATCTTGTTCACGATGGTGAGGTCGAAGTCGTCCTGGATCACGGATTGCGCAATGTGGGCCGCCAGCTCCGGATGGCCCTTGACCAACGGTACCGGGCGCGGCCCCCAGCCCTCGTCGGCGGGCTCGAATTCGGCGGCGCAGCCGATGGCGAAGGTCGGGATCATCTCCAGGCTGAAGGCCGTGGCATGGTCGTTGTACACCAGGAAGATGACGTCGGGTTTATTCTCGCGCAACCACTGCTTGGAGAAATCGTAGCCCTTGAATACGGGTTGCCAGTAGGGCTCATTGCTCTTGCCAAGATCCAGCGCGGCGCCGATGGCGGGAACGTGCGAGGTGTAGACGGATGCGGTGATCTGGGCCATGTCAGCTTCCTTCCTTGCGGCCGGCCCGGCCCTGCGGCTGACGATGTGCCTGCGCACTGCCGTCCTCACCGATGCGGCGGTTGCCTTCGACGGAGCGGCCGCCCGAAATCATCATGTCGCGGTATTCCTCTTCGCTCATGCCGGTCATGCTGCCGGCCATCTGCTGGAAACTCTTGCCATCGGTGGCGCCGATCTTGGCGAGGAAATAGATGTTGCCCCCCAGCCGGATGCACCAGTTGAGATCGCGCGCCAGCACCGCCTGCTTCTGTTCCTCGGTCATCGGCCACTGGTCGAGATAGGCGCGCTCGTCTGCCTTGAAGCGGGCGCGGTTCTGTGGCCTCATCAGCGACATGCAGAACTGGTTGAGGTGGTAGCCGAGGCGTGACTGCTCGGCATCGAAGATGGTGGTGCCGGGGATGTCCCGATAGGGTTTGTCCAGGGCCATCTATTTTTCCTCCGGCCAGTAAAGACGCATCGGGTTGTCGACCAGCAGTTTGCGCTGTAACTCCGGCGTGGTTGCGATATGCGGAATGAAATCCACCAGCAGGCCATCGTCGGGCATGTGGTCCTTCAGATTCGGATGCGGCCAGTCCGTACCCCACAGCACGCGATCGGGGAAGGTCTCGACGATGCGGCGGGCGAAGGGGGCCACGTCGCGATAGGCGGCTGCTTCACCATTCAGCGCCTTGGGGCCGGCCAGCGAAAGCCGCTCGGGGCAGCTGACTTTGCTCCAGACATTCGGGTAGTCGCGCATGAACTTGACGAAGAGCTCGAACTCGGGGCCATCGACCGGCTTCGATACGTCAGGTCGGCCCATGTGGTCGACCACGATGGTGGTCGGCAGGGTAATGAAGAAATCCCACAGTTCGGGCAGATCGACCGCCTCGAAATAGATCACCACGTGCCAGCCCAGTGGCGCGATGCGGGCAGCGATCTCCATGAGTTCGTCTTTGGGGGTGAAGTCCACCAGGCGCTTGACGAAGTTGAAGCGCACGCCGCGCACGCCGGCCGCGTGCATGGCCCGTAGTTCGTCGTCCGTCACCGTGCGCCGCACCGTGGCGACGCCGCGCGCCATGCCCCGCGAATGCACCAGCGCATCGACCAGGGCGCGATTGTCGGCGCCGTGGCAGGTGGCCTGTACCACCACGTTGCGCGCGAAGCCGAGATGGTCGCGCAGGGCGTAGAGCTGGGCTTTCGATGCATCGCAGGGCGTGTATTTGCGTTCCGGTGCGTAGGGAAACTCCGCACCGGGACCGAAGACGTGGCAATGCGCGTCGATGCTGCCTGCCGGCACTCTGAAAGTCGGCGCTGACGGTACGGCGTACCAGTCGAGCCAGCCCGGAGTTTTCTGGAATTCCATCTCAGTCCTTTGCCTTTGCGGTCGCCAGCATGCGGTCCGCCTCGATGCGCCAGTCGCTGCTGCGGGCGAACCCCTTGCTGCTCCTGTCGCCGAACACACCAGCGTCGGCGAGGTCGGCGACCCAGGCCTGGCGCTCAGCCGTGCCTTGCGCCGACCATGGCGTAAGGCCTGCCTCGCGCACGGTTTGCGCCACTTCGCGCACTTCCTCGCTGCGGCGGCGCCCGTGTTCGATGACGCGCTGAAAAAAATACGCAGCCTGTTTCTCCCAGTCGATTCCGGGAAAGGTTTCGTAAAGCGAGGCGACCACGGCATCTTCGACGCCATAGGCGCGCGCCGCGGTGAAGCTCTCGATGACCATGGCTTCGAAACCCTTGATCATCACGCTGCGGCACATCTTGGTCGCCGAGGCGACGCCGAGTTTGTCGCTGGCGACCTTCGCTGCGAAGCCGAGCTCGTTCAGCAGCGGCGCCAGATCGGCAGCGGCCGGACCGCCCAGCAACAGCGGCACGAGGATGCGATGCGGCGGTACCGAGGTCATCACCGCGCCCTCGACATAACGCCCGCCGGCAGCGTCGATCAGGCCGGCGGCCGTGATCTTGGCACCCGGCGAGGCCGAGTTGAAATCGAGGAACCAGGCGCCCGGTGCAAGAGTCGGCGCTGACGCCACGGCGACCGCGACGGTCTGGTCCGCCGTGACGGCGGATATCACCAGGTCGGCGGCACGCGCCAGAAAGGCATGGCTGGTCATCGGCCGCACGCCGTGCTGCGCGGCATGGGTCAGCAGCGGCGCGTCATCCGCCGTGCCGAACTTGATATCGTAAGCCAGCACCTTCGCCACGCCGCGCGCGCGCAGGTCCTCGGCGAGGATGCGCCCGACCTCGCCGTAGCCGACAAGGCCGATGGACCACTGCAGCGAGTTTGCCGAAATGCCCATCAGTCGATGTATTTCAACCCGGCCTTTTCCAGCGGGCCGCGCATGTCGTACATGTCGAGGCCGAGGATGCCGGAGGCGAGCTTGGCGCGCTTGGCGCCTTCGTTGGCTTCGCGCTTGATGGCGGCGTCCAGCGTCTGCGCCGCGATCGCGCGCGGCACGCAGACCACGCCGTCGTCGTCGGCAACGATCACGTCGCCCGGCGTCACCAGCATGCCGGCGCAGACCACCGGGATATTCACCGAGCCCAGCGTGGCCTTGATGGTGCCCTTGCTGCTGATGCACTTGCTCCACACCGGGAACTTCATCTCGCCCAGGGTTTTGACGTCGCGCACGCCGGCGTCGATGACCAGTGCACGCGCACCGCGCGCCTGGAAGCTGGTCGCCAGCAGGTCACCGAAGTAGCCGTCGCTGCATTCGGCGCTGATCGCTGCGACGACGATGTCGCCGGGCCGGATCTGTTCGGCAACCACGTGCATCATCCAGTTGTCGCCGGGATGCAGCAGCACCGTGACCGCGGTGCCCGACACCTGCGCGCCGGCGTAGATCGGCCGCATGTAGGGCTTGAGCAGGCCGACGCGACCCATGGCCTCGTGCACCGTGGCCGAACCGAGAGCGGCCAGCGCGTCGGCCGTGGCCGAGTCGGTGCGGGTTATGTTGCGATAGACGACGCCGAGTTCGTACATGGCACTCCCCTTATTTTCCTTTGGCTTTCAGCGCCGCATCAAGCCGCGGATAGACGCGCCGCGCGTTACCTTCATAGACCTTGTAGCGATCTTCCGCACTGAGGTTCAGGGTGGCCTCGATATAGCGTTTGGTGTCGTCAAAATTGAAACCGGTTTCGGGATCGATGCCCTTCACCGCGCCGATCATCTCCGAGGCGAACAGTATGTTCTCTACCGGGATCACGCGGGTCAGGAGGTCGATGCCCGGCTGATGATAGACACAGGTATCGAAGAACACGTTGTTCAACAGGTGGTCACGCAGCAGCGGCTTCTTCAGTTCCTGCGCCAGGCCGCGGTAGCGGCCCCAGTGGTAGGGCGCGGCGCCGCCGCCGTGCGGGATGACGAACTTGAGTTCGGGGAAGTCCTTGAACAGGTCGCCCTGGATCAGTTGCATCACGGCCGTGGTGTCGGCGTTGATGTAATGCGCGCCGGTGGTGTGGAAGCAGGCGTTGCAGGAGGTCGAGACGTGGATCATGGCCGGGATGCCGTACTCCACCATCTTTTCGTAGACCGGGTACCAGTGCCGGTCGTAGAGCGGCGGCGAGGTCCAGTGGCCGCCCGAGGGATCCGGGTTCAGGTTGATGCCGACGAAGCCGTATTCCTTGACGCACTTCTCCAGCTCGGGTATGCAGGAACGCGGATCGCCCCCCGGCGACTGCGGCAGCATCGCCGCGCCGATGAAGTTGTCGGGAAAGAGCTGCGCGACGCGGTGGCAGAGCTCGTTGCAGATCGCCGCCCAGGTGCTGCTGACATTGAAGTCGCCGATGTGGTGGGCCATGAAGCTGGCACGCGGCGAGAAGATGGTGAGATCGGAGCCGCGCTCCTGCATCTTCTTCAACTGGTTGGTCGCGATCGACTCGCGCAATTCGTCGTCGCTGATCTTCAGCTCCGAGACCCTGGGCATTGCGGCCGGGTCCTTGATGCCGGCGATCTGGCGGTTGCGCCAATCTTCGAGCGCCTTGGGCGCGGTGGTGTAGTGGCCGTGGATGTCGATGATCATGGTGAGATTCCTATGCCGGTTCCATGCCGTGGCGGCGCTTGGCCTCTGCCGCGGCAGTTGATTGCAGCCAGGCGAGCAGGATGCGCACCGCCTCGGGCTGGGTCGAGGCGGCACAGATGCCGCCGGAAAAGGTGGTGACGATCTCGGTGCCCGGCGGCATGGCGCCGATGACCTCGATGCCCGGTTGGCTCAACATTTCGCTCAACTGCTGGAAGCCGAGTTCGACGGCGCCGTCGGCCACCAGTTTGCCGACGGGCACACCCGGCGGCGCCTGAACAATGCGCGCGCGCAATTCGTCGGCGATGCCCCAGCGCTCGAAAAGTTTGAGCAGCGCCGTACCGCTAGGCCCTGTCGAGTAACCCAGGCTACGGGCCGCCAGCACTGATGCGCGCAATGCAGCCTCGTTCGAGATGTCGGCACGGGGGCTGCCGCTGCGCACCGCAATCGCCACCGGCGAACGCACCAGGTCGATGCGGCTGCCGGCACGCACACTACCGCCTACGATCAGTTTGTCTATGGCATCGGCGGCGAGGATCACGACATCGAAAAGTTCGCCGGCCTGCACGCGCTTCGCGGCATCGACGCCACCGACCGATTCGATGGTCGCATCGACACCGGCGGTCAGACGATACGCGGCCGCCAACTCGGCGAGCACCAGTCGCGTTGCCATCGACGAAATCCCGGAGAGTGGAATACCCATAAAAGCATTCTGGCAAATGCAAGCCTCCGGTCCAAGGCGCCGCGCGTACTACTAGCTATCGCGTTTTGTTATGGGCGACACCGTGGGCGGCGGCATCAAGCGACTCGGCCAGAACCAGTTCCTGCAACAGGCGCAGGGTCCGACGGCCCAGCGGCGTCGAGGGCTTGTGCGCCGAGACTGCGAGGAACAAGGTGCTGGAAAGTCCGGGATTGGTCAGCGGCCTCAGGCGGAAGGCGCCGGGGCGTCCGAACGCCGCCAGAGCTGTGCGGGTCAGCACTGCATGGCCGTAGCCCGCCGCGACGAGATCGAGTATCGCCGGCACGCCCGAGATTTCCAGTCGAATGTCGAGCTTGAGGTTGAGCAGGGCCGCCTTGGTCTCGATCAGTTTGCGCATGGCGTGGGTGCGCTCCGGCAGGATCAGCGGATAGCTCACCAGTTCGCTCATGGGCAGCGGCGTGGCCTTGGCCACCCTGCCTGCAGCCGGGCTGACGAGACCCAGGGGTTCCTCAAGTACCGGCGTGACTTCGATCGCAGGATTGGGCTCCGGGTTGTGGATCAGACCGAGATCCACCCGGCCGGTGGCTATCCATTCCGTCAAATGGGTGGACAGGCCTTCGACGATGGCCAGCCGCGCCTTGGGCAAGTGGCGGCGGAAGCCCTCGACCAGCGGCAAGGTCAGACGCCGGCCGATGCTCGGCGGCAGGCCGATGACGATGCGCCCTGCCGGTTCGTCGCGCGCTGACGCAACATCCTCGGCGGCCCGCGCGACCAGTTGCAGGATGCCGACACTATGATCAAACAGGCGCTGGCCGACTTCGGTAAGGACCACGCCGCGGCCATTGCGCGTCAGCAGCGTCACGTGCAGGTCGGTCTCAAGCAGGCGCACCTGGCGCGACAGCGCCGGCTGGGCGATGTTCAGGATCAGCGCCGCCTTGCTGAAGCTGCCCATTTCAGCGACGCGAACGAAATATTCAAGCTGCTTGAGGTTCATGCCACGATGCGGCGCCAGGGTGAGATGGCCAATGGTACCCACAATGGCGCCATGCTGCATCACCCGACCGGCATCGATGTTGGGAGTTAATGAGTTGTCCGGTTCTGTAGCACGCCATCTGTCCGGTTGTCATAGTGCCCCGAAGGGGGAACGAGATGAGGCGGACGGAACTGCTACAGGAGATCCGGAACATGAGATTCGAAGAAGTGTACGAAGGA
>CAJBYR010000186.1 GCA_903959855.1 uncultured beta proteobacterium
CGATGATCCTTGGTCGTGGTCATGCTCTTATAGAACTCGGCACGGGACAATCCCCGAACCACGTCAAGCGCATCCGCCTTTGCCATGCCGGCCGTTCGTATTCCGTCCTGTGCGGAAAATGTCATATTCATTGCTTCAACAGTCGTCATCTGAGCCAGAATCTCGGAAAGCAGATAATGCGGAGAGCGCTTTTCCATGTAATCAATATTACCCTAATAGGGGATATCCTGCACCGATGAAGAAGCCCAGCCAAAGCCAGGGCGGTAGAGATCAGTATTCCGATAACCGGCTTTGAAGCACATCAGGATCAGAGGAGAACACCTTGTCCTTGGCGCTTTCTCGGCTTATGCCTTATCGAGACGCCGAAGGCCGATATTGACATTATCCGGGCCAGACTGAAGGCGGCTGAGCTGCTGACGAAAGGAGTGACGAAATGAAGAAACGGGTAATTAACAGGATCGAGGTTGAGTCGAGTTCGGGCAACGTTTTTGCGGACCTCGGACTGCCTGATGCCGACAAACTGAAAATCAAGTCGGGTTTGGTTATCGAGATTACCCAGGCAATCCGCAAGTTGGGTTTGACCCAGCAGGAGGCCGCAAAGCGCATGGGGATTACCCAGCCGAAGGTATCGGACATGATGCGCGGAGATTTTTCCAATCTCTCAGAGCGCAAATTGATGGATTGCCTGAATCGGCTTGGCTACGATATCGAGATCAAGGTAAAGCCTGCGTCCCAGCCGGTTGGACACCTGATGCTGGCCATTGCCTGACGAATAGCAAGGAACCAATAACTGCGCCGGCTGACCCCTTCAAAGTCCGGTGATCACCCCGCTCGACGTTCGGAAAAAGTTCGGCCGCTATTGCAGTATTGAGTTGTTTCAGATCGAAAAAGACGCGCCCATACGCCAGTTCGGTGGGTTCGGGTTCGGCATAGGTTCGGTTGTCGACGTCGGGCCACAAAGCGGGCTAGAAAACGGTTACAATTCTTCAACTTCGACGCCATTGGGTTATGCGTACGTCCTACTGTGAATCCGTAGGTCCCTGGTTCGAGCCCAGGTCGAGGAGCCAGAATTACCAAGGCCTGCTGCAATGCAGGCCTTTTTCTTTTTCTACCAAACGGCAGATGTAGATCGTTTTGTAGATCATTTCGTTCATACGCCTACAAGCTCATCCCGGCGCGACAACCTTGGATGACGAGCATGCCACCAACACTTAGCTTAGTAGGAGCCAAATGCGCCCGGTTCACGATATTGATGTAATCATTCTGGTGGCCACAGCGCTTGCCTCAAAGCGGCGGCCTGCTGAACTGGCCGAGATCATCGCTGCGGCTGAACTGATTCAAGGCTTCATCCCCTTCGTTGAAAAATTAGGCGAGGCGCTTCAGCGCCTTTCATCCTTTGGATTAATCAGCGCTTCAGAAAACGGTTTCGCGCTGACACCGGCTGCCCTGGAGATCCTGGCAGATCAGCCAAAAATGGCTACTACGGAAGATCGCATCATCGCCGTCAAGGGTGGCCTTGCTGCCTATACCCCAAAGGGAGAATCCGCCGCCATTCTGGTGACCGTTGATCAACTCAGAGCCGCGATCCAGTCGCATAAGATTTCAAGAAAAACCCCGGGCAAAAACCTGCTGATGCCAAAGCCCAAGATTGATCGTCACTTCAAGGTGGAGGGACGTTGGCGAAGGGCTTCTGCAACGCGAGGGCGAAAGTCCTGACCCATAACTAGATCAAGCCCCAGAATCACTCCCCACCCATTTGGAGAATTTCATTGAACAACAAGCTATATGTAGGCAATTTGGACGGCAACGTCACCAAGGACGACCTCGAACAGATGTTTGTCAAGCACGGAATCGTTATTTCAGCCCTGGTATGTACCGACAAGGATTCCGGGCATTCGAAAGGCTTTGGATTTGTCGAGATGGGCTCCGACCAAGAGGCCAAAACAGCCATTTCCGAACTCAATGCCACGAGCTTGGGTGGCCGCAATCTGATTGTGAATGAAGCCAATCCTCCCAAAATACGCGGGATCAGCGGGGGGGCCAAAGGTCGCAATCGAGGCCCCGTTCCAAGAGCCCAACGCTTCTGATTTCTTGCTTGAACTGTTCCGTGCAAAGCCGGCTCGAATACTCGAGTGCAGCATGCTTTGCTTTCGCGATTCTTATTCCACTCGGCCTGTACGGCGATTCAAGGTGACCATTTTGGCCAAACCAAACTACCAATTCGAGAAGCGCCAGAAAGAGCTGGCGAAAAAAAACAAGAAGGAAGAAAAACGCCAGAAAAGGGGCACGGACAATACCGCAACCGATGATGTCAGCCAAGAGAGCCCGGAGGTGTCCGCTGACACCAGGACGAACTCGACGCCGGCGTTTGGGGCCGAATCTGGGGCCGAACCGCGCTAGGGCCAGAAAGCCAAACTCATGGCCGGCGTAGCCAGGATCCTGGCGCTAAGAATGGTGTAGCTCAGGTTGCCGGAGCAGGACAGCCTTCGAGGATGCTTTTTTCTTTGGCCGCAGCGGTGGCGATCGTTCCTTTTTGCTCTTCTCGATGTCAACCGATCCCCAATTCGATGCGTTAAGCTTGAAATGTTTGGGTGTTAAATGCCCACACACAGAGCCGGCTTCTTATTGGTAATTAGTAAGTTGGAGTTCGGCAAGCGCGCTCAGGAATGAGCTGAATCACTGAGGAGGCACTAAGATGAATTCCATGAATAAATCGAAGGTGAACACCATAGCTGGTGGGATTGTCGGCGTTGTTGCCGCTGTCTTGCTTTCAGGTCCGGCGTTTGCCCAGAGCAGACAAATGAACATGAACGACTGCAGCAAGATCCTTCCAGCGGGTCAGGCTGGGTGCGCCGCGGATAACGTCATGCGCACGGAGTGCAACAAGACCAGCAACCCGATGCAGTGCTACACCAACAAGAAGAACGCCGCATCGACACCTGCGGCCACGACCAAGCAACCGGCACCAGCACCCGCCCCGGCGGTAGCCAAACCGGCGGCTCCAGCGCCTGCACCCGCTCCTGTCGCAGCCAAGCCGGCCGCTCCAGCACCTGCACCCGCTCCTGTCGCAGCCAAGCCGGCTGATCCGAACATTGTCACCTCAGTCCCCCAGGGGGCCAGAAATTGCGCTACGGATGGCAAGAAATGCCTGGTAGCCGGGACCTGGACCGGGGTTTACGGCGCGAATGGAACTTTTGCCAAGATTTCCGGCACTGGTGACTTCGTCTGCGATCCGAAGACGTTCAAGATCGCCGACCCAGTTCCCAAGGTCCTAAAAACATGTTGGGTCATCGGTGCAGCACCGGCACCTGCGGCCAAGGCTCCGGCCGCAGCAGCGCAGCCCAAGATGATCGCATTGCCCCTGAGCTGCAAGGGCAGTCTCAAGGACAATCCGGTCAAGACTTTCACCAGCAGGGCTGATTTCGATAAGGCGGGCTACAGCGCTCCTGTCGTGATGGCGGCGACAAGTCTTCAAGGCGCAACCGACGAGTGTCGCACCAGTTGTGCAAACACCGGCGAGCCGGCCCCCTGCGGCTGGTACACCCTGGTGAAATGGCGGGAAGATACTTCCGCCAATGGCAGGAGCCGGATGGTCTACACCTGCTACAAGGTTGGCGCACGCAACTACAAGGACGCCTTCAAGCCGAAGATGGCCGCCGACAAGAACTTTGGGGACTCATCGAACGCCTTGTATTTCAGCGAGTCTTATACCTACCCCTGCGCTCGTTAATCAACAAGCTGCCTGAACCGACCTTGGAAAGGGCCTAGCGATCGCTAGGCCCTTTTTTTTGGAGATGGGCATTCGAGGCTCGAAATCCATGGTGAATCGAATGCAAAAGGCGGCTAAATCCATAGTTCATTCAGGGTTGCAATTCATACCACTAAGGACATACTGAACCGCTTGCAGCCAAAGACTGGCACGGGAATGCCGATCAACCCCACTTGACGCTAAAAAACTCCGTCAGCCCCCACCATGGCACTTGAGCGTCGCGCGCATGTCCGCTACGAACCGACGTCTCCGGTTGGCGTTCTGTTGATTTGGCATGACGCCAGCGGGGATCATCAGGTAGCGGCGCAACTCCGTGACCTTTCCGAGTGCGGTTGCGCATTCCTGGCGGACCAGGCGCCCTCCCTGGACACACTCACCATCGCACGGCTGGCCTTGGTGCCCGGCCACGCGCCCGTGACCTTGAAATGCCATGCCATTTCGCTGCACCCGGCAGGCGGTGCGGTGCGAATCTCGGCAAAGTTCTCCGGGCTCACCGGCGAACAGCTCGCGCAGTTGAGTTTCGCCCTCACCTCGGGGGCCTACCGCCCGCAGCAAGCGGAAATCAACCTTGAGCGCAGAAAACATTGGCGACTGCCGCAATGGACCGCCTACCTGACCGCCCAGAGACTACCGGTCATGCCGCGCTCCAAACAGGCCCTGCATGCGCTTGAAGCCGAAAAGGGCGGCGATTTGACCGTTGACGAATTGGTTGTCCTGGCCAACGCCGATCCTTTCCTTTGCCTGTGCCTGCTCCGGGAGGCCGAGGAAAAGCGCAGCTCGCGGCTGGGCCACGAAACTGCCACGCAGTTTGCCGCCGTGATGCAGTTGGGAGCCACGGCATTTCGCGAGTTGCTGATTAACAGCCCGGAAGCGGACGAAACCCACATCGGCCTGGCAGAGTGCGAAGCGCGGGCCGTTCTGGCCGGACAATTGGCGGCAGCCTGGTCATCCTCGCGCGCCGACGCTTCGCCGGATGAAGTGCTTATGGCCGCGTTGCTCTCTGAGATCGGCGAACTGTTGCTTTGGCACTTTGCGCCGGAGTTGCCGGAATCCGCCAAAGAAATGCTGGAGACGGGCCAAGCCGCGCGCAGCGCGGAAGCGCAGGAGGCCATATGCGGATTCAAATTTCAGGATCTGACGGTGACCTGCGCCGAAGCCTGGAAGCTGCCTCCGATCCTCATCCAGCTGATACGGGGGCACGATAACGTCAGGGCGAGGATTGCCCGCCTGTCACGTGATACGGCACGTCATCTGGTCGCTGGCCCGGACAATCCGGCACTGCCGGACGATCTGGCGAAGGCCAAGCAATTGTTGCCCCAGGCCAGCATGGAATACCTGGTTGCCGGCCTGCGGCAAATCCCGCCAGAGATGCAACCCGATCTGGTCGATCGGGCGAATCAGGCACTGCACAAATCCACCGACACTTAGCGCCGATCTTTGTACCGCCTGATTCGAGCGTCACATCACTTCAAGCGCCTGACCGACGATTCCGCCACGCTTGAGCATGGACAGGCGCCGCTCGCGGTCTTCGTGCAGGATGGATTCAAGATAGGCGATATTGCGATCCACCAGTTCGAGGTAGTGGTTGCGACGCTCGCCGCCGATGGCCTCGAAATGCCAGGCGAAATAGTCGACCGTACCGCCCAGATGTTCGAACAGGCGTTTGCGCGTGGCCTGATAAAAGGACATCGTCTTTTCAAGGAGATCGTGGAGATCCTTGAAACCTCCGATCCCCGCCTCGCGGAATTCGTAATAGAGGAACAACAATCTTTCCAGATACTCCCGGCTGGCCATTTGCCCGACGATATCCGCGGTAGCGGCAACACGGGCTGCAAGCTCCGAGTCGGCGGTGGCACAGTTCCAGTTCGACGGCATCATGCGGTGGTCGGTCGCCAGGACCGCATCGACAATCCAGCGCCGCAAGTCCGCATCGAGTGCCGCCAGGCCGCGTTCGACAAAGGCCACACTGCGGCTAACGTGCTCTACGGTAAATTGAGCCCCAGTCCCGCCATTCTCCGAATCGGCCTTCAGATAGCCAATGTCATGGAACAGCGCCGCCAGTATTGCCGCGTCGATGGTGCGCGGATGCAATGCAGTACCGGCAGCGTGAAGTCCATGCAGCAGCCGCGACGCGCATACCGCAACCTCCAGGGTGTGAAACCGGTTGTGGTAGAGAGCCTGAAGGTTCTGATAGCCCGGCAGGCGCCCTTCAAAAGCCAGTTCGACAAGCCCGAACCCCAATTGGATGGCCGCAGGGGAATGAGATGGCGAAATCCGGTGAATCGTGTCGATGATCTCGCGCAGAGCAACCTGATAGTCACAGGGAGCCGCGATGATGGCGAACTGGCTTTTATCAGCTGACATGAATTCCAAGGCCTCGGGGCAAATGTATCGTCAAAGGGAGAAACGTCCATTCCGGGGCGTTTCATATGCAATTTCCGTTCCCGCGATACTTACCTCGCAAACGCCGTCAGCGAAAGATGCCTGCCACCCAGGATTTACAGCAGTTGCCCCCGCCCGCCGGGCGGATCCGCCTGCAGGCGCAAACGATTCCCGCCAGATTCATTGACGCCTGAAATTTTCGTTGCCTCAGCAGTTACCGGATCCGGGAATATTTTTCCACCGATCAGGAAACACGGCGATGCATTCAACTGGTTTCACTCCGGCCTGGCGGGGGCATTTCTGAAGCGCCGGCCTTCAGCGCGCTGGAAAAAAGCCGGACGTTCTACGCCGGACGGGCAAACCCTCGCAGTTCCAGGTCGTGATCGGCCAGATGTCCGATGATCCATTCGCGCACCTGGAAAATTACGTCGTCGCGATGCAGGGATTTCCGCCGCATAAGGTCGAAACTGAGCTCGGTGATCTGCTCGATGACCGCATTGTGAGCGTCAATATGTCTTGCCAACCGGTCGGCGGAAATGCCAAGGGCACGCATCACACGTTCTTCGCTGGCGAAGTGATCGAGAAGTTCGCTGGTGAGTCTTGACAAGGCCTCGGAGAACTCGGCTGACTGGGGGGTATCGCCAGGATGGACGAACAAGCCATTCAACTGACTCAGAAGCGCTTTGTGCTCTTCATCAATCGACGGAATTCCGATTTCCAGCTGCTTGGGCAACGCAACCACGGCAATGCCACTTTCAGGTTCAAAGGTCAGGCGCGATTCTAACCATGCGCCACATTCTGTTTTCGATCCAGGTCAAAAAATTGGCACGCCAGGCAAGCCTCAGCTGTGTAATGATTGCCAATTTTTTCCGACGAATCCCATGAGCGCCCACCCGACCCGTCACCGTATCAAATTCAGCGAGCTTGCCCTTGGCCAGCGTTTCTACGATCCCATCAGCGCAGAGTACTTCGTCAAGCAAAGCGACAGCATGGCGGCTATGGTCACCGGCATCGGCGACGGGACCGTTCCCGACGAGTTCGAACCTGACGATATTGTCGGCATCGATCAATAGCACCTGAGGTGGCTGAACGCCACTGCATCCACCGTCAAGCAATTGCCGCAGGGCCGGGATCACGGCGGCATGGCTGCGCAAACGCGTGCTGCACCTGCTCGGACGCGCCGCCTGATTCCTTTGCGCGCACCATGTCGCCGGCAGCCTCATCGTGTATCGTGAAGGCCGATGATCTACCTCGTCTATGCCCATCCCTACCCCTCGCAGTCGCGGGCCAACCGGATTCTGCTGGATGCGCTGCGCGACCTGCCCGGGCTCGAAATCTGCTCGCTGTACGACCGCTATCCGGATTTCGACATCGACATTGCCGCCGAGCAGGCCGCGCTGGGGCGCGCCGGGTTGGTGGTGTGGATGCACCCGGTCTATTGGTACAGCACACCGGGCTTGCTCAAGCACTGGTTTGATAAGGTATTGAGTTATGGCTGGGCATATGGCGACGGTGCTGCCGCCCTGCAGGGCAAGGACTGCCTGTGGGTGGCAAGCACCGGGGGTGCAGCCGAGACCTATTCCGTTGCCGGAATCCATGAGCGGCCCTTCGTTGACTTCGCGCGGCCGATCGAGGAAACCGCACGCTTCTGCCGCATGAACTGGCTGGAACCCTGCGTCCTGCACGGCGCCCATGACATCGATGACGCAGCACTCGCGGGCCATGCCAGCCACCTGCGCGCACGCCTGCAAAGCTGGCTGGACCTGAATGTCGGCACCGGCACCACGGCGACGATCTAGCGATGCGTGACGCACTGATCTACCTCGCCGCCGCGGTGCTGTGCGTGCCTTTGGCCAAACGCTTCGGGCTCGGTTCGGTACTCGGCTACCTGATCGCCGGCACGCTGATCGGGCCCTGGGGCCTGGGATTCGTCAGCGACGTCGAATCGATCATGCACTTTTCGGAATTCGGCGTAGTGCTGATGCTGTTCCTGATCGGCCTCGAACTCGATTCGAAGCGCCTGTGGTCGATGCGCCGCGAAGTTTTTGCCCATGGCGGCCTGCAGATGCTGGCCAGCGGCGCGCTGCTGGCGGCGGCAGGGGCCGCCTTCGGCTTCGACTGGAAACTGGCGATCATCGCCGGACTGGCCCTGTCGCTGTCCTCGACCGCCATCGCCGTGCAAACCATGGCCGAACGCAACCTGCTGCCGACACCAACTGGACGCAGCGCCTTTGCCATCCTGTTGTTCCAGGACATCGCGGCGATCCCGCTGCTGGCCGTGATTCCCCTGATGGCGACGCATGCGACGGCAACCACCACGCCCGGCCTCGACGCGCTGAAGGCACTCGCGGCGATTGCCGGCGTCATTATCATCGGCCGCTACCTGACGCGACCGGCCTTGCGCCTGATCGCCAAGGCCGACACACGCGAAGTATTCACCGCCTTCGCCCTCCTGCTGGTGCTGGGAATCTCGCAGTTGATGTCGCTGGTCGGCTTGTCGATGGCGCTCGGCGCCTTCCTCGCCGGCGTGCTGCTGGCGAGTTCGGAATACCGCCATGCCCTGGAAACCGACATCGAGCCCTTCAAGGGCCTGCTGCTCGGCCTGTTCTTCATCTCGGTGGGCATGGCCATCGACTTCGGCCTGCTGCTGGCGCGGCCCGGCAGCATCGCCCTGCTGCTGGCGGGCTTCCTGGTGCTGAAAACCCTGCTGTTGTGGATTCTGGCCCGCATCATCGGCATCACGCCAAAACAGCGCTGGCTGTTCGCGGTATTGCTCTCGCAAGGCGGCGAGTTCGCCTTCGTCGTGTTCGCCACGGCGCAAAGCGCCAGCCTGCTCGACCGCGAAACCGGCGGCCTGCTGACCATCGCCGTGGCGCTGTCCATGGCCTGCACCCCCCTGCTGCTGGTGCTCCGCGATCGTCTCGCCGACCGGCTGGCAGCGCGGCAGAAAGCCGAAGCCGACACCATCGACGAAGATGCCGGCGGCGCCGTGCTGATCGCAGGATTCGGCCGCTTCGGGCAGATCGTCGGCCGCCTGCTGTTTGCCAACGGCATGCACGCGGTAGTGCTCGATCACGACCCGGACCAGATCGAAATGCTGCGCAAGTTCGGCTACAAGGTCTTTTACGGCGATGCCACACGGCTCGACCTGCTGATCGCCGCCGATGCCGGCAAGGCGCGACTGCTGGTCAACGCGATCGATGACGTCGACGACAGCCTGGCCCTGGTCGATCTGGCGCGCGCGCATTTTCCGAATCTGAAGATCATCGCCCGCGCCCGCAATGTTCGCCACTACGTCGAGTTGCGCGCGCGCCAGGTCGACGTCATCGAGCGCGAGACCTTCGAAGCGGCGCTGAAGACCGGCCGTCACGTGCTTGAGGCACTCGGCGTCGACCCCTACCGTGCGCGCGAAATGGCGGATACCTTCCGTCATCACAACGTCACCACCATGGAAGACCTGGTTCCGCATTTCCATGACGAAAACAAAATGCTTTCGGTCGCCAAATCCGGGCGCGAGGAGCTGGAAGAACTGTTCAGCCGCGACCGGGAAAAGTTCGAGGGGAAATCGAAGGGCGGCTGGAACTAGCCATGACCAGCAGCAAGGAAAGTTGCTCCGCCAGGCCTCGCGGCGGCCACCCCGGGCTATGTCGAGGTCCGCAAGTAAACCCGACGCCCATCACAGAATCCGCCATTGACCAAGGAAAGCCATGAGCACCCTGCCCCCCTGCCCGCAATGCAGTTCCGCCTTCACCTACGAAGACGGCCCGATGTACGTCTGTCCCGAATGCGCCCACGAATGGCCGGCCTCGGCTGCGGCCGAAGCCGCGGAACACGCCAAGGAAATCCGCGATGCCGTCGGCAACGTGCTGAAGGACGGCGACACCGTCACCGTGATAAAGGACCTCAAACTCAAGGGCTCGTCGCTGGTGCTCAAAGTCGGCACCAAGGTCAAGAACATCCGCCTGGTGGAAGGCGATCACGACATCGACTGCAAGATCGACGGTATCGGCGCGATGTCCTTGAAATCCGAGTTTGTGAAGAAGATCTAGGCGTCGGCCTTGATCGGGTTACGGATGATACCCAGGCCCACAATCTCGGTTTCCATGATGTCGTCAGGCTTTAGAAATTCCGGCGATCGGTGGCCGTGGAATTCGAGGCATCATAGGGAATCGGATCGATGGGACCGTTCATGGTATTGGCGGCCTTGGTGAAAAACACCGGATTGTCCGGCAATTTGGCCACGGCCATGTCGGCACGCGCGTCTTTCCCTTCTTCGAAATGTTCGAGGTAGTTCCAGCCGACGGCGTAGATGTTGCTCTGAGGCCGAGGAATGGGTGACAGCAACTTCACCTGATTGACCTGCATCTGCGCCTTCCTGGCCGCGGCCCTTTCAACCACCACCGGGACTTGCGCCAATCCCTTGTCTGCCAATCCGCTGGACTTCAGCGCGGCCTAATGGTCAGCGGGCGACGATGGTATTACCGGTACCGACGATCGGCGAACCGACGGTGAAGCCGGGATCCTTGTCGAAGCTGAAACTTCGTTCATCGCCATTGTCGAAGCGCACGGACACGTCCCAACGCTTGACGGTCTTCATGTTTCCCTCGATCTTCTTGCCGGCATAGGCGCCGCCGGCGGCGCCGGCAATGGTCGCAACGTCACGGGTGCCACCCTTGCCGATCTGGTTGCCGAGCAATGCGCCAGCCAGGCCCCCGGCCACCATGCCGGCCGCGCTGCCTTCGCCCTGCTTTTCAGTGACCTTGACCGCCGTCACCTTGCCACAACTGGTACACGGGGCAGCGGCAACGGCAGGCCCCGCCACGGCCGCTTTGGCCGGAGCCGACATCACCGCCTTGTCATACTCTGACTTGGCATCGCGCAGGCACTGCATGCGCAGGCTGGAGCTGGTTTCGTCAGCACAAATCTTCCTGTCATCGGCGTAACGCTTGTCGGCGGCTTCCGTTCCAGCCTTGGAGAAATCAGCGGCCAGGGAAATTTCGGAAAGCAGGCCAAAGGCCAGCAGCAGGGCAATTCGGTTTTTCATTTCGCTATCACTCTGGCTAACGGGAAGAGTCCGAGTATCGCTCAAGTCCTGCCGCCAGCCAAGGTACAACGCCACACAAGGCCGAATGTCCGCAACGAAGGAACCGCTGCGCTGTCCCTTGAAGCGGACTTCGTAACGACGATCCAGCGCTCCGACTGAAACGGTGGGTGAGCATGGCGGGCAGGACACGGCCTACAGCAGAATCGGGCTATCCACCATCTCCGACTAGCACGTAAGGCGCCCAGAACATGGGATGGGCGTAGCTGAAGTTGCCGTCCGCCGTTTTTGTCATCAGCGACAGCGACGATTGCTGCAAGGCACGGGCACGTGTCAGCGTGCGATCGGTCGCCTGCCTCCTGAAAGCTTCGGTCGTCAGCATGCGCGCCGATTCCGTTTCCACAGCCCAACTCGTCAATAACAAGGATTTTGCGCCGGCATAAAAGAATGCGCGTCCCAGCCCAGAGACCGATTCCTCGGCCGCGCCACCTGCCGCGGCGGAGTTGCAGGCCGACAGCACCACCCAGTCGGCATTGAGCTTCAGGCCGAGAATTTCCTCCATGGTGAGCATGCCATCGTCGCCGTCGCCGGTAATCGCCGGATTCGACAGGGCCAGTGCCGGTTGGTGCAACCCGGGGATTTCCCCGCTCATCAGCCCATGGGTGGCAAACATGATCACACGGTAGGGCGCCAGGTCGGCCTTCTTCACCTGCGCCTCGCTGGCGCGCTTGTGCAGGTAGATGTCGCGTTTGGCGTCGGCGGCAAGCACGGCGGCCACTTCCTCGATCTCCTGTGCCGTATCCGGCAAGGCCGGCAGCAACCCGAAATCGATGGGCGGCGCCAGATCCTCCGCAGCGTCCGTATTGGCCGTCGCCACTGACTCATTGACGCGGCCGCGGCGCACGAATTTTTCGGCACCGCGCGTCGAAGCAGCGCGCTCGCTGACCACAGAAAAAACGGGATCACCAAAGCCGATGAAAGGCCGCTCTGCGTGTCGCGTCCGGCCCGACCGCAGCGCCGGCAGGGCAAGCACCGCAGGCAGCTGTGAGATGGCGACCTGCCTGATCAGCCAAGGCGCATCGGCCATCTCGGCGTAGGGGAGTTTGGCCGCCGCCGCCTGGAACGGTGCGGTCGTCAGCACGCTGAAGGGCAACTGTCCCAGTCGCCCATGCGGTACCACGATCAGTTCCTGCGCGCCTTTCCAGCCGGCCTCGACCGGCGCGAGGATCTGCCGATAAAGTTCATGCGCCGTTTCGAACGGAAATTTCGGCAGGCGCCCGGAGGCCTCGGCAGCCGGATCCAGCGCCTTCCTCAAGCTGCGCACCTTGACATTGAGCTCGGCCACGCCCAGCGGCACGAGCGCAAATGCGGTGCTTCCGGCTGCCGGAACGGCCCAGACCAGGGTCGTCTCGCTACCGACGTAGATCGATACCAGTGCCTCCCCGGCTCGCAGAAGTTTCTGGATCGTGGCAATGCTCACCGGCTTCGGATTGAGCAGCGCCGCGTAGCCGGGAAAGCGGCGATCGATCTCCGCCTGCTGGCCGGCGTGCTCCTTGCGCAGCCGGGAAAGCTCGGTACGCATGTCGGCTACAACCTTGTCCTGCTCCGCCACGCGCCCGCGCGCCAGAAGACTTCCGATCGCATCGGCAAGCGTACTGATTTCCCGCTGCAGATCCTGTTCCCCGCGCGCCAGGCCGGCGAGTTCCGGATCGACGATGGTGGCACGGGTTGCCGACGCCGCAAGCGCGCGCTGCACGGTAGAGCCGCGCGCCAGGTCGGCCATGCGGAACGACTCGTCGAGCGCTTTCTGGTCTCCCGCCCGGGCTTGCCCGGCCAACAGGTTGATGTATCCGTCGAGCAGCCAGTTCAGGCGCGCGGTGCGCAGCACCCCCGACTCCGAGGAACTGCGCTCGCCTCTTGAAATATCCAGTACGCGCGGAATTGCGACCTGCAGCTGGCTCAAGGCTTCCGCTGCCTGGCCGCTGGCGGCCAGGGCAATGCCGAGAAATGCCCGCCCCTCCCAGAAGCTCAGCGAGTCTTCGTCATACACGCGCCCGCGCGCAGCCACAATCGGCCGCAGCAGATCCACCGCCTCGGCGGCACGCTTCAGGCGGATCAGCGTGTAGGCATACTCGACGGAATAGAAACCAAAATTCCCCCGCTCACTGCCGGCACTCCGCAACAAGGACTCGCGCTGCCGGTGGATTTCCAGTGCGCGCTCCCACCGATTGCGCAGCATCTCGATTTCGGCATGCATTTTCAGCAATCCGACCGCCCGCAAGGACAATGCCGAACGATCTCCGCCCTCGATCGCTTTCAGCGTGCGGATGATGACGGCTTCGGCCTGGTCGAACTTTCCCTGCTCCAGCGCCAGCCGCGCCAGCGCCTGATTGACCCGGATCATCACGCCCGGACGGCTCTTGACCTCCAGCAGCCGATCCGCCGTGGTCCGGAGCTGATCGGCCACTTGCGCCGCCGCGGCAATCTGCCCGGTGGATAGCAACACCCCGAGCAGCCCCCGATTGCATTCGAGGAAAAGCGGGCTGGCTTCGCGCTCGGGGTCGCTTTGCAGCGCTGCCAACGCCGAGGTATTGCAGGCCTGCCAGGCCTGTTCCGCCTTGTCGAGGTGGCCGGACTGCATCTCGTAGGATGCCCGCGCCATCGCCAGGCCAGCCTGCCACCAATCGCGCTTTTGTGCCCAGCGGCGCGTCGAGCGCAGGGTTTCCATGGTTTGCTCAAGCTGAGTCAATGCGGCTTTTGCTTCCGTGAGCTGATGCAATGCCGAATTCAGCGCAACGATGCCCATCAGGGCGCCGTGCGCCTGGGCCGGCCCTTGCGCCAGTGCCAGTTGCTTTTGCGCGTAATACAAGGCCTTGGTCGAATTGCCGAGGTCCGAGTGCATTTGACGCAACTGCAAGGCAGCGCGGAAGGCCGCCGGGCCGGCGCCCTCGGCCAGGGACATCAGGCGTTGCTGGTGGGCCTTTTGCGATGCCTCGTCGCCCTGCTCGGCCGGATCGGCATCTGCCGGCTGAACCGCCGCGACGCCAACACCTGCCGGTTGAGCGCTCGCGGGCCCGGCGCCAATAAAGTACATTGCCGCCAAGCCACCGATGAGGGCAAAGCGCTTGAACAGCGGAATGGCCACACTCCTACCGGGCGCCATCACCGTACAACGCATAGGGTGCCCAGAAGATGGGATGGGCGTAGGAATACTGCGGTTGTCCGCGATCGTCCAGATTCCCGGGGCCATCCAGCAGTGCCAGCATCGCCCGTTGCAAGGTGACCGAACGTGTTGCGCCCGGCTCCCTCGCGTAGCGATCGAAAACATCAGTAACCAACACCCGCGCGGAAACGGTCTCGACCGGCCAGTGCGTGACCAATAGCGCGCGACTGCCGGCGTAAAAGAACCCGCGCCCGAGGCCGGAAACGGCTTCCGCCCCCTGCCCGTCGCCGGCCGCCGTGTTGCATGCGGAAAGCACCACCCAGTCGGCGTCGAGCCTCAACCCGAGAACATCCTCCAGCGTCAGCAGCGGCGACTCCGCGGAATTGGCATTGGCCGCCAGCGCCAGCGCGGGTTGCGTCAGCCCGGGCAGATCGCCAGGAACCAGGCCATGGGTGGCAAAGGCGATGATCTTGCGCGTGCTCAGATCCGTCTGGCGGACCTTGATGCGGCTGGCATCGGCCCCGACAAAGACATCCCGGCCAGGGTCGGCACCCAGCACCTTGGCGATTGCCCGTACCTCCTCGCGGGTATCCGGCAGCGGCGCAAGCGCTCCGTAATTCAACCAGGGAACCACGGTTTTCACGCTATCGGTTTGAGCATCCACGCGCGGGACCGCAAGGTTGCGCAAACGCAATCCGCGGGTCGCCGCCGGTGCGGCGGCAATCGGACCGAACTGCGGATCACCGAATCCGGCAAACGCAAGGCGCGCGGGCGATCCCGCGGGCATTCCGCGCATGCGCACCAGGGAATTCACCGATGGCACATTGCTGACGGCGGCACGACGCACCAGCCACTGCACCTGCTTCATTTCCGCAAACGGTACCGCGGCAGGCGTCAAAACACCGGCAGGTTTGGTCGGCAACAGCGAAAGCGGCAGCTGGCCCAGCGCGCCACCGGAAACGATTACAAGCTCCCTCGCACCTCCCCATGCATGTTCCACCGGCGCCAATAGCTCGCGATACAACTCATGGGCCCCCTCAAGGTCAAACTGTCGCAAGCGATCGAGCTCAAGGTCGCCGGGGTCCAGCGTCTCGCGCAAACGTGTGACCCGCAATGCGATCGCGCCTGCCGCCAATGGCGACGCATGGAAGGCCCGCAATCCGCCTGGCGCAAATACCCAGACGAAGGTCCGGCTTTCGGTCGGCAGAATTGAAATCAGGGCTTCCTGGGGACCAAGCACCCTGAGCACCTCACCCATGCCTGCGGGGCGCGGGCTTATCAGATTGGCATAGTCAGGAAATTGCTGCTCGATCCGCTGGAACAACTCCGTCCGCTCACCTTCCAGCGCCGCGATGCGCTGGCGAAGCGCCGCCACCGCTTTGTCACGCACCTCGGAATCCGGCGTCAGCGCCAGCGCGGCAAGCTGATTGTTCATCGCCACGATTTCGCGCTTGCCGTCCTGCTCGCGGCGGATCAGATCGCCTAGCTGGGGAGTGCCAGCCAGGGCGCGCGCCGCGCTCGCGGCAACTGCCGACTGCAGGCTGCCGCCGCGCAGGCTGTCGGCCATCCGGAACGCCTCGGCAGCCGCATCGATGCCCTTCGCCATCGCCAGCGGTGTCCCCTGGATGTCATAAAGCAAGCCGATCCAGGCTTCGACAATCGCCCGGCGATTGAGCCGCCGGAGTCCGTCCTCGGCATCGGCCTCGGTGCCCTTGGCCGGAGCGAGCAGGACCGGCATGGCAGCGGCCAGCGCCTCATAGGCCTCGTCGCGCTTGCCCTGAGCCGCAAGGGCCAAACCCAGCAAGCCGCGCGACTCGGCTGTTTCATAGCGATCCGCACCATACACGCGCTGGTGCTCGATCCAAAGCCTTTCCAGCCAACCCGAGGCCTCGGGCGCGCGGCCATCGCGCACCAGCGCCAGCCCCCAGGCGCCGCGGCGCTCGGTGGCGCGCAGCATGATCTTCTCGTCGGCCAACCGGCTGCGCAAGCCGTCGATCAAAGCAGTCGCGGCTTTCCAGTCGCCGGCACCGAGCCGGCTGTCGATGCGGACACGTTCGGCCAGGAATGCGTATCCGGAGCTGACTTTTGCTCCCGCCTTTTCCAGCGCAATCGCGGCCACATCGGCCAGCGCCGCCGCTTCCCGCCAGCGCTGTTGCGCAATCAGGACTTCACCGAGCACCGCGAGGGATACCGCGGTTGATGGCGCGTCCCGTCCCAGTCGCTCAAGATTGCGCACCAGCATGGCCCGGGCTACCAGTTCCGCTTCAACGAGATGGCCCTGCTGCGCATGAACCCGCGCCAGCTGCGCTTCGATCAGGTCCAGCAGCTGCCAGGTCGAATCGGGAGCCGGTGCCCAATCAATGCTTTTTTGGCGTCTTTCGGCAACTCGGGTGTCCGCCAGCGCATGCTTTGCCGCGGCAACGAGCGAGGCCTCACCGGCAATTGCGCGCCCCTCGGTCAGCTGGGTATCGCCCTTGGACCAGGCAATCATGCCACCG
>CAJBYR010000187.1 GCA_903959855.1 uncultured beta proteobacterium
ACGCAGGCGTTCGGCCAGTCGATGGCATCACCGCGCGCAGAACGCAATTGTGGTTACCCCAAACACGAAACACAATACCAAAAGTGAAGTGAAATGCCATCAGATAGTTCGCCGGCATCATGCGCGAAGATTCGACGCATCTGCAGGGCCGGAGCATCAAATCTCCCGTAATCGCAATACGGTAGCGAGGTAGTCTGGATTCCAAGCGGCGGCCTTGCGCTTTTTGGGGAGACTGGTGGAGCGCGACTTATCGGCGCGGAACAGATTGATGGCAAGGCGGCGCAGGAAGGAGAAGTTGAGCGCGGCGTTGCGCAATCGGATCGGGCTGGCGTCCTCGCCAAAGGTAACGTCGAGGCACCAGTGCAGTCCGTTTTCGATACCCCAGTGGGCCCGGGCGGCATGCAGGATGCGGCGGCTGTCGGCCGGCAGCGAGCTGATCACAAAGCGCTTCTCGGATTCGACCTTTCCAGCCATCTCTCGTGTGGATTCAATGCAGGCCACCGAGGCCAGCTTCGGCCAGCGCGCCTTCAGGCCGAGCAGGTCGAGCCAGTCAAGATTGGCGACCGCGACACAGCGCCGGGTTTCGATCCGGCCATGTCCCTTGTCCAGTGTGTCGTAGTGCGAAACCTCCCGCCGCGGGTAGCCCGGCGCATTCAGGCTCGTGAAGAAGTCCCGCAGGGCTTCAGCCAACTGCGGCTGATTGTCCTTGACCGCCAGCACGTAGTCACCACCGCCGGCCACGATCTGACCAGCAATCGCCGTCTGACACCCCATGGCGTCTATCGTCACGACGGCCCCCTCAAGGGCCAGCGCGGGAAGCAATTCCTCGATCGCCGTGATTTCGTTCGATTTCTCCTCGCAGGCGCGTTGTCCCAGGGTCAAGCCGTAGTCGGCGGCATAGGCCGACACCTGATGCAAGGCCCGCAGCCCACGTCCGGAACGCCCAGAGCCGCGCAGGGCTTTGCCGTCGATGGCAATCACGCGCCCGGCCACCGCCGGACAGAGGGCTCCCATCCATTGCTCGAAGCGGGTTTCCAGCTCACTTGGCGAGATCGCTTCAAAGACCCGTCGAATGGTGTCGTGGCCGGGGATGCCGTTGCGCAGCCCCAGATACCGTCGCATCCAGGTTTCCCGCGCTCGCCCCCAGTCCTCGATATCGTCCCAGCCTTCCGCGCCTGACATGACCGCGCACAGTGCAAGCACCACCACGTCCAAGAGGTCATGGTCCGTACGCCCTTCCACCCGTGAATCCGGCAGATCACCAAACCGCTCAATCAGCCCCTCGATCGCGTTTTCGTCCATCCCTCGACCCCAAATGTCGAGAGTAGACGCGATTTCATCAGGGCTTACAACCCCATGTCATAAGTCGCTGACTGTGAACGAGTTTTCATGCTCCGGCCCTGGCCCTGCACCCAGGCAAGCTCCTTCGCAGCCGTCGCATGGGCGAGAATGCGCCCATGCCCATGTTACCCTCTGTGGTTGTCGAACCTTTCACACCGCCGTCATGGACTACCTCGAAAAAATCCTCAACGCCCGCGTTTATGACGTAGCCATCGAAACGCCGCTGGAGCTGGCGCCCATCCTGTCGGCGCGCAGCGGCAACCGGATTCTGTTCAAGCGCGAGGATATGCAGCCGGTGTTCAGCTTCAAGCTGCGCGGCGCCTACAACAAGATCGCCCACCTGTCCCCGGCGCAACGCAAGCGCGGCGTGATCTGCGCTTCGGCCGGCAACCATGCCCAGGGCGTGGCGCTGTCGGCCCAGAAGCTGGGCATCCGCGCGGTGATCGTGATGCCGACGACGACGCCGCAGATCAAGATCGATGCGGTGAAGAAGCGCGGCGGCGAAGTGGTGCTGGCGGGTGACTCCTACGATGCCGCCTACACTCATGCGCTGGAACTGGAGAAGAAGCAGAAGCTGTGTTTCGTCCATCCCTTCGACGACCCGGACGTGATTGCCGGCCAGGGCACGATAGGCATGGAGATCCTGCGCCAGCATCCCGACCCGATCGACGCCGTGTTCTGCTGCGTCGGCGGCGGCGGCTTGATCGCCGGCGTGGCGGCCTACATCAAGCGCCTGCGTCCCGGCACCAAGATCATCGGCGTCGAGGCCATGGATGCCGATGCCATGGACCGTTCGCTCAAGGCCGGCAAGCGCGTGCGTCTCGAATCCGTGGGCCTGTTCGCCGACGGCGCGGCGGTCAAGTACGTCGGCCAGGAGACTTTCCGCCTCTGCCAGGAATATGTGGACGAAATGGTGCTGGTCGATACCGATGCCATCTGCGCCGCGATCAAGGACGTGTTCGAGGACACGCGCTCGATTCTTGAACCCGCCGGCGCGCTGGCCGTGGCCGGGGCCAAGGAATGGGCGCGGCGCAACAAGGCGCAGGGCCAGACCCTGGTCGCTATCGCTTCGGGCGCCAACATGAATTTCGACCGGTTGCGTTTCGTCGCCGAGCGCGCCGAGGTCGGCGAGCAGCGCGAGGCGGTGCTCGCCGTAACCCTGCCGGAGAAGCCCGGCGCCTACAAAAAATTCGTCGGCCTGATCGGCAAGCGCAACATCACCGAGTTCAACTACCGCTACCACGACGCCGGCGAGGCGCATGTCTTCGTCGGCCTGCAGGTGGCCGACCGCGTCGAGTCCACACGCCTGGTCGAGCAGTTGACCAGGCACGGCTATGCCACGCTCGACCTGACCGACGACGAGATGGCCAAGAACCACGTCCGCCATCTGGTCGGCGGCCATGCGCCGCAGCTCAGTGGCGTCAAGTCGAACGAACTGCTCTACCGCTTCGAATTCCCCGAGCGTCCCGGGGCGCTGATGAATTTCCTCAACTGCATGAGCGCGGGCTGGAACATCAGCCTGTTTCACTACCGCAATCATGGCGCCGACTACGGCCGAGTGCTGGTCGGCATGGAAGTCCCGCCCAGGGAGATGAAGGACTTCCGCGTCTTCCTCAAGAGCCTCGGATACCGCTATTGGGACGAGTCTAAAAACCCGGCCTACCGCCTTTTCCTGGGATAAGGTGGCTTTCGATTTTGACACGCCGGTGGAGCGCGCCGGCAGCGACTCGATGAAGTGGGCGAAGTACCCGGCCGGCGTGCTGCCGCTGTGGGTGGCGGACATGGATTTCGCCGTGCCGCCCCCGGTGGCGGCGGCATTGCACCAGCGCATCGATCACGGCGTGTTCGGCTACAACCTGCCGACCGCCAGCCAGACCGAATCCGTTGTGACTTACCTGGCGCGCAAGTTCGACTGGGCCGTCGCGCCGGAATGGATCGTCTGGCTGCCCGGCCTGGTGTCGGGGCTCAACGTCGCCTGCCGCGCCGTCGGCGAACCGGGCGACGCGGTGTTCACCGCAACGCCGATCTATCCGCCCTTCCTTGCTTCGCCGGTCGACTCCGGCCGGCGCGTCGCCAGCCTGCCGCTGGTGCGCGATTCCGCCGGCTGGCTGTGGGATTTCCCGGGCGTCGATGGCGTGCTCAAGGGCAGCAGGGCAAAGTTGTTCCTGCTTTGCCACCCACACAATCCGACCGGCCGCGTGTGGAGCGAGGATGAGTTGTGGCAGATCGCGGCGCTGGCCGGGAAGCATGACCTGGTACTGTGTTCCGACGAGATTCATAACGGCCTGTTGCTCGATCCGGCCTGCCGCCACCGCGCTCTGGCCAGCCTTTCACCCGAGATCGCGGCACGTACCATCACCCTGATGGCGCCGTCCAAGACCTTCAACATTCCCGGCCTCGGTGCGGCCTTCGCGATTATTTCCGACCCGGTCTTGCGGCGGCGTTTTCGTGCCGCGATGAGCGGCATCGTGCCCCATGTCAATGCACTGGGCATGGTCGCGACCGAGGCCGCGCTAGGGCAATGCGATGATTGGCACGCGGCGCTGCTCGACTACCTGCGCGGCAATGCCCGCGCCGTCGAACGCGCGGTAGCCGCCTTGCCCGGGCTCGACATGCGGCCGATCGAAGCCACCTACCTGGCGTGGATCGATGCGCGCGAATTTGCCGCGGACCATGGCATCGCCAACCCGGCAAAGTATTTCGAGCAGCACGGATTGGGGCTTTCCGACGGTGCCGATTTTGGCGCGCCGGGTTTCGTGCGGCTCAACTTCGGTACGCGGCGGGCCCTGCTCGACGAGGCCCTGAACCGTCTGGCCGGCGCGGTCAGGGCCTGAACACGCCAGCCTCGGTGACTACCGCATTGAGGCGCACGTCGTGCGCCTGCGGCCGGATGTCGGCGACCCGCCCCAACTCGAAGCCGACGCCAATCGCCACGGCGCGCGGAACCCTTGTGGCCAGGGTGCGGTCGAAGTAACCACCACCGTAACCAAGGCGATAGCCGGCGACATCGAAGGCCACCAGCGGCAGCAGCACAATGTCCGGATCGACCTCGGGGCCGTCGCGCGGGATGGGGATGCCGTGGCGGTCCGCGCTCATTGGGCAAGCCGGTGTCCAGGCGCGGAAGATCATCGGCGCGCCGGGGGTGACGACCACCGGCATTGCCGCCTTCCATCCCTTGGCCAGCAGCCCGCCGACCAGTGGGCCCGCATCGAATTCGCCGCGCACCGGGGCACAGAAGGCCAGGGTCTGTGGCGGCAGGGTGTCAAGCAGGGTCGCAAGATGGACGGCCACGCGAGTCGAGAGCGCCGCGTTGTCCGCAGCCGTCAGCGCAAGGCGCGCCGCCAGCTTTTCGCGGCGCAGCGCAGCACGAACAGCCGAGCAATCGGCATCGTGTTCCGGCGACGGTGGCAGCGCATTCATGTGCTAACGTTAATGTGAGTAGTGTCGAAACGAAATTCCTGATGAACTATAAGCGCAAACCTCTGATTTACCGCAGCGTGCTGGCCGTGTTGGCGCTGCTCGCGAGCCTGCCGGCAATGGCAGCACCCGCCGAGCGCGGCGACCTGGCCTTCCTTTCAGCGCGCGATGCCTATCGCAATGGCGAGCGCGTGCGTCTGGCGCGCCAGATCGATGCCCTGCAGGGACATCCCCTGCTGGCCTGGGCAGAGTACTGGTCCTTGCGGTTGAAGCTCGATGACGGCGATGCCGGCGGTGTTGCCGACTACCTGGCGCGGCATCCCGGTGCCTATCTTGCCGAAAAGCTGCGCGGCGACTGGTTGCGCAGCCTGGGCAGGAAGGCCGACTGGGAAAGCTTCCGGCGCGAGCTGCCGGCCCTGGCGCTGCCGGACGCCGAGATCAACTGCTATGCCGCGCAAGCGAACAATGCAGCGGAAATGGTGCGTCCGCTTTGGACCGGCGGTCAGGATCTGCCGCAAGCCTGCGAGCAGCTGGTCGATCAGCTGGTGGCGGCAGGCGGCCTGAGCGTCGAGGAAGTCTGGCAGCGCGTACGGCGCATGTTCGAGGCCAAGCGCGTCGGCGCGGCGCGCAGCGCAGCCGCCTACCTGCCGGCCACCCAGGGCTGGGACGGGCGTGGCCTGGAATCGATCGCCCAGTCGCCGGCACGACATCTCGACAAGTTGCCGGCCGGCTGGGATGCCAGGCGCGGCGGTCGTGAAGTTGCGTTGTTTGCCGTGCAGCGCCTGGCACGCAACGATCCGCAGGACGCCGCCCGGCGCTTTGCCCGCATCGAATCGCGATTTGCCGAGGAGGAGCGCGCCTACGCCTGGGGCCAGATCGCCCTGCAGGCGGCGCAGCGCCACTTGCCGGAGGCATTGTCCTGGTATGGCAAGACGGCGGGGACGCCGCTTGCGGATGAGCAGCGGGCCTGGTGGGTCCGTGCCGCGCTGCGCGCCAACGACTGGGCGACCGTAGGCGCCGTGATCCCGGCCATGCCGCCGGCACTTGCCGCGCAACCGGACTGGATCTACTGGCACGGGCGGGCGCTGGCCGCAGCCGGGCACAGCGACGATGCGCGTGCGAACTACCTGAAGATCGGTGGCCAGCCGAACTTCTACGGCAACCTTGCCGACGAGGAACTCGGTCGCGCCATCGAAGTGCCGCCGCGCGCTTCCGCGCCGAGCGCCGAAGAACTTGCCGTGGCGGGAGCGAACCCCGGCTTCCGGCGTGCACTGGCGCTGATGCGCACCGACATGCGCATCGAGGGCGTGCGCGAGTGGGTCTGGTCGCTGCGCGGTATGGACGACAGGGCCCTGCTGGCCGCCGCCGAATTCGCCCACCGCAATGAAGTCTGGGACCGCGCCATAAATACCGCCGACCGTACCCTGAAGCAGCACAACTACAGCCTGCGCTACGTGGCGCCTTTCAGCGACCAGGTGCGACCGAAGGCCGACCAGCTGGCGCTGGACAACGGCTGGGTGTATGGCCTGATGCGCCAGGAATCGCGCTTCGTCATGAACGCCAAATCCTCCGTCGGCGCCAAGGGCCTGATGCAGCTGATGCCGGCAACGGCGAAGTGGGTGGCAAAGAAGATCAATCTGACCGGCTTCCATCCCAGTCGCGTCACCGAGATGGACACCAACGTCACGCTCGGCACCCATTACATGAAGATGGTGCTCGATTCGCTGGACAACCATCCGGTGCTGGCTTCCGCCGCCTACAACGCCGGCCCGGGGCGTGCGCGGCGCTGGCGCGCCGACCAGCCGCTGGAAGGCGCGATCTATGCCGAAACCATACCGTTCAGCGAGACCCGCGATTACGTCAAGAAGGTCATGAGCAACGCCGTGTATTACAACGTGCTGTTCGACGGCCGTCCGCAGTCGCTCAAAGGCCGGCTGGGCACGATACGCGCGCGTGGCCAGGGTGAAAACGGAGTGGAGCAATTACCGTGAGTGCGCCCCGCAGGGCCGCCCCAAGGGGGGCGCAGCCAACAACACGGAGCGGCGAAGCCGGGAACCATAGTCACCCCTGCCCTTGGGGCGGGGGCAGGGGGGTGGGTTCATGAAAAACATTCTCGTCATCGGCGGCACCGGCTTTTTGGGTAGCGCTATCGTCCGTGAGCTGGCGCGCCGTCCCGCCAGCGCCGACTCTTGCTTCACGCTGCCGACGCGGCGCGAGGCGGGTGCCAGGCACCTCACCGTGCTGCCGACCGCACGCGTGGTCGAGGCCGACGTGCATGACCCGGCGACGCTGGCCCGGCTGGTCAAGGGCCAGGACGCCGTCATCAGCTTGGTCGGCATTCTCAAGGGGGGTGAAGGCGAGCCGTATGGTGCAGGCTTTGCCCGCGCCCATGTCGAACTGCCGCAAAAGATTGCTGTCGCCGCCAAGGCTGCCGGCGTCCGCCGCCTGCTGCATGTCTCGGCGCTCAGGGCGGCAACGGATGCGCCTTCCGGCTACCTGCGCTCGAAGGCGGCGGGCGAAGAGGCGTTGCAGGCGGCCGGGCTCGACCTGACGATCTTCCGTCCCTCGGTGATCTTCGGCCGCGGCGATTCCTTCCTGACCCTGTTTGCCAAGATGGCTAAGATCGCTCCCTTCTTTCCGCTGGCCGGTGCCGATGCGCGCTTCCAGCCCATCTGGGTCGAGGACGTGGCGGCGGTGGTAGCCGACAGCCTTGAGAATTCCCAAAGCATCGGCATGGCCTACGATCTTTGCGGGCCGAAGCAGTACGCACTGGCCGAACTGGTGCGCTACGCCACCGCCGCGTCCGGCCATCCACGCGCGGTGTTCGGCATCCCCGAGTTCGTCGGCTGGCTGCAGGCCTGGGCCATGGAGTTCATCCCCAACGGGCCGATGACGCGCGACAACATCCGCTCCATGCGTGTGCCCAGCGTGTGCGACGCGGGCTGCGGCCTGCCCTTCGGTCGCCCCGCCACGGCGCTGGAAAACATCGCGCCGACCTACCTGGGCGACGGATGAAAGCCTACGTCGTCGGCGGCGCCGTTCGCGACGAACTGCTCGGCCTGCCGGTGAAGGACCGCGACTGGGTGGTGGTCGGTGCCACGCCCGAGCAGATGCAAACCCAGGGCTACGTCCAGGTCGGCCGCGACTTCCCTG
The DNA here is from genome assembly GCA_903959855.1 of uncultured beta proteobacterium. Classification (GTDB taxonomy): domain Bacteria; phylum Pseudomonadota; class Gammaproteobacteria; order Burkholderiales; family Rhodocyclaceae; genus Sulfuritalea. The sequence continues at coordinate 7,912 of CAJBYR010000187.1, forward strand.
TCTTTCTGCATCCGAAAAGCCACGAGGAGTACGCGTTGGCGCGCACCGAGCGCAAGACCGCGCCGGGCTACACCGGCTTCGTGGTCCATGCCTCGCCCGAGGTGAGCCTGGAAGACGACCTGCTGCGCCGCGACCTGACCATCAATGCCATCGCCAAGGACGAAAGTGGCGCGCTGATCGATCCCCATGGTGGCCGCGCCGACATCGCCGCGCGCGTGATGCGCCATGTCTCGCCGGCCTTCGCCGAAGACCCGGTGCGCATCCTGCGCGTGGCCCGCTTTGCCGCGCGCTTTGCCGACTTCACGGTCGCACCGGAAACCATGGCCCTGATGCGCGAGATGGTCGCCGCTGGCGAAGTCGATGCTCTGGTCGCCGAGCGCGTCTGGCAGGAACTGGCGCGCGGCCTGATGGAAGACCGCCCTTCGCGCATGTTCTTGGTGCTGCGCGATTGCGGAGCGCTGGCGCGGCTATTGCCGGAGCTTGACGCCTTGTGGGGCATCCCGCAGCGCGCCGACTACCACCCGGAAATCGATACCGGCGTCCATGTGATGATGGTGGTCGACATGGCGGCGTGCCTCGGCGCGGAACTCCCGGCGCGCTTCGCCGCCCTGACCCACGACCTGGGCAAGGCGCGCACACCCGCCGACATCCTGCCGCGCCACCACGGGCACGAAACCAGAAGTGTGGCCCTGGTCGAGGCGATCTGCGAGCGCTTGCGCGTGCCCATCGAATGCCGCGACGTCGCCCGGCTGGCGGCGCGTTTCCACGGTGACATGCATCGCGTCGATGAATTGCGGGCCGATACCAGGCTGACGATACTGGAGCGTTGCGACGCGCTGCGCCGCCCGGAGCGCTTTGAGCTGATCCTGCTGGCCTGCGAGGCCGACCATCGCGGTCGTCTCGGCTGGGAAGAGCGCCCCTACGCCGCCGCGACGACGTGGCGCGCGACGCTCGCTGCGGTGCGCGGGGTCGACGCCGGCGCCATAGCGCGCGCAGTCACGGAGCCAGGCACCGCCAAGGCTACGGCCATTGCCCGTGCGGTGGCGGCAGCGCGCGTCGAGGCCATCAAGCGCCTGCCGGCGCTATAGCAGCCAGCCGATAAGGCCGGCGATCAGCGAAAAAACTACCGCGGAGGCAAAGGGAAAGGAATACTCCTTGCCGCGCAGGCGGAAGCGCAAATCTCCCGGCAGGCGGCCCAGCGGCAGCAGACGCCCGGCCCGGGGTTGCAGCAGGCCGACCACGAGTACGGCGGCAAACAGGACGATCAGCCACTTCAGCATGAGGGGTGCGCGGTAGAATTGGGCAAAACAGCATATTAAATCGCAGCCGCGGCAGATGACCCCCGAAAAACGGCTGTTTCCCCTCGCTTCCATCCACCCCGACAATGAACTCCTCCCGCTCTGAGGCCAATGAAGTCCTCACGTGCCTGCCTTCGGGCAAGGCCAAGCCGACGCCGCTGCTGTTCATCCACGGTGCCTATGCCGCGGCCTGGTGCTGGGAAGACCATTTCCTGCCGTTCTTCGCCAAGGCCGGTTACGCGGCGCATGCGTTGAGCCTCTCCGGGCACGGCGGTTCGCCGGGGCGCCGCCACCTCGACAGTTTTTCGATCGCCGATTACGTGAGCGACGTGGTCAAGATGGTAGACAGCATGCCGGCGCCGCCGGTGCTGATCGGGCATTCGATGGGCGGCTTCGTGGTGCAGAAATACCTCGAAGACCATGTTGCGCCGGGCGCCGTGCTGATGTGCGCAGTACCGCCGCAGGGCCTGATGTCGGCCGCGTTCGGCCTGATGTTCTCCAAGCCCAGCCTGATGAAGGACATGAACAACCTGATGAGCGGCGGCAAGAGTTCGATCGAAACGCTGCGTGAGGCGCTGTTCGCGCAGGAGGTGTCGAGCGACGACCTCAAGCGCTACTACAAGAACTCGCAGTCGGAATCGCACCGCGCGATCTGGGACATGTCGCTGTTCGGCATGCCGCGCACCAGCCGCATCAAGCGCACGCCACTGCTGGTCCAGGGCGCCGAGTTCGACCACCTGATCCCGGCCTCGCTGGTGGAAATGACGGCGCACTCCTATGGTGTGGAAGCGAACATATTTCCCGCCATGGGCCATGGGATGATGCTGGAGAAGGACTGGCAGAAGCCGGCGCAGCAAATCCTCGATTGGCTGAAGGAGTTGAAACTGTGATCGTTACTTTTCAGTCCCCTGCTTCCGGTGACGTCATCATGTTCGGCGACGTCGCCCAGCGCATGATGAAGCTGATGGGCAAGGAACCCACGGACAAGGGCATCGTCACCGTCGAGCAGTTGCCCGATGCCATAGCCCGGATCAAGGCGGCGATTGAGGAAGACAGGCGCGATCGCGCCGGCAAGAGTCCGGAGGACTTGCCGCAGACCGAGAAGGCTGCAGATGGCGGCAGCCGCCCCTTCGTCAGCCTCAGCCAGCGTGCATTGCCGTTGCTGGAATTGCTGGAGTGGTCGTTGAAGAAACAGAAGCCGGTGGTCTGGGGCGTCTGATCCGCGCTTCTCGCGCCAGACTCAGTGCGGCTTCGTCAGGCCGCCGATGAATGACACCGGAAACACCGCTTCGGGTCCTGCGCCCTTCGCCGGCTGCGCCTTGTAGTCGGGCATCTGCTCGCCGATGCCGGCGGCCTGGGTCAGCTTCCCCAACAGGATCTGCAACTGGTCGGTGAGCCAGTCGTCCTCGCAGCGCGTCGGCATGAAAAGCAGTTCGCGCACGCGGTCGGGGATTTCCTCGGCCGGGATCAAATCGTTGGCAGCATAGGCTGAAGTGAAAAAGGGGCCGGCAATGAAGCGCAGCAGCCAGCCTTCGTCCTCGTCGGGCAGCAGCAGGAAGACGCGCGCGCCCTCGGCCGTGGCGTTCTCGTCGTCGCCATCGTCGCCGAACACCGGCATTGCGGCGAAGGCCGCTTTTCCGGTTTGCTGCACGTAGGCCACGGCGTCGTTAAAGCTCAAGCGCTCGGGAAGGTGGGTCGGGGTCTCCTGCATGCGGGGTTCCTCATTGGGGTCATAACAAAGGGGCGAGCCATTTTTCGGCTTCTGGTATCGGATAGTGGGCACGTTTCGCCCAATCTTCAAGCTGGTCGCGATCGATCTTGCTGATGGCGAAATAACGTGCATCAGGATGGGCGAGGTAAAAACCGGCCACCGAGGCCGCCGGCATCATCGCAAAGCTTTCGGTGAGGCCCATGCCGGCATGGGTTTCGGCGTCGAGCAGCCTGAACAAGCCACCCTTGGCCGTATGGTCGGGGCAGGCCGGGTAACCGGGCGCCGGGCGGATGCCGCGATACTTTTCGGCGATCAGATCGGTGCTGTCCAACGCCTCGTCTGCGGCGTAGCCCCAGAAGTTAGTGCGTACTTCGCGGTGCAGCCACTCGGCGGCGGCTTCGGCCAGTCGGTCCGCGAGCGACTTGAGCATGATGGCGCGGTAGTCGTCGTGTTGCGCCGCGAACTCGGCGAGCTTCTTCTCGATGCCGAGGCCGGCGGTAACCGCAAATGCGCCAGCGTAGTCGCCAGCCGGCGCGACGAAGTCGGCCAGGCTCTGCTGCGGCTTGCCGTCGGGGCGCTCCTGTTGCTGACGCAGGCCGTGCCAAGTGAAGGCCGGCAAGCCGTCGACGAGGAAGGCAATGTCCTCGTTTTCGCGCGTCACCGGGAACAGACCGAACACGGCATTGGCCGTCAGCCAGTCTTCATCGATGATCTGTCCAAGCATGGCCTGGGCGTCGTGGAAGACATTGCGCGCGGCCTCGCCGACGATAGCGTCATCGAGGATCTGCGGGAAACGCCCGGCCAGGTCCCAGGTCTGGAAGAAGGGTGTCCAGTCGATGTATTTCGCGATCTCTGCCAGGTCCAGGTTCTTCAGTGCAGTGACGCCGAGCTGTTTCGGTTTGACCGGGGCGTAATCGAGTTTTGCGGTATTGGCGCGTGCGGCGGCCAACGAGACTAGTGCCACGCCTTTCTTGTTGGCGTGCTGGGCGCGGGCCTTTTCGTAATCGGCGGCGATTTCGGCAACGTAACCGTCGCGCATGTCGATCGACAGCAGTTTGGTCACCACGCCGACGGCGCGCGAGGCGTCCGGCACATAGACCACCGGGCCGTCGTAGTTCGGCGCGATCTTCAGCGCGGTGTGGGCGCGGCTGGTGG
>CAJBYR010000188.1 GCA_903959855.1 uncultured beta proteobacterium
GAACTGTCCTTGTCCCAGTAAATGAAGTTGGGATGCGTCACGTCCGGACCGACCAGCTTCAGATCGCCGATCAGGTTGGGATGCGCGACGTCCGGGCCGACGATCTTGATGCCGACCGGAAGCATGGTGTGAACCAGCGCCTTCGCCTTTGCTTCGGCTTCGTTCTCGGCAAGTCCCGCGAACAGGCCCGCAGCGACCAGCGCGGCATTGCCGTCGGCCTTCCTGCAGGAAATGTCCCAGCGGTCCTGAGCCTTCTCGACCGAGAACTCCGTGTCGTTGTAGGTAAAACTTTTCATGATGTTTTCCTCGGAAAAGGCGGCTTACCTGGGGGCCTTGAGCACGGTGATGCAGTTCGTCACCGCGGAACCGCCGACGTTGAACACCACGCCGACGTCGGCCTTCTTTGCCTTGACGCCGATGGCCTCGCCGATCAGTTGCTTGTAGATCAGCGCATGCATCGAGGCACCGGTGGCGCCCACCGGATGGCCCTTCGACTTGAGGCCGCCGGACAGGTTGATCGCCACCTTGTCGTCGCGCGTGAAGCGGCCGTCGAGGTAATCGTAGCCGGCGCGGCCGTCCTTGGACAGGCCGAGGGCTTCGGTGGACAGGATCTGGTTGATGGTGAAGCAGTCATGAACCTCGGCAATGTCGATGTCGGCCGCGGTGATGCCGGCTTCCTTGTAGGCCTTGGCGGCGGCATCCTTGCCGGCCATCAGCTCGTACATGTTGGGGCGGACGTTTTCCGGCAGGCGCTCGGCCGAGTGGCCGATGCCGGCGATTTCGACGGCCCGCTTCTTGTTGCTGACGTTGCTGGTCTGGGTGATCACCACGGCGGCGGCGCCGTCGGTAACCAGCGAGCAATCGTGCAGCCGCAGCGGCGGCGCGATCATCATGTTCTTGCACCGGCCGCGGGCATCGAGCTCGTTGAGCTTGATGATTTCCTCGACCGTCGCGGGGCCGTTGCGCACATGGGCCAGCGGATTCTCGGCACCGTTCTTGTAGCACAGGGCGCCGGCGGTCCAAAGCATGCGCTCAAGGTCTTCGTTGGAAATGCCGTACTGCGCCTGGTAGCCCTTGGCGTAGGCGGCGAACAGCATGGGGAAGGACCAGCCCTTGGAACCTTCACTGGGCCAGTGCGACGAGCAGGCCAGCACATGGGTCATCTGCGGCGTGGGCAGCAGGTTCATCTTTTCGACGCCGATCACCAGAACATTCTTGTAGCGGTTGGCTTCGATCGCATACACGGCGTCGTAGAGGGCCACCGAGGAAGACGCACAGGCGCACTCGCAGCGGGTCATGGGCTTGAAGCGCAGCGCGGGATCGATCTCCGCCGCGATCGGTGCGACGTGCTCCTGGTTGATGAAGGACCCGGGCGAACAGGAGCCGACATATACGGCATCGATATCCTTGGGATCGAGCCCCGCATCCTTTATTGCACCGCGACCGGCTTCAATCAGCAGATCGTAGTAGCTCTTGGTGTCGGTGACGAGGCCCGTGGCCTTGTCCTTCCTGACGAAGGCCCCGAATTCGGTGTTGTAGGCACCCACAATGCTTGCTTTTGACATGATCCTTACTCCCTTGAAAAGCTATTGGCAAAAACTGCGATGCGAACATACATCGCGGTATAGCGGGCAAGGTACGCGTTTTGTGCAATGCACAATTGACCTAGGTCAATTGCGGATTGGGAAAAAACTGCGGTCTTTACGTAGTCACAGGGTGGGTTCAACTTGCCAGAACTGGAATTGCAGCCCAGACCGGCCGGCGGGCGGGTTTCAGGCCGCCCGAACTTGCGATTGGGTCAGAACGACGAACCCGGCTGCTCCAGAAAGCCGATCTCCTCCGCCGTCGCTACTCGGCCGAGGATGGCGTTCCGATGCGGAAAGCGGCCGAAGCGGGCGATCACCTCGCGGTGTCGCAGCGCGTAATCGAGGGCACTGTCGAAGGCGTCAACTTGCATCTCGCGCGCCAAAGCCGTGAATAGCGCCACCGAGCGCTCCTGTTCGACCACGGCTTCGCTGTGCTCGAAGGGCAGGTAGGCGAACCAGCGCTGCCAGGGAGTGAGGTTTTTGTCGCGACCCGCGCCGACCAGCGCCGTGGCGATCGCCAGCGCTTGCGTGTCGCCGGCAAAGGCGCGCGGCGTGCCGCGAAAGATGTTGCGGGTGAATTGGTCGAGAACGACGATGCGCGCCAGCAAGTCCGTATCCGTCGCTTCGACCGGGCCATCGCCGACCAGCGCCGCTTCGACGTCCCCGCCGAAGCGCTGGAGGATCGCGGCGTCGAAGGCTTCGTCCTTGCGGAACCATTCCGGCCGGTAGCCGCCGGCCGGCTGGAACCAGAATTCGAGTACGGCGCGGGTGAGCGTCGCCGGCTCCTCCATCAGGCTTTCTTTGCGGCCGCCTTCTTTGCTGCAGGCTTCTTTGCCGCCGCTTTCTTCGGCGCCGCTTTCTTCGCCGTGTCTCCAGCGCCGACTGTTGCTGCGGTCTTTTTTGCCACGGGCTTTTTCGCCGCGGCCTTTTTCAGCACCGGTTCGTTGGCTGCCGGTTCCGCGCCCGCAACTTCCTTGGGTGCAGCCTTGGGCGCCGCTTTTGGCTTCCTTGGCTCGAACTCGAAACCGACCTTTCCGGTCTTGGCATCACGCACCAGGAAGGCCGAGAACTTGCGCCGCGTCTTGTTCGAGATGAAGCCCTTGAGCAGGTCGGTGCGGCCGGTCGTCAACAGCTTCTGCATGTCGGCGCGACCGATTTCCTGTTGCAGGATGATCTTGCCGGAGCGGAAATCGCAGGTCCGTCCCGCGCCCACGCTCTTCTCGCAGACATAGGACATACCGTGTTCAAAGACGCGACTGGCGCACTTGGGACAGGCACCAAGCGTTTCCTGGGTGGAGAAATCCACTTCTTCGGCATCGGCGTCGGCATCGGACTGGCCGAAATCGAACTCCGGCATGTGGTCGTCCTTGAGCTTGATCATCGCCGCGAAGGCGCGCCCCATCTTGCTGCGGAAACCTTGCAGGGGGCCGATCACGCGCTTGGAAAGCAACTCGTCCATCTCGGAGGTTTCCCACTGCCGGCTGGCCACCACTTTCCACAGCTTGTAGTCGCAATTTTCGCAGGTGAAGTGCTTGTAGCCCTCATGGATCTTCGCGCCGCAGCGCGGGCAGGGCGTTTTCAGCGTGCCGAAGTCGGGATCGGCGAACTCACCGGTCTTGATGCGCTCGACCATCACGCGCGTCCGATCCATGATGTGATTCATGAACTCGTCGCGCGAGAGGCGGCCCTGCTCCATTTCCTTGAGCTTGTATTCCCATTCGCCGGTCAGTTCCGGCGAGCGGATTTCGACGACCTGCAACTGCTCCAGCGCGAACAACAGCGAAAACGCCTTGGCCGTCGGTTGCAGTTCGCGGCCATTGCGATGCACGTATTCCTCTGCGATCAGGCCTTCGATGGTGGCCGCGCGCGTGGCCGGCGTTCCGAGGCCGCGCTCGGACATGGCCTCGCGCATTTCCTCGTCCTCGATCAGCTTGCCGGCGCCTTCCATGGCGGTGAGCAGCGTGGCTTCCGAGAAGCGCGGCGGCGGCTGGGTGGCCTTGCCCTTGACCTCGACATCCTTGGCCCAGATGCGCTCGCCCTTTTCCAGCGGCGGCAGGTTCAGGTTCTCGCCGGCCTCTTCGCGGGTCTCCTGCGACTCTTTGCCATACACGGCGAGCCAGCCCGGTGTCACCAGCACCTTGCCCTCGGTCTTGAAGGCTTCCTTCTCGACGCGGGTGATGCGGGTGGTGATGTTGTACTCGGCTGACGGATAGAAAATCGCCAGGAAGCGTTTGGTGACCAGGTCGTAGATCTTCTGTTCCGGTTCCGACAGGCTCTTTGGCGCGGCGCCGGTAGGGATGATGGCAAAGTGGTCGGAGACCTTGGCATTGTTGAAAATGCGCTTGTTCGGGTGCACCCAGCCGTTCTTCAGCACGGCGCCGGCGAAGGTCGCGTAGGGGGTGCCGGCCATCGCCGAGAGCGTTTCCTTGACTGTGCCGATGTAGTCCTCGGGCAGGTGGCGGCTGTCGGTACGCGGATAGGTCAACACTTTGTGCCGTTCATACAACGCCTGGGCGATACCCAGCGTATTTTTGGCACTGAAGCCAAAGCGGCCGTTGGCTTCGCGCTGCAGGCTGGTGAGATCGTAGAGCATCGGGCAGGCCTCGGTCTTGGGCTTGCTTTCCTCTTCCACCGCGCCGTGCTGGCCAAGGCAGGCCTTGCGGATTGCATCGGCTTTGGCTTTGTCCCAAAGGCGTTCGGCCTTGGCGTGCTCGTCTGGCAACGGAGCATCGGACTTCTTGAACTTCTCGTCGAACCAGCGGCCGCGGTAGGTGCCGGCGACGCATTGGAACTCGCCCTCCACTTCCCAGAAATCGCGCGAGACGAAGGCACGGATGCGGGCTTCGCGCTCGACCATGATGGCCAGCGTAGGCGTTTGCACGCGGCCGACCGGTGTCTTGTAGAAGCCGCCTTCCTTGGAGTTGAAGGCCGTCATGGCGCGCGTGCCGTTGATGCCGATCAGCCAGTCGGCCTCCGAGCGGCAGCGTGCGGCGTCTGCAAGGGGCTGCATTTCCTGGTCGGTGCGCAGGTGGGCAAAGCCGTCGCGGATCGCCGTCGCGGTCATCGATTGCAGCCAGAGGCGACGAGTCGGCTTTTGTTTCTCACCCAGGGCATGTTGGGCGACGTAGCGGAAAATCAGCTCGCCCTCGCGCCCCGCGTCGCAGGCATTGACCAGGCCGGTGACATCCTTGCGTTTGATCAGGCGCGTCAGCAGGCGCAGGCGTTCCTGGGTCTTGTCGATCGGATTCAGTGCGAAATGCGGTGGAATCATCGGCAGGTGGGTGAAGCTCCACTTGCCGCGCTTGACGTCGTATTCCTCCGGCACAGCCAGTTCCAGCAGGTGGCCGACGGCCGAGGACAGGACGTAATCCTCGCTTTCGAAGTAGTCGCCGGTACGCGTGAAACCGCCCAAAGCCTTGGCAATATCCTGGGCGACGGAGGGCTTTTCGGCGATGATGAGTTGCTTTGACATTGATTTTCTTGGAATTGCAGAGACCAGACGAGGTCAGGAGCGGCGCATCATAAGCGCGCCGTTCGAAAAAACGCAAGCCGGAAATTAATTCAGGAGGATGCGGACAATGCCTTCACCGGGCTCGGAATCCTCGTCCGAGGCATCGTCGGCGAGCAATTCTTCCAGGATCAGGGCGTCGACTTCGTGGCGATAGCGCCAGATGACGGCAAGCACGATGACCTTCAGCCGGTCGAGGCTGACTTCGGCATCGGGCAGGGCCAGGGCGCGCTCGATGATGGCCTCGCGCAAGCGCGAATCAACGGCATCGTGCTGTTCAAGAAAGGCGATGAAGCCGCGGCAGGCGACAGGCAACCTCTCTTGCTCCAATTCGTCGTAAATGCGGATTGCTCCGGCGCGGGCAGGTTCGCGACAGCCGGCGTCCGCTTCGGCTGGAAAGCCTTCAAGCCAGGTCAGGGCAGCGCTGATTTCCTCGGTTTCGAAGCCCGCCGCAGTAAGCTTGCGCGCCAGCGCCGCCGGCTCGGGGCAGCCGTCGGGCGGGTAGTTCTCGAACAGATATACCAGAATGTCGATCATGGCCGTCAGCGCAGGCGTTGGTACAGTCCGCCGGGCAGTTGCGCGATGCGCCCGGCGAGTTCCATGGGTAGCAGGATGGCAAGAAGCTCCCCCGACGTCAAGCCACTGCGCTGCGCCAGCATGTCCAGGGTGCTTGGTGCATCACCCAGACAAGCGAGCACTTGCTCTTCATGCGCTTCAATGGGATCCGAGGCCGAGGCTGGCATAGCGCGGATAGCGACGGTGTTTTCCCAGCGCAGTTCTTCGAGGATGTCACGCGCGGTTTCGACCAGCTTGGCGCCCTGCCGTATCAATTGGTGGCAGCCGTGCGACAGCGGCGAATGGATCGAGCCGGGAATCGCAAACACCTCGCGCCCCGCCTCCGCCGCCAGCCGAGCGGTGATCAGCGAGCCGCTGCGCGGCGCTGCCTCGACCACCAGGCAGCCCAGAGCAAGGCCGGCAATGATGCGATTGCGGCGCGGGAAATTGCCGGCCAGTGCGGGAGTGCCGAGGGGGAACTCGCTGATGACCACGCCCTTTTCGGCGATTTCGCGGGCCAAGGCTTCGTTGCGCGCCGGATACAGGCGATCGGCACCGGTACCGATAACGGCGACGGTACCGGCCGGTGTGGCCAAGGCCCCGCGGTGCGCGGCGGCATCGATACCGAGGGCGAGTCCGCTGACGACGCCGAGACCGGCTTCGCCCAGTGCCCGGGCAAAGGCTTCGGCATCACGTACGCCCTGGGCCGTAGCGTTGCGGCTGCCGACAATCGCCAGCAGCGGGCGATTGAGCAGATCCACCCGACCCTTGGCGTAAAGCAGTACCGGGGGATCGTCGGCGGTGAGCAACTGCTGCGGATACTCGGCATCGGCCAGGGTCAGCAGGCGGTTGCCGGGCTGGTTCGCCCAGGCCAGGGCGGTGTCAATGGCTGCCGCGCAGTCGTGTTGCAGCAGGCGGTCGGCAACAGAGGATTCAACCACGCACGACAAGGCGCCCGATCCGGCAGCGAAAATCGCTTCGGGCAGGCCAAAGGTTTTGAGCAGCGCACGCCGGGCCTCGCCCCCCACGCCGGGGACCAGCGTCAGGCGCAGCCAGGCGGCGAGATCCATTCAGCCGGGGAAAAAAACACTAAACCCTGATACGGCGCGAGTCGGCGCTGACCTTACGGCGTGTGCACCGTGTCGCCGACCGCGATCGGCTGGACGGCGTTCATCACCAGGGCGTAGGAAATCCGGTCGTAGACGCTGAAGATGTAGAGCAATCCGTTGCGGCTGTCGGGCAGCTTGTAATCGGTACGCACCCCTTCGAAGCGATTGGGAACGTTCAGGCCGGCAACGTCGGCGGCCAGCACATGACCGGTTTCGAGCCCGTCCTTTTTGCCACGGTTGATGGTGACGATGGATTGCGGACCGCTGAAATTCACGCCGGCATAGATGCTGAGGACCTTGCCGGTGATTTTCTTGTCCGGCGGACGCGGGATGTACCTGGGGACGTCCTGGCGCGGCGCCGGCAACAGGCGGTCATTGATCAGGATTTCCATGCGCGAAAGGCCGATCCTGAAGCTTGCCGGAACGCCGGAGCCGGTCTGGCGCGCGGTACCGAGATAGACCGCTTCCACGCCGAGTTTGTCGCCGGTCTCGGGATCGATCAGGGCCTTGCCGGGGCGGAAGACTTGCCAGAGCTTGTGCTGTTCCTTGACCTCGGTGGTGTAGATGGTGTCGCCGGCACCGGAGAGGACGCGGTCACCTTCAATGGCAACGATGCGCGGCGCGGCGTCGAAGCCGCTTGCCTCGAGGACGCGCGGCTCGCTGAGGAAGGGCTCGATGACCTGGGGTTCGATCGCGGGGATTTCCTTGACCAGCGACTCGACGTATTCGCGGCGCGGGACGTTGATGGTCGTCAGCTTGAGCCGGGGCTGGCCGGCGCTCTTGTCGAGGCTGATCACCTGGCCGGGATAGATACGCTGCGGGTTCCTGATCTCTTCGGCATTGAGCTTCCACAGTTCGGACCAGCGGTAGGGGTCCTTGAGGAACTTCGCGGCAATGCCCCACAGCGTGTCACCCTGGACGACGATGTGGCGGTCCGGCGCCCCCTCGACCAATTGCAGGGGCTGGGAACCCTGGGCAAGGGCCAGGGTGCTTGAAATGCTGAAAAGCAGCGCGGATATAATGCGACGCATGGCGTGATCTCCTGGCCTCGTGTCTGGGAGCAAGGTGACGCTCCCGATAATCTTCCCGATTCTGCCCGACAAATACCCCAGCATCAATTCTTTCAAGAGCGGTTTCATGGCCCTATTGCCGATTTTGCGTTATCCGGATCCCCGCCTGCACACCAAGGCTTTCGTCATCAAAGAGGTCGACTCAGAAATCCGCCGCCTTGCCGCCGACATGGCTGAAACCATGTACGCCGCGCCCGGCATCGGACTGGCCGCCACCCAGGTCGACCAGCATGTACGCCTGATCGTGATCGACGTTTCCGAGGACAAGTCGCAGTTGCTCACCCTGATCAACCCCGAACTGCTGGAGAAGTCCGGCGAGTGCGAAGGGGAGGAAGGTTGCCTTTCCGTACCCGGCATCTACGAAACCGTCGCGCGCGCCAGCCATGTCCGGGTGCGCGCGCTGGGGCTGGACGGCAAGCCCTTCGAAATGAAGGCCGACGACCTGCTTGCGGTATGCATCCAGCACGAGATGGACCACCTCGAAGGCAAGGTCTTCGTCGAATACCTTTCGCGGCTGAAGCGGGAGCGCATCAAGACCAAGCTGGTCAAGCAGGCCCGCGAAACCTTTTGAACCCTCGCCGATGAAACTGATCTTCGCCGGCACGCCGGAATTTGCAGCGACGGCCCTCGACGCGCTGCTCGCCGCCGGCCATGAGGTGCTGCTGGTGCTGACCCAGCCCGATCGTCCCGCCGGACGCGGCATGACCCTGCAGGCTTCGGCGGTGAAGAAGGTCGCGCTGGCTCACGGCATCCCCCTGCACCAGCCGGAAAAGCTCAGGGATCCGGCAAGCCATGAACCGATCCGCGCTGCCTGCGCCGAAGGCGCGGAAGTGATGGTGGTCGCCGCCTACGGCCTGATCCTGCCGCGGGCCGTGCTCGATCTGCCGCGCCGCGGCTGCATCAACATCCACGCTTCGCTGCTGCCGCGCTGGCGCGGCGCGGCGCCCATCCACCGCGCCATCGAAGCGGGTGACGCGCAAACCGGCATCACCATCATGCAGATGGAGGCCGGCCTCGACACCGGCCCGATGCTGCTTGCCGAGGCCATTGCCATCGACACCGGGGACAGCACCGGCAGCCTGCACGACCGTCTTGCCGCGCTGGGGGGCCGGCTGATTGTCACCGCGCTGTCGCGGATCGATGCGCTGCTGCCGCAAACCCAGCCCGAAACCGGCGCCACCTATGCCAACAAGATCAGCAAGGCCGAGGCGCAACTCGACTGGCAACTGCCGGCGGCGGTACTGGAGCGCAAGTTGCGCGCCTTCAACCCGTTTCCCGGGGCAGCGGCAGTTCTGGCCGGCGAAACGGTCAAGCTCTGGTGCGGAGAAGCCGTTGCCGCGACCGGTCGCCCGGGCCAGATACTTGCGGCCGATGGCAAGGGCATCGTGGTGGCCTGCGGCGAAGGCGCGCTGCGCCTGACCGAGCTGCAAAAGCCCGGCGGTCGCCGTCTTCCCAGCGCCGACTTTTTGCGCGGCACCCCCTTGACGCCCGATTAGCGCTGCGGCATCGGCCTGACTGCTATCCTTCGCCGATGCTGATGCTGCCCCCTCTCGCGGAAATCCTGCACGCTGCGGGCGCGCTGGTGGCGGCCGTCATCGCCGGGCGCAATTTCGATGGCGTGCTGGCGCGTGCCGGTCTGGTTGGGCATGTACGTTCGGCGTCCATGGATCTTGCCTACAACACGCTGCGCGCCCATGGTCGCGGCGACTTCATGCTCTCCCGTCTGCTCGAGCGGCCGCTGCTGGAGCCGGCCCCGCGCGGCCTGCTGCTGGCTGCGCTTACCCGGCTCGAATCCCGGCCCGAAGATGCGCACACCACAGTCAACCAGGCCGTAACCGCCGCTGCGAGTCTCGCCAAGGGGCGTTACAAAAGCCTGGTGAATGGCGTGTTGCGCAACTTCCTGCGCCGGCGCGAAGAACTGCTGGCGCTGGCCGAAGCCGACGATGTGGCGCACTGGCAGCATCCGGCCTGGTGGATTGCGCGCCTGCGGCAGGATCATCCCGGCCGCTGGCAGGACATACTCGCCGCCGGCAACAGCCACCCGCCGATGTGCCTGCGCGCCAACCGGCGCAAATATGCCGCTGTCGACGGTGAACCGGCAGGGCTGCTGCAGGCGCAACTCGATGCGGCCTGCATTGGCTCGCGCGCACTCGACGATGTCGCGGTGCTGCTCGACAAGCCGCTGCCGCTCGACCGCATCAGCGGTTTCGAAACCGGCTTGTGCTCGGTGCAGGATCACGGGGCCCAGGCCGCCGCCCGCCTGCTCGATGTGCGCACCGGCATGCGGGTACTCGACGCCTGTGCCGCGCCCGGCGGCAAGACGGCGCACCTGCTGGAAAGCGCCGACATCGACCTGGTCGCGCTCGACGCGGACATCGCGCGTGTCGCACGCATCACCGAGAACCTGCAGCGCCTGGGGCTTGCCGCCACGGTCAAGGTGGCGGACGCACGCAATGTCGAACGGTGGTGGGACGGGCGCCCGTTCGACCGGATACTGGCCGACGTGCCCTGCTCGGCCTCCGGCGTGGTGCGCCGCCATCCGGATGCGAAATGGTTGCGACGCGAAGCGGATATTGCCGGCTTCGTCGCCACGCAAGGCGGGATCGTCGACGCCCTGTGGCGAACTCTGGCCCCCGGTGGCACAATGCTTTATGCAACCTGCTCGGTGTTTGCGGCTGAAAACGCACGGCAGGTCGATGCATTTCTCGACCGCCATGCGGATGCCCGTTACCTTCAGGGACAATCGGCCGCCGCCTGTGATGCTTTCCAGATACCCGATGCCGAACATGACGGCTTTTTTTATGCACTGCTGCAAAAGGCTTGAGCACCGGCTGGCAAGCCTGCTGGCGGCCGTGCTTTTGCTGTGCGCGTTTTCCGCTCATGCCGGCAGCATCGAACCGACGCGCGCCACCCTGAATCCCGGCGACGACGGCTACACGCTGTCGGCCGAATTCACCGTCGACCTGGGGAGCCGCCTCGAAGAGGCCGTTGCCCGTGGCGTGCCGCTTTACTTCAATCTCGAATTCATCCTCGAGCGCAATCGCAAGTACTGGGTCAAGGAACACATTGTTTCGCGCAGCCTGACTTACCGTCTGTCTTACAGCAGCCTGATGCGCCAGTACCGCTTGACCACCGGCAGCCTGCACCAGAACTTCGGCAGTCTGGAAGAGGCGCTGCGCGTGGTCGGTCGCATCGCGTCCCTGCAGGTGGCCGACAAGGACGCGCTGAAAAACGGCGAGAGCTATGAGGCTGCCGTGCGCCTGGCGCTGGACCGCAGCCAGTTGCCCAAGCCGTTCCAGGTCGATGCCATCATCGACAAGGGCCTGCAGGTCGAGGCCAAGGTATTGCGCTGGCAGTTCACCGCGCCGGTGGCGGTGCAATGAGGATTGCGCTCGCCGCGGTCGTCGCGCTCGGAGCGATCCTGCTGTTCCTGCTCGCCTCGGCCTCGGCCAACACGGCGCTGTTCGCGCAGAACTATCCCTGGCTGCTGGCGATCAACGGCATCGCGGCGGTGGCCTTGCTGGTCCTGGTCGGCCTGCAGCTGCGTCGCCTGCGCCAGGATTTCCGCGGCGGCGTGTTCGGCTTGCGCCTCAAGTCGCGCCTGTTGCTGATGCTTTCGCTGATGGCGGTGCTGCCGGGTGCGCTGGTCTATGCCGTGTCCATGCAGTTCGCGGTGAAGAGCATCGATTCCTGGTTTGACGTGCGGGTCGATGCCGCGCTGGAAGGCGGCCTCAACCTCGGCCGCAGCGTGCTCGACACCCTCCAGTCGGACTTGCTGGCCAAGGCCCGCGGCGCGGCGCTGGACCTGGGTGACAACGGCTTCATCAGTTCGAGCCGCCTCAATCGCCTGCGCGAGCAGGCCGGTGCCCAAAGCGCGGCGCTGATCACCCTGTCGGGCCAGGTGCTGTCCAGCAGCTCGGCCGATCTCGGCGCGCTGCTACCCTCGATTCCGCCACCGAGCCAGTTGCGCCAGGCGCGCAACAGTCGCGGCATCGCCATGACGGGCGATGCCGAAGGCGGCGGGCTGATGGTGCGGGCACTGGTACCGGTCTCGGGCAGCGGCCTGAATGCCGATCCGCATGTCCTGCAAATGACCATGATGGTGCCGACATCGATCATCCGCAGCGCCGAGAGTGTGGAAACTGCCCACCGTGACTACCAGGAGCTGCAACTCGGCCGGGGCGGACTCAAGCAGATCTACACCCTGACCCTGACCCTGGCATTGCTGCTGGCCCTGTTTGCCGCGATTGCCCTGGCTTTCTTCCTTACCGAGCGACTGGCCCGGCCGTTGCTGATCCTCGCCGAAGGCACTCGCGCCGTCGCGGCGGGCGACTTTACACCGCGGGCGACGGTCGAGGCCTCCGACGAGCTGGGGGTGCTGACCCACTCCTTCAACAGCATGACGCAACAGCTGGGGGAAGCGCGCGCCCAGGCCGAACATCATCGCGCCGAAACCGAGGCGGCGCAGGCCTACCTTGAATCGGTGCTGGCCAACCTGTCCGCCGGTGTGCTCGCCTTCGACCTGCGCTTTCGCCTGCGTGCCGCCAATCGCGGCGCCCTGGCCATCCTCGGTGACGACCTTTCCGGCTTCGAGCAGACCCGCCTGCAGGATTGGCCGCGCCACGAAACCCTGGCCGGAGCGATCCTCGAGGGTTTCGCCCGGCGCGGCGGCGAGTGGCAGGAGCAGCTTGAACTGGCGCGCGCCGACGGCATGGCGCAGGCCCTGCTGGTGAGAGGCACGGCGCTGCCGGCCGGTGGCGGTGGCGGCTACGTGGTGGTATTCGACGACATCACGCGGCTGATCGCGGCGCAGCGTTCCGCGGCCTGGGGCGAAGTGGCGCAACGCCTGGCCCATGAGATCAAGAACCCGCTGACCCCGATCCAGCTTTCCGCCGAGCGGCTGCAGCACAAGCTCGCCGACCAGCTTTCGGGGCCGTCGCGCGAGTTGCTGGATCGTTCGACGCAAACCATCGTGAACCAGGTCGAAGCCATGAAAAACATGGTCAACGACTTCCGCGACTATGCGCGCACACCCCTGCCCCAGCTGGCGACGGTTGATCTGCGGGCCTTGCTCGGCGACGTGCTCGACCTCTACCATCAGTCGCGGGCGGCCATCACCGTCGAACCAGCGCCGACTTCCCACCTGCCGCCGGTGCTGGCCGATGCCAACCAGCTGCGCCAGGTGCTGCACAACGTACTGACCAACGCCCAGGACGCGCTGAGCGATGCCGCCGAACCGACGATTTCCATCCGCATCGTGCGCGATGCCGGGCGCTTGCGCCTCACCGTCCGCGACAACGGGCCGGGCTTTCCTCCGCAGATCCTCTCGCGCGCCTTCGAGCCCTATGTCACGACCAAGTCCAAGGGGACCGGCCTGGGCCTGGCAATCGTCAAGAAGATCGTCGACGACCATGGCGGTGAAATCCGCCTGGCCAATGATGGCGGTGGAGAAGTGAGCATCTGGCTGCCGCTGGTGGATCCGGAAGCAATGGTTGCTGAGCAGGAAGGAGAAACCGGCGGTGGCGCACGCGAGCTTGCGCATGCCACCGTCGCCGCTTCTCCGGTGCTTGAAAAGGGAGCCTAGGAAAAATGCCGAAGATACTGGTGGTTGATGACGAAGTCGGGATACGCGAGCTGCTCTCGGAAATCCTGCGCGACGAGGGACATGACGTGCAACTGGCCGAGAATGCCGCGGCGGCGCGGGCGGCGCGCGAGGCCGGGCGGCCGGACCTGGTGCTGCTCGACATCTGGATGCCTGATACCGATGGCATCACGCTGCTGAAGGAATGGGGTGCCAGCGGGCAGCTCAACATGCCGGTGGTGATGATGTCGGGGCATGCCACGATCGATACCGCCGTCGAGGCGACGAAGATCGGT
Source organism: uncultured beta proteobacterium (assembly GCA_903959855.1). Lineage (GTDB taxonomy): Bacteria > Pseudomonadota > Gammaproteobacteria > Burkholderiales > Rhodocyclaceae > Sulfuritalea. The sequence goes on from CAJBYR010000188.1 coordinate 13,706, forward strand.
GCGCTGGACTTCCTGGAAAAGCCGATCGGCATGCAGAAGCTGCTGGCGGCGGTGAAGAAGGCGCTCGAGCGCGGTGCCCGCAATGCCGGTGGCGGCCTGTCGCTGGGCGCTTTTGCCCGTCCCGGCCCGTTGCGTGACCTCAAGCGCCGGCTCGACCAGGTGCTGGCCAAGAGCCCGCTGCTGCTGCTGCGCGCCGCCCCCGGCGGCATCGTCGAACTGGTGGCGCGCACCGCCCAGGTACCGGGCAAGCCCTGGCTGGACCTGGCCCAGGATTCCAATCCCCTGAGCATCGAAGTCCTGCAGCGCGCCAGCGGCGGCGTGCTCTGGTGCGAGGAGCTGGCGCGCTTGTCGCGCCTGCAGCAAAAGAACCTGCTGTTCGCCGCCGAGCGCCTGGATCGCTACAACCTGCGCCTGGTGGCGGCCACCACGCACAGCAGCGCCGAGCTGCAGGCCATGGGCTGGGACGAGAGCGGCCTGCTGCGACTGTTCGAGACGGGCCTGGGGGTCCCCAGCCTGTCTGAGCTCAAGGATGAGGTGCCGGATATTGCCGCCCATCTGCTGACGCAGTTGATGGAGAACGACGAGACACCGCTGCGGCGCTTTTCCAGCGCCGGGCTCAATGCCCTGCGCCAGCACGCATGGGAAGGCGGCTACGCCGAGCTCAAGGCGGCGGTGAAGTCGCTGGCGCTGGCCAGCCTGGGCGAGGAGATCGGCGAAGAGGAAACCCTGCAACTACTGGCGCCGGCCGGCGAACCTTCGCTGGTGCCAGCCGGCCTGGCACCGGAAGTTATCGAATTGCCGCTGCGCGAGGCGCGCGAGGCCTTCGAGCGCATGTATTTTGAATACCACCTGGCCAAGGATGGTGGCAACATGACCCGGCTGGCTGAAAAAACCGGGTTGGAACGAACCCACCTGTATCGGAAGCTGAAAGATCTGGGGCTCAGATAATGCGCATCATCATCCTCGGCGCCGGCCAGGTCGGCGCTTCCGTGGCCGAGGCGCTCGCCTCGGAAGCCAACGACATCACCATCGTGGACCAGAGCCGCGAAGCGCTCGGCGACATCGCCGACCGGCTCGACGTGCGCACGCTGGTCGGCAACTGCGCCCTGCCCTCGGTGCTGAAGAGCGCCGGCATGGAAGATGCCGACATGCTGGTGGCGGTGACCCAGTCCGATGCCATCAACCTCGTTGCCTGCAAGCTGGCGCGCAGCGTGTTCAACGTCGCCACTCGCGTCGCCCGGCTACGCTCCGCCGACTACCTCGACGACCGGAGCCTGCTCGACGACGAGCATTTCGCGGTGACCCACGCCATCTGCCCGGAACAGGAGATTACCGACTACATCGCGCGCCTGATAGAGTTTCCGGAGGCCCTGCAGGTGCTCGAATTCGCTGACGGGCGGGTGACTCTGGTCTGTGTGCGCGCTTATGAGGGGGGGCTCCTGGTTGGCAAGCCGATCCGGGCAATGCGCGAGCACCTGCCGCAGGGAGTCGATGCCCGCATAGTCGCCATCTTCCGCGCCTACGGTCCCGTCGATCCGACCGGCGACACGGTGATTGAGGCTGGCGACGAGGTTTTCGTTCTCGCTGCCAGCGAACACATCCGGCCGGTAATGCGCGAATTGCGGCGCATGCTGGAGCCGGTGCGGAGGGTGATGGTCGCCGGCGGCGGCAACATCGGCGCCCGTGTCGCGCTGGCGCTCGAAGCGGACCACGAGGTAAAGGTCATCGAGCGCGACGCGGCGCGCGCCGAGCATGTCGCTGGCAAATTGCAGAGGACACTGGTACTGCAAGGTGAGGGTACGGACGAGAACCTGCTGGCGCAGGAGAACATCGACGAGATGGACATGTTCCTCGCCCTGACCAACGACGACGAGGACAACATCATGGCCGCGTCGCTGGCCAAGCGCCTGGGCTGCAAGCGCGTGCTGGCGCTGATCAACCGCCGCGCCTATGCGGACATGGTGCAGGGCGGCCCGATCGACATCGGCCTCTCGCCGGCCCAGATTTCCATCGGCTCGCTGCTTACCTTCTGTCGGCGTGGCGACGTGGCACGAGTACACAGCCTGCGTCGCGGCGCCGCCGAGGCGCTCGAGCTGGTGGTGCATGGCGACCGCAACAGCAGCAAAGTGGTCGGCCGGCGCATCGAGGAATTGCCGGTGATCAAGGGCGCCCACATCGGCGCCATCGTGCGCGAAACCGGCGAGCTTGCCGTGATCCAGCGCGACGGATTCCTGATCGACGAAGATCGCGCCACGGTGATCATCCCCCACCACGACACGGTGATCGAGGAGAACGACCACGTGATCGTGTTCTGCGTGCGCAAACGCGAGGTGTCGCAGGTCGAGAAGCTGTTCCAGGTCGGCTTCCAGTTCCTCTGAGCGCCCTATGAAACCCTACTACCCCGTGGTCCGGGTATTCGGCGTGCTGCTGATGGGGTTTTCCCTGGCGCTGCTGGTGCCGCTGCTGCTTTCCTACTACCTGCAAGACGGCGCCAACTCCGCCTACGACGAAGCCTTCCTGCTGACCTTCTTTACCGGCGCGTCGCTTTGGTGGTCGGCACGGAAATCGACGGGCGAACTCAAGGTGCGCGATGGCTTCCTGATGGTGGTCCTGGTGTGGACCGTGCTGCCCGTATTTGCTTGTCTGCCCTTCATCCTGCACCTGGGTGTTTCCTTTACCGATGCCTACTTCGAGGCCGTGTCCGGCCTGACCACCACCGGATCGACGGTCTTTCCCAATCTCGACAAGCTGCCGGCGTCGATCAATCTCTGGCGCGGCCTGCTGGTCTGGCTGGGCGGCATGGGCCTGATCGTGCTCGCCGTGGCGATCCTGCCGCTGCTCGGCATCGGCGGTCGGCAAATGTTCAAGGCCGAGGCACCGGGCCCGATGAAGGATTCCAGCCTGACGCCGCGCATGACCGAGACGGCCAAGGGCCTCTGGGCCGTCTATACCGGATTTACCATCGCCTGCATCCTGTCATTTCGCTGGGGCGGCATGAACTGGCTGGATGCCTTCGTGCATTCCTTTTCCGTCATGGGGCTGGGCGGCTTCTCCACCCACGACGCCAGCTTCGGCTATTTCGACTCGCCGTTGCTCGAGGGCATTGCCGTGGTGTTCATGCTGGTCGCCAGCCTGAACTTCGCCACCCACTACGTGGCCATCCACGGCCGCTCGCTGCGGGCGTACAAGGACGATCCCGAGGCGCGTTGGGTGATGCTGACCCTGATCGGCAGCGTGCTGTTCATCGCCATCTATCTCTTCGCCAACAATGTGTATCCCGACTTTGCAACCGCCCTGCGCCATTCTGCGTTCAACGTGGTATCGATCGCGTCGACCACGGGCCTCGCCACTGTCGACTACAACCTGTGGCCGATGTTTGCCCCGCTGTGGATGCTGTTCCTCTGCAGTTTCGCCACCAGCGCCGGTTCGACCGGCGGTGGCATCAAGATGATTCGTGCGTTGATCCTCTACAAGCAGGTGTATCGCGAGCTGTTGCGTGCGATGCACCCCAGCGCGGTCTGGCCGGTGCGCGTCGCCGGCGCCCCGGTACCGCAGAACATTCTCACTGCAGTACTGGCCTTCGGCTTTGCCTACATGTGCCTGATCGTGTCGATGACCTTGCTGCTGTCCTTTTCGGGCCTCGATATCATCACCGCGTTTTCCGCCGTGGTGGCAAGCATCAACAACACCGGCCCGGGACTGAACCAGGTTGGTCCGGCAACTACCTACGAGGTGCTCACCGATTTTCAGACCTGGGTCTGCACGGCTGCCATGCTGCTCGGCCGCCTCGAAATATTTACCCTGCTGGTGGTGCTGACCCCGGCCTTCTGGCGGCGCTGAGGTGCTCTGAGCGATAATCGCGGCTCCATTCCGCAGGATCGCCCTACATGTCACCCACGGCCCGCCCCAAGAACGACAATTTTCTTCGCGCACTGCTGCGCCAGCCCGTCGATTACACCCCGGTCTGGCTGATGCGCCAGGCCGGCCGCTATTTGCCCGAATACAACGAAACGCGGCGCCGCGCCGGCAGCTTCCTTCAGCTCTGCAAGAACCCGCAGATGGCTTGCGAAGTGACGTTGCAACCGCTATCGCGTTTCGAGCTCGACGCCGCGATCCTGTTTTCCGACATTCTCACCGTGCCCGATGCGATGGGCCTCGGCCTCTACTTCGCCGAAGGCGAGGGCCCGAAGTTCGAGCGTCCGCTGCGCGAGGAATGGGCGATCCGCGACCTCACGGCGCCCGACCCGAACGTACATCTGCGCTATGTCATGGATGCCGTGGCGGAGATCCGTCGCGCCCTGCACGGTTCGGTGCCGCTGATCGGCTTTTCCGGCAGCCCGTGGACGCTGGCCTGCTACATGATCGAGGGTGGCTCGGGCTCGCCGACCGATTACCGCACGGTCAAGACCATGCTCTATGACCGCCCCGACCTGCTGCACCACATCCTCGACGTCACGACCACGGCGGTAATCGACTACCTGAACGCACAGATCGCGTCCGGCGCCCAGGCGGTGATGATTTTCGATTCCTGGGGTGGCGTGCTGTCGCATGCGGCCTACCGGGAGTTTTCGCTCGCCTACATGCAGCGCATCGTCGCCGGGCTGACGCGGGTCGCCGATGGCGAGCGCGTGCCTTCAATCGTGTTCACCAAGGGTGGCGGGCAATGGATCGAATCCATCGCCGACATCGGCTGCGATGCGATCGGCCTGGATTGGACCACCGATCTTGGCGAAGCGCGTCGCCGCATCGGCGATCGTGTTGCGCTGCAAGGCAACTTCGATCCGATGGGGATGTTCGCTTCACCCGAAAAGGTCGCCGCCGAGGCCTGTCGCGTACTCGACAGCTATGCCGCCGACCCCGCGGAAGCCAGAAAGGCCGGCGGCCATGTCTTCAATCTGGGGCACGGCATCTCCCAGTTCACCCCGCCCGAAAACGTGAAAATTCTGGTTGACACGGTGCACAGCCACAGCCGGCGGGCATCCGCGCGGGGCTGAATCGCGAAGCCCCGCGGGCTGTGGATTGCCGCGCATTACCCCCCCGAGATGGCCGTCCGCCAAGGGCTCCGGCCGGGGTCGAAAATGCCGTCCGACCGTTGACTTATTCACAGAAATTGGTAGACCCCTGTAGTTACCGCAAATCTCCCGGCATGCGCGGGATGAAATTTGCAACTCGTTGTTTTTGAACAATTAATTTTTGCTCAAATATTGCACAGAGATGAAAATCGCTAAGCCGGACGGCAACTTAGGTGCTTCCTGCGGCCCTTACCCACAAAGTTATCCACAGATTTTGTGGGTAAGCCCATTTGCCTTTTGCACCAGTGGTTTGAGGCCGCTTGGCGAGGTAATCTCTAAGAATGTGCGGCAAGCATCTGAGCCGGCATGAACATCGTTCGTGTGGCTCTCGATGTGCCCTTGCCGAGGCTATTCGACTATCTGGCCCCGGACTCTGACGAAAGTGATATCGGTCGACGCGTCAATGTCCCATTTGGCAAGGGATCAAAGACCGGATTGATATTAGGGGTGGCCGCGGTGAGCGAGCAGCCGGTAGACAAACTCAAAGCCGTCACCGCCATCTTGCGCGACATGCCTGCCATGCCACCGGACTGGTTGGCGCTGTGCGAATTCTGTGCGCGCTATTACCAGGCGCCGCCGGGTGAGGTCGCGACATTCGCGCTGCCGCCCATGTTGCGCAAGGGGAAACTGCCGCGCAGGCCGAAGACCAAGGAAAGCGCTGCCGCGTCGGATTCGTCCCTGTGCGATGCCGTCCGCGGCACCGGGCACTTACCCGCGGGGAGCTTGCCTCCGCTGTTGCCGGCCCAGCACGCCGCTGTCGAAGCAGTCATCGGCGCAAGAAATTTTCAGGCATTCCTGCTTCATGGCGTGACCGGCAGCGGCAAAACCGAGGTTTACCTGCGCGCCATCGCCGATGTGCTGGCGCGGGGCGGACAGGCGCTGATGCTGGTGCCCGAGATCGCGCTCACGCCCCAGCTCGAAGGCCGCGTCGCGGCGCGCTTTCCCGGCGCGCATATTGTTTGCGCCAACAGCGGCATGGCCGATGCAGCACGTGCACGCGGCTTTCTCGACGCGCATGA
>CAJBYR010000189.1 GCA_903959855.1 uncultured beta proteobacterium
CAGGGCCGGTGCCGTGAAGTAGAGCAGGAAGATGAAGAACAGGCCCCAGAACACCGAGACGCGCGCCTCATGCACCGAAGGCGTGGTGTAGTAGCGCATCAGGATGTGCGGTAGCGCCGCCGTGCCGATCATCAGACACGCAATCAGGGCGAGGAAGTTCTTCTTTGCCTTGCTGCGGTTCTTCTCGATCTCTTCCGGCGTCTTGCCACCGACCGCAAAGGCTTCGGCATGGGCCTTGACCGGCGCGGCGCGGGCGCCGACAGCTTTCTCGGCGGTCCAGGCCTTCTTCGCCGCCGCAGCATCGGCCGGGAAGTCCTTGACCGACTTTTCCGCGGCTTCGATTGCCTTGGCATCCGGCGTGGCTTCAGCCTTGAGGGCCGCAAGCTTGTCCGTCAGCTTCTGCTTCTCGGCAGCCAGGAAAGCCGGGCCGTCCTTCTCCAGGCCCTTCAGCTTGGCATCACCAGCGGCGGCGCGCTCACGGAAGATGGCGCGCACCGACTCTTCCTTGGCGCCCTTGGGCGAGGCCTTGTCGTTGAACTCCTTTTCCAGCGCCGTGATCTTCGGCAGCGAATTCGTGTAAGCCGAGATCTGCGCAATCGGGTTGCCGGTGTGCTTCACCGACAGCCAGACCACCGGGATCATGTAGGCCACGATCAGGATGATGTACTGCGCCACCTGTGTCCACGTCACCGCCTTCATGCCGCCGAGGAAGGAGCAGACCAGGATGCCGGCCAGACCCACGAACACGCCGACCTGGAACTCGAGGCCGGTGAAGCGCGAGGTGATGAGGCCGACGCCGTAGATCTGCGCGATCACATAGGTGAAGGAACAGACGATGGCCGCCACCACGCCGATGAAGCGCGGGGTATGGCCGCCGAAGCGCGCACCGAGGAAGTCCGGAATCGTGAACTGACCGAACTTGCGCAGGTAGGGCGCCAGCAGGATCGCCACCAGGCAGTAGCCGCCGGTCCAGCCGAGCACGAAGGCAAGGCCGTCATAGCCGGACAGGTACAGGGTGCCGGCCATGCCGATGAAGCTGGCCGCCGACATCCAGTCAGCGCCGGTCGCCATGCCGTTGAACAGCGCAGGCACGCGCCGGCCGGCGACGTAGTACTCGCCGACGTCCGCCGTCTTCGACATGAAGCCGATGCCGGCGTACAGCATGATGGTGGCGAACAGGAAGATGTAGCCGAGGATCTTGTTCGGCACGCCCATCTGTTCGAGGATGCCGACCAGGATGACGAAGGCGACGAAACCCCCCGTGTAGAAGCTGTAGTAGCGCTTCAGATTGGAGGTGAATTGCGATTGGGTAACTTCAGCCATGTTAGTCGAGCTCCCCTTCATGGACGCCGTATTCCTTGTCCAGGTTGTTCATGTAGTAGGCGTAGTAGGCGATGATCGCGACGTAAATGATCAGCGAACCCTGTGCCGACATGTAGAAGCCCAACGGACCGATGATCTCGATCGCATTGAGTTCGCGGGCGAACCAGCCCATGACGAACGTGGCCACGAACCAGATGGCAAGCAGGATGCTGCTTATCTTCAGGTTGATGTTCCAGTACTGCTTGTGCTTCTCCGTGAGTTGCATTGATTGACTCCTCCTGTTTGGCTTTGCGGCAGACTGCAGTAATCCGCCGCTGCTGGGACGCACCCCAGGATATTCCCTGTGTAGTGAGTCCAACCTGTACTCGGAGCCCGACGAAGGTAAGAATCCGCCTGCACCAATTGCCCCAAGATAGGGCATTGTCCGCCAGTAATCCTGACAGAAAGCTTACAAGGCCTCAGGGGCCGAAAGGATAGGTTGCCGGGTCCACCGCCGGCCTTTCCGGTGGAGCGATCGTGCGATCATGGGGGAACTCGATGCGGAACAGGCTGCCGCGACCGTCGCGGCCCGATAGCAGCTCCATGCTGGCCTGGTGCAGTTCGGCGATTTCGGCGGCGATCGGCAGGCCCAGGCCGCTGCCCTCGGCGTCGGTGCCCAGCACGCGGTAAAAGCGCTCGAACACGCTCTGACGTTCCTCAATGGGAATGCCGATGCCGTCGTCCTCGACCTCGACCGCCGGCTTGTGGGCGGCGCGTACGCGCACCGTGACGTGGCCTCCGGCCGGGGTGTACTTGACGGCGTTATCCACCAGGTTGGTCAGGAGTTCGCGCAGCAACAGCGGGATGCCCGAAATCATCACGGGCCGGCCGGCATCCTCGAAGCCGAGGTCGATGCGTTTCGCCAGTGCCCGCATCACCCATTCCTCGGCGACCTCACGCGCCAGGTGGCTGAGATCCACGGGCACGACCTGATGCAACTTTTCGTGGCTGGCCTCGGTGCGCGCCAGGATCAGCAGCTGGTTGATCATGTGCGAGGCGCGGTCGGTGCTTTCGGCGATCAACTGGAGCGCATGGCGCATCTGCGCCGGGTCGGTTTCGGACAGGGCGATCTCGGTCTGGGTCTTGAGCCCGGTCAGCGGAGTGCGCATCTGATGCGCTGCCTGCGAAATGAAGCGCTGCTGCGCCTGAAGGTTTTCTTCGAGGCGTTCCATCATCTGGTTGAAGGCCACGACCAGCGGGCGTACTTCGTCGGGAACGCGCGTCACCGGGATCGGTGACAGGTCGGTGGGCCGCCGGCGGTGGATGCGATGTTGCAGCAGACGCAGGGGCGCAATGCCGCGGCTGAGGCCCATATAAACCAGGATCACGGCCAGCGGGATGATGGCGAACTGGGGCAGGAGCACCCCCGAGATGATGCTGCCGGACAGGGCTTCGCGCTTCTTCAGTGTTTCCGCGACCTGAACCACGGCGGGCGGCTGACCGTTTCGCACAGGGACGAAAGCGTAGGCGATACGCACGTTTTCACCCTCGATGCGGTCATCGCGGAACAGCACCTTTCCCGAAACAACCTTTTCCGGCATGGGCGGCCAGGGGATTTCACGGTCCCCCTGTACCACGCGCGTACTGGGAGCCACGATCTGGTAGAAGAGCAGGTCGGTTTCGTCGACGCGCAATACGGTACGCGCGGACGCCGGCAGATTGACGGTTATGCGGTCGCCTTCGATCTTCACCAGTTTTACGATGGCGGTGACATTGTCGGCCAGATGCTGGTCGTAGGGTTGATTGGCGATAAAGCTGGCAACGTGGTTGGTGGCGGCGATGGAAATTGGCCACAGCAGCAGCAATGGCGCCAGCATCCAGTCAAGGATTTCGCCAAACAGCGAGTTTGGGTATTCAAAGCTTACAAACGGATTGCCGGCTCGTGGTGCCTGCCGGCCCTTGACTAGCTTACGCAGCACCGTTTTCCGCTTCTGCCGGCTTCTCCAGGCAGTAGCCAAGGCCGCGCACCGTGGTGATGCGAGGGCCGCCCGACTCCAGCTTCTTCCGCAGGCGATGGATGTAGACCTCGATGGCGTTGTTGCTGACTTCCTCGCCCCAACTGCACAACTGGTCGACCAGTTGATCCTTGCCGACCAGGCGACCCGCGCGCAGCAGCAGGATTTCCAGCAGCGCCAGTTCGCGCGCCGAAAGTTCGACGATCTCGCCGTTGAGCCGGGCGATACGCTCGGACTGATCGTAGGACAGGCCGCCGACTTCGATGCGTGTCGGGTTGCCGGTGCCGCGCCGGGTCAGCGCGCGTACGCGGGCAAAAAGTTCGGGCAGGGCGAAAGGCTTGGTCAGGTAGTCGTCGGCGCCGGCGTCGAGGCCACGCACGCGATCCTCGATGCCATCCTGGGCCGTGAGAATCAATACCGGGGTCGCCACCTTGCGGCCACGCAGGCGCTTGAGTACTTCGATGCCGGGCAGCTTGGGCAGGCCAAGATCAAGTAGCAGCAAATCGTAAGGCTGGGAAAGCAGCGCGGTGTCGGCGTCGGCACCGTTGTTGACATGATCGACCGCATAGCCGGATTTGCGCAGGGCCGCAATCAGGCCCTGGGAAATTATTCGGTCGTCTTCTGCCAGAAGGATTCTCATGACTGGTCGTCACTATACCTCGAACCGCCGACTCGCCGGCCCCGTATCAAGCCTTGGGCAATCGCGCAGAAACCCCCGCCCAGAATTCCTCGGACTTTTTCTTGCCGGCCAGCGACTGAATCACGCTGCGGCACTTTTCCATCGCCGCGGTCAGGCTCGGAAGGTCGTTGGCCTTCTCGATCATGGCTGTCAGGTCGTCGGCCGACGGTCCGAGATAGGTCACGATGGCCTGGCAGCCGAAGCGCGACGCCGACACCATAGAAACTTCGACCGGCGGGCCGGCCGGTACGGCGGGGGGCGCCGCAGCATCGGCAGGTGCTGCGTTATTGGCTGGCACAGGCGCGGCGCCACCCACAATCTCGATGTAACAGTCCGCCAGCAGGTTGTTGAGTATCCCTTCGCTGGTCGGGTGCGAGTTTTTGCTCAGCAGTTCGCGCCGCGTACTCTTGTCGTCCACCATGATCAGCATGGTGCGCTCGCGCAGGCCAAGCTTGTTGGCACGCGTGGCGATTTCCGTCTTGCCTTTTTCGGTCTTACGGTAGATATGCTCGCTGGACATGGCTCCCTCCATTTCCCAGTCGCGTGCCGCAATGATAAGCCCAGTGCTTAAGGTGGATATCGAATATTTGTTCCGGACGTAAAAAAGCCCGGCGCGAACGCCGGGCTTTTTATTTGAAGCGACTCCAGTAGGAAGGTGGGTAACGGGAGGAAACCTGGGTTTCCTCCTGTTCCTGCCTATTTGAGAATGGACATTACATGTCCATTCCTCCCATGCCACCCATGCCACCCATACCGCCCATGCCCATGCCGCCACCGCCGGCCGGCTTGTCTTCGACCAGTTCGGCCACCATGCAGTCGGTGGTCAGCATCAGGCCGGCCACCGAAGCGGCGTTCTGCAGCGCGAAGCGGGTGACCTTGGTCGGGTCCAGTACGCCCATTGCCACCATGTCGCCATACTCGCCGGTCGCGGCGTTGTAGCCGAAGTTGCCCTTGCCTTCGAGAACCTTATTGACGACCACGCTCGGCTCGTCGCCGGCATTCGCGGCGATTTCGCGCAGCGGCTGCTCCAGGGCGCGCAGCACAATCTTGATGCCGGCTTCCTGCTCGTGGTTGTCGCCCTTGAGCGAGATTGCGGAACGGGCACGCAGCAGGGCAACGCCGCCGCCGGCAACGATGCCTTCTTCAACGGCGGCACGCGTGGCGTGCAGCGCGTCTTCGACGCGGGCCTTCTTTTCCTTCATTTCCATTTCGGTGGCGGCACCGACCTTGATCAGCGCCACACCGCCGGCCAGCTTGGCCACGCGTTCCTGGAGCTTTTCCTTGTCGTAGTCGCTGGTGGCTTCCTCGATCTGGGCGCGGATCTGCGTGACGCGGCCCTTGATCGTGTCTTCCGAACCGGCGCCGTCGATCAGCGTGGTGTTTTCCTTGGCGACTTCGACGCGCTTGGCCTGGCCCAGATCCTTCAGGGTGGCTTTTTCCAGGGTGAGGCCGACTTCTTCGGCGATCACCGTGCCGCCGGTCAGGATGGCGATGTCTTCCAGCATGGCCTTGCGACGATCGCCGAAGCCCGGGGCCTTGACGGCGACGGTCTTGAGGATGCCGCGGATGTTGTTCACCACCAGGGTGGCCAGCGCCTCGCCATCGACATCTTCGGCGATGATCAGCAGCGGACGGCCGGCCTTGGCGACTTGCTCGAGTACGGGCAGCAGGTCACGGATGTTGGAGATCTTCTTGTCGTGCAGCAGGACGAAGGGATTGTCCAGGATGGCGATCTGCTTGTCCGGATTGTTGATGAAGTAGGGCGACAGGTAGCCGCGGTCGAACTGCATGCCTTCAACGACTTCGAGTTCGCTTTCCAGCGACTTGCCGTCTTCGACGGTGATGACGCCTTCTTTGCCGACCTTGTCCATCGCATCGGCGATGATCTTGCCGATCTCGGCGTCGGCGTTGGCCGAAATCGAGCCGACCTGGGCAATTTCCTGGGTCGTGGTACAGGGCTTGGAATTCTTCTTCAGCTCTTCAACGACGGCGATCACGGCCTTGTCGATGCCGCGCTTGAGGTCCATCGGGTTCATGCCGGCGGCGACATACTTCATGCCTTCGCGGACGATCGACTGGGCCAGAACGGTAGCGGTGGTGGTGCCGTCACCGGCGACGTCGGAGGTCTTGGAAGCGACTTCCTTGACCATCTGCGCGCCCATGTTCTCGAACTTGTCCTTCAGTTCGATTTCCTTGGCGACGGACACGCC
>CAJBYR010000190.1 GCA_903959855.1 uncultured beta proteobacterium
CCCGGGCTTCATCGATACCGACATGACCCGCGCCCTGCCGGATGCGCAGCGTGACGCTTTGCTGGGCAAGATCCCGCTCGGCCGGCTCGGTCAGCCCGGAGAGATCGCCGCCACGGTGGCGTTTCTGGCGTCACCGCGCGCGGGCTATATCACGGGCACGACGATCAATGTAAATGGTGGCATGTACATGGCGTGATCCCTGCAAGGGGCATCCGTGTTTTATGTCCGCTCGGAGGAGCGGACGGCATCCAGAGCGATGGTAAAATATTCAGGTTTTTCCAGCCGAACAATCAAGGGAAGGAGTTTCAAAATGGACAACATTGAACAACGTGTCAAGAAGATCGTCGCCGAGCAACTGGGCGTCAACGAAGCCGACATCAAGACCGAATCCAGCTTCGTAGATGACCTCGGTGCCGACTCGCTGGACACGGTCGAACTGGTCATGGCACTGGAAGAAGAATTCGAGTGCGAGATCCCCGACGAGGACGCCGAGAAGATCACCACCGTGCAGCAGGCGATCGACTACGTCAACGCCAACGTCAAGAAGTAATTTTCATTCCCTGATCCGGAGCTGAACGTGTCGCGACGCCGCGTGGTGGTCACCGGCCTGGGAGTGATCTCCCCGGTCGGCAATACGGTAGCCGAAGCCTGGGAGAACCTCACGGCCGGGCGCAGCGGCATCGGCCGCATCACCAAGTTCGATCCCGCGCCCTTCAAGGCGCAGATCGCCGGCGAAGTGAAGGGCTTCGACGTCACCGCCTACCTGTCGGCCAAGGAAGCCCGCCGCATGGATACTTTCATCCATTACGGCATGGCGGCCGGCATCCAGGCCCTGCGCGACGCGGGGCTTGACACCCCGCAGGCGGACGCCGAGCGGATCGGCGTCAATATCGGCTCCGGTATCGGCGGCCTGCCGCTGATCGAGGAAACGCACAACGACTTCCTCGCCGGCGGCCCACGCAAGATTTCGCCCTTTTTTATCCCGGGCACGATCAGCAACATGATTTCGGGCAACCTGTCGATCATGTTCGGCCTCAAGGGCCCCAACATCGCCGTGGTCACGGCCTGTACCACGGGCCTTCACGCCATCGGTCTCTCGGCGCGCATGATCGAGTACGGCGATGCCGATGTGATGGTCTGCGGCGGCGCCGAAGCGACGATTTCCCCTCTGGCGATCGGCGGTTTTGCTTCGGCCCAGGCTTTGTCGACGCGCAACGACGATCCAGCCACCGCGTCCCGCCCCTGGGACAAGGATCGCGACGGTTTCGTCATGGGCGAAGGCGCCGGCGTGCTGGTGGTCGAGGAATACGAACACGCCAGGGCCCGCGGCGCGAAGATCTACGCCGAGCTTTCCGGCTTCGGCATGAGTGGTGACGCCTTCCACATGACGGCGCCGGACACCGACGGGCCCCGTCGCAGCATGGTAAACGCCCTGAAGAACGCCGGCGTCAACGCCGACCAGGTGCATTACGTCAATGCCCACGGCACCTCGACACCGCTGGGCGACAAGAACGAGACCGAGGCGATCAAGCTCGCGCTGGGAATCGATGCGGCGAAGCAGACCGTGGTCAATTCCACCAAATCGATGACCGGGCACCTGCTGGGCGGTGCCGGCGGCCTGGAGTCGGTGTTTACCGTGCTCGCCGTGCATCACCAGATTTCGCCACCGACCATCAACATCTTCAACCAGGATCCGGCATGCGATCTGGATTACTGCGCCAACACCGCGCGGTCGATGAAGATCGATGTCGCGCTGAAGAACAACTTCGGCTTCGGCGGCACCAACGGTTCGCTGGTCTTCCGCCGCTTCTAGAGAAGCGTCCGGGCGATGCAGCCGCTCGCGCCGCTGACGATACATCTCAAGCCATCGCGCCGCCTGCTGGTCATCCAGCTTGCGGCGCATCTGCTTGCGGTGGTCTCCGTGCTCGTCGCCGGCATTCCCGGCTGGATCGCTGCGCTGCTGCTGATCCTCGTTGGCTATTCGCTGGCGCGCCAGCGCAATGCACAACTTCCCGCAAGCCTGATCCTGCACGACGAAGGACGCTTCGTGAAAGTCGGCGCTGATGCGACGGTGACCGAGGCCGCTGTTCATCCGCATACCATGGTGATAGCCCCGTTGATCGTCCTGCTTTACCGCGAGGAGGGACGCACCGGCGCCATGACGCTTGCCGGCGACAGCCTTACCAGGGAGGACGCCCGCGAACTGCGCCTTTGGTTGCGCTGGCGGGGACGGGCGGTCCAGCCGGTTTGACGCCTAATGTTGGCGCGGATGCAGTACCGTTTCCAGCGCCCGCGGCAGGGTTTCCGGGTAGTCCTGGCTGAAGTGCAGGCCGCGGCTTTCGTGGCGGAACTGGGCGCTCTTGACGATCAGGTGCGCGGTCAGCACCAGATTGCGTAGTTCGATGAGGTCATTGCCGACGCGGTAGTGGGCGTAGTAGTCCTCGATTTCCTTTTCCAGCAGGTGGATGCGGTGCAGTGCCCGCTCCAGGCGCTTGTTGGTGCGCACGATGCCGACGTAGTCCCACATGAAGCGGCGCAGTTCGGCCCAGTTGTGCGAAATGACGATTTCCTCGTCGGGATCGCGCACGCGGCTTTCGTCCCACTGCGGCAGGTGGGGCAGGGGCGCGACCTGCGCGGCGAGGATGTCCTTGGCGGCCGCCGCCGAAAACACCACGCATTCCAGCAGCGAATTCGAGGCCAGCCGGTTGGCGCCGTGCAGACCGGTGAAGGCGGTCTCGCCAATGGCGTAGAGACCGGGCAGGTCGGTGCGGGCAGCAAGGTCGGTAACCACGCCGCCGCAGGCATAGTGCGCGGCCGGGACCACCGGAATGGGCTCCCGGGTGATGTCGATGCCGAGTTCGCGGCAGCGCGCCAGAATGGTCGGGAAATGCTCGGCAAGGAACTCCGGCGTCTTGTGCGTCATGTCCAGGAACACGCAGTCCAGGCCATGACGCTTCATCTCGAAGTCGATGGCACGGGCGACGATGTCGCGCGGTGCCAGTTCAGCCCGCTCGTCATGCGCCGGCATGAAGCGCGTGCCGTCGGGCAGACGCAGCAGACCTCCTTCGCCGCGCAAGGCCTCGGAGATCAGGAAGGATTTGGCGTGCGGGTGGTAGAGGCAGGTTGGATGGAACTGGATGAATTCCATGTTCGCCACCCGGCAACCCGCGCGCCATGCCATGGCGACGCCATCGCCGGTGGCAGTATCCGGGTTGGTTGTGTAGACATAGACCTTGCCCGCGCCACCGGTGGCCAACGCCGTGTGGCTGGCTCCGAAGGTCAGCACGCGGTCGCTGGCAATGTCGAGCACATAGGCGCCGAGGCAGCGGTTGCGTGGCAAGCCGAGTTTGGAGGCGGTGACCAGGTCGATTGCGATGTGGCGCTCGAGTACCGTAATGTTGGGGTGCTTTCTGACCTGTTCGGTCAGTGTGGCCTGAACGGCGCTGCCGGTGGCGTCGGCGGCGTGGATGATGCGGCGCTGGCCGTGGCCGCCTTCGCGGGTCAGATGAAATCCCAGCGGTGTGTTGTCGTGGGTGAAGGGCACGCCGCGATCGATCAGCCATTCAATGGCTTCGCGGCCGTGTTCGACGACAAAGCGGGTGGCTGTCGGGTCACACAGGCCGGCACCGGCATTGGAGGTATCACTGAAGTGGGCTTCGACCGAATCGGCCGGGTCGAGCACCGCGGCAATGCCGCCCTGGGCCCAGGCCGAGGCCGAGTCGGTCAAGGCCCGCTTGGTCACCAGGGCTACGCGACGGGTGTCCGCCAGGCGCAACGCCAGCGATTGGCCGGCTAGGCCGCTGCCCAGAATAAGCACGTCGAAATGCTGGATGGCACCGAGTTTCATGGTGCGGGACTATATCACTGCCGCCTGCGGAACTATTTCACGGAGGGGGGGTCACTGTCCGCATCCGGAACGGCGGCAGCGGGCCGGGTGGTGAAGGGCGGGCTAGACGGCTTGTTATACTCGCTTGCGGTTATTCAAACCGCGCATCATTTCGGGCGGGAACAAAACGTAAAGCTCATGGGAGATCGCGACGCGGACCGGCTGCTGGTCGAGCGAGTGCAGGCGGGTGACAAGCAGGCTTTCGGGCTGCTGGTTACCAAGTACCAGCGCAAGCTCGCCCGTTTGATCGGGCGCATGGTGCGCGATCAGACCGAAGTCGAGGATATCGTCCAGGACAGTTTTATTCGCGCTTATCGCGCACTGCCTGGGTTTCGCAACGACAGTGCTTTCTATACATGGCTGTATCGAATAGGCGTCAACACTGCGAAGAATTGGCTGGTCACGCATGGCCGCAAGGTCTCGGCGACCGACCACATGGATGGCGAAGAAGGCGATTCGGGCGGCCAGTCGGAACTGCTGCACGACAGCGACACGCCCGAGCGCCTGCTGATGACCAAGCAGATCGGGGAGACCGTGAATGCCGCGATGGAGGCACTGCCCGAAGATTTGCGGACGGCGATCATGCTGCGCGAGATCGACGGCCTGTCCTACGAGGAAATCGCGCAGGTGATGGATTGCCCGATCGGCACGGTGCGTTCGCGCATCTTTCGCGCCCGCGACGCGATTTCCGCGCGCCTCAAACCGATGCTGGATTCGGCACCGGACAAACGATGGTGATGACATGAAAATACGAATCTCGGCACTGATGGATGGTGAGCTCGATGGCAAAGAGGTCGGTGAATCCCTCGATGCCATGCGCCTTGGCGAAGAGCTGCGCCGCCAGTGGTGCGATGCCCACCTGATCGGCGAGGCGCTGCGCAACGAAAAATGCCTCGACTTCGATATTAGCGCCAGCGTCATGGCGGCGCTGGAACAGGAGCCAACCGTGCTCGCGCCGCAGGCTCGAAGGCGACCCGACTGGATCCGTCCGGCGCTGGCGCTGGCCGCATCCGTGGCTGGTGTTGCCCTGGTCGCCTGGTTGGGTCTGGGGCCGGCTGCCGAGCTTGCGCCCGGCGCCCAACTGGCCCTGGCACCGGTCAAGGCCGTGCCGGAACCCGTAGCGGTGCCGTCGACACCGCGCCTGCAGGAGTATCTCGTTGCCCACCAGGCCTACTCGCCGGCCGGTCCGATGGTCGGTGGCGCACGCAACATCCGTACTGTTGCCGTGGCGGGCGAGGGACGTTGATGCCGCGTTTTCAAGCCGCGCTGTTGGGTCGAGTCGGGTTGCTGTTGTGCTCGATGCTGGTGCTCGCACCGGCGCGCGCCGAGGACCCGTTGGCCCTGCTGCAAAAGATCGCACAGGGCTCGCGTCAGTTGACTTACAGCGGGACCTTCGTCTATCGCAGCGGCCAGCGGGTGGACACCTCGCGCATCGTGCATTCGGTAAGGGACGGCATCGAAGTCGAGCGTATCGAGGCGCTCGATGGCAGCCCGCGCGAAGTACTGCGCTCGGGCAGCGAGGTGAAGTGTTTTTTCCCCGACGAGAAGCTGTTGATTGTCGAAAACCGCCCCAGCCAGCGGGGATTCCCCGCACTTCTGCTTGCCGGTCTGGGCAGCCTGCCCGAGTATTACGTGATTCGCGAAGGCGGTAGCGCACGGGTTGCCGGTGTGCATAGCCGTTCTCTGCGCCTCGAACCGCGTGATGCCCTGCGCTATGGCCATGAATTCTGGATGGACCCGGCCAGCGGCCTGTTGCTCAAGGCCAACCTGATCGGCGAGCAAGGCGAAACCCTGGAGTCCTTCGCCTTTACCCAGGTGAATGTCGGCGGCCCGCTGGAGCAGGGCGCGCTCGAGGCCCGTTTCCACGGCGACCGTGTCAGGGTGCAGCAGGTGCGCACTACCGAACTCAAGGGTGACGATGTCGCCTGGGTATTCCGCAATATGCTTCCCGGGTTTCGCAGGCTCACTGCCATGAAGCGCCAGTCGGCGCCCGAACAGCCGGAAAGCCTGCATGTGGTGTTCTCCGACGGGCTGGCCTCGATCTCGGTCTTCATCGAGTCCGGCGGCGTTGGCGGCGAGGCC
>CAJBYR010000191.1 GCA_903959855.1 uncultured beta proteobacterium
CCGGCGTCGCGCGCCTTGAGCTTGTCGCAGACCTCGCGCACCCGCAACGCCGAGGGCAGCATCAGCACCGAAATGAGCAGCACGCGAATGCGGTCGGCGATGGCGCGCTCGACCAGTTCATCGACGTCCATCCGGCCGTAGTCGAAAAGTTCGAAGCCGCTGGCACGCATCACCGAATACACGATGCGCTTGCCCAGGGCATGGTAATCGTTGAGCAGCACGATGGCCGAGCGCGGCTGGTGCTTGCGGTCGGGATCGCTGGGGGGAAGCACGCGTTCGACGAGCTCTTCGCAGAAGCGGCCGCCCATATACACCTGCGAAAGGGCCACGCTGCCGTCCTGCCAGGCACGCCCCATTTGTTCCAGTGCCGGCACCACCAGCTGTTCCACCGCGGTGATAGGCGAGAGCCGGGACAGCGCCTCCTGGAAGAGCGCATCGGCGCGCTGGCGGTCGAGGGATTCAAGGGATTCCCGAAAGGGAGCGATCAAGTCAGTCATCTGCTTTCTCCTGCGGCGGCTTACCCTTGCTCGAAGCCGCGCACTTTCCCGAACCAGCGCAAAAGGGGCAACGGAGCGATGGAGACGCCCAGCACAATGTTTGCAGAGTTGAAGGATTTTGTTGATCCGTGTAATCCGCGACCAA
Source organism: uncultured beta proteobacterium (assembly GCA_903959855.1). Lineage (GTDB taxonomy): Bacteria > Pseudomonadota > Gammaproteobacteria > Burkholderiales > Rhodocyclaceae > Sulfuritalea. Next base: position 643 of record CAJBYR010000191.1, read on the forward strand.
CTGCGGAAACTACGTAGCGAAAAACGTCCGACTGAGGCTGTCCACTAATTTCGCTGCCGTCGCTTGACAGCAGGGAACTTCAAATGTCATCATTTAAACGTTTGTTTGAAACCAACGTTTACCAGGGCTCGCTCGCGCATGGAAACCGACACCCGCACCCGCATCCTCGATTCCGCCGAAAGCCTTTTTGTCCGGCACGGCCTCGATGCCACCACGCTGCGCATGATCACCGCCGAGGCCCAGGCCAACCTGGCGGCGGTGAATTATCACTTCGGTTCGAAGGAGGCGCTGATCGAGGCGGTGTTCCGCCGCCGCCTGACCTGGCTCAACGAGCAGCGCATAGGTGCGCTGAACGCCTTCGAGGCCGAGGCCAAGGGCCAACCGCTGAAGCCGCGGCAGATCGTCGAGGCCTTCTTCGGCGTGGCCATCCGCATGGCGGCCGACAAGAACGGCGGCCAAACCTTCATGCGCCTGCTGGGTCGCACCTACACCGAGCCCACCGATTTCATCCGCACCTTCCTCGCCGACGAATACGCCGAGGTCATCGCCCGCTTCAAGGCGGCCTTCTTCAAGGCCCTGCCCGACGTGCCGCAGGAAGAATTCCTCTGGCGCTTCCATTTCATGATGGGCGCCCTGTCCTATGCCATTTCCGGCGCCGATGCCCTGCGCCTGCTGGGGCCCATCGACGATTCCGATCCCGAGGCGCTGTATGCGCGGCTGATGAGCTTCCTCATCGGCGGCCTGCGCGCGCCATTGCCGGAAGTTATTGCCAAACCCGCCAGGAAGCCGCGCGCCAAGCGCGCCGCCTGACACCAGGAGAACGCCATGAGCTGGTTACTTATTTTTGTTGCAGCCGCATTTGCCACCGCGATCACGGTGCTGCTGATTCCGCCCCTGCGCCGCGCCGTCTTCACCGGGCCGGTCTTCGCCCTCTACAAGAAAATGCTGCCCGCCATGTCGCAAACCGAGCGCGAGGCCCTGGAAGCCGGCACCGTCTGGTGGGAGGGCGAACTCTTCTCCGGCAAGCCGGCCTGGGGCAAGCTGTTGGCCTATCCGCAGCCGAAACTCAGGGCGGAAGAGCAGTCCTTCCTCGACAAGGAATGCGAGGCGCTGTGCGCCATGGCCAAGGATTGGGACACCACCCAGATCCACCACGACCTGCCGCCGGAAGTCTGGGCCTACATCAAGGACAAGGGCTTCCTCGGCATGATCATCCCCAGGCGCTACGGCGGACTGGAATTCTCGGCCTATGCGCATTCTGCGGTGGTGCAAAAGCTGTCCACGCGCTGTTCGGCGGCGGCGGTTTCGGTCATGGTGCCCAACTCGCTGGGCCCGGCCGAACTGCTGCTGCACTATGGCACCGAGGAACAGAAGGACTACTACCTGCCGCGCCTGGCCAAGGGCCTGGAGATACCCGCCTTCGCCCTGACCAGCCCGCAGGCCGGCTCGGATGCCGCATCGATTCCCGACCTGGGTATTGTCTGCAAGGGCCAGTGGCAGGGCAAGGAAGTGATCGGCATGCGCGTCACCTGGGACAAGCGCTACATCACCCTGGGCCCGATCTGCAGCATCCTCGGCCTGGCTTTCCGCCTGCAGGATCCCGACCACCTTCTTGGCGAAAGCGACGATCTCGGCATCACCTGCGCGCTGGTGCCGACCAACCATCCCGGCGTCAACATTGGCCGCCGCCACTTCCCGCTCAATGCCGTGTTCCAGAACGGGCCGAATTCGGGCAAGGACGTCTTCATGCCGCTGGACTGGATCATCGGCGGGCCGGCCATGGCCGGCCAGGGCTGGCGCATGCTGATGGAATGCCTCGCGGCTGGGCGCTCGATCTCGCTGCCCTCGTCAAATACCGGCATGTCCAAGCTCGCGGTGCGCGCCACCGGCGCTTACGCCCGGGTGCGCAGCCAGTTCAAGACTGCGATCGGCCGCTTCGAGGGCATCGAGGAGCCGCTGGCGCGCATGGGCGGCAACCTTTACCTGATGGACGCGGCGCGCAGCATGACCGCCGGCGCCATCGACCTCGGCGAGAAGCCCTCGGTGGTCTCCGCCATCGTCAAGTACCACGTCACCGAGCGCACGCGCCAGGTGATCAACGACGCGATGGACATCCTCGGCGGCAAGGGCATCTGCCTCGGCCCCAACAACTTCATGGGCCGCGCCTACCAGCAGATCCCGGTGGCGATCACGGTCGAGGGCGCCAACATCCTGACGCGCAGCCTGATCATCTTCGGCCAGGGCGCGATCCGCTGCCATCCCTACGTGCTGAAGGAAATGGCCGCGGCCAGAAGCCCGGAGGCGAAGCAGGGCCTGCGCGATTTCGATGCCGCCTTTGCCGCCCACCTCGGATTCATCTGGACGCGCGGCTTCCGCTCCTGGAGCATGGGCCTCACCGGTTCCAACTTCGCTGGCGTGCCGGCCAACGTCGCTCCGGAAACGCGGCGCTACTACCAGCAGCTGTCGCGCTTCTCGGCCGCCTTCGCCTTCCTCGCCGACGTTTCGATGTTCGTCATGGGCGGCGACCTCAAGCGCAAGGAAAAGCTCTCCGCGCGCCTGGGCGACATCCTTTCCTTGATGTATCTCGCCTCGGCCACGCTCAAGCGCTACGAGGCCGAAGGCCGTGAGGCTCAAGACGCGCCGCTGATGCACTGGGCGATCTGGGACGCGATGTTCAAAATGCAGAACGCCTTCGAAGGCGTCATCTCCAACTACCCGAGCCGCTTCATCGCCGCCCTGCTGCACTGGTACATCTTCCCGCTCGGCCGTCCTTACGAGGTGCCGTCCG
>CAJBYR010000192.1 GCA_903959855.1 uncultured beta proteobacterium
AACCGTCAGGCAGTGTTGGTGGATGCGCATCACCGTCGGCACGTGGTCGAGGCGGCAGTTGAAACGTTGCGCGTTGAAGATCTGCGGCACCAGCAGCACGTCCGCCAGTGTCGGCGCATCGCCGTGGCAATACGCTCCCGTGCGCGCATCACCGGCAAGCATGGCCTCCACGGTTTCCAGGCCGGTTTCAACCCAATGCCGGTACCAGGCATTCTTCTGGTCGTCGGTGATTCCCAGGGTCTTGGTCAGGTAAGCCAAGACACGGAGGTTGTTCAGTGGATGGATCTCGCAGGCAATTGACAGGGCCAGCGCGCGGACCCGCGCCCGGCCCACCGGATCCGCCGGCAGCAAGGACGGATCCGGCCGGGTTTCCTCAAGGTATTCGATGATCGCGAGAGATTGAGTAAGCACACTGCCGTCATCGTCCTGCAGGACCGGCACCAGGGCAGCGGGATTCATGGCCTTGTACTCGGCGGAAAACTGCTCCCCGCCACCCTTCACCAGATGCACCGGTATGTAGTCGTAGGGAAGGCCTTTCAATGCCAGGGCGATGCGCACGCGAAAACTGGCGGAACTGCGAAAGTAGCTGAAAAGCTTCATGGATACCCCGGGAACGGTTAATTGAAGGACTTGCCGAGGCCTGATCAGGGGAAAGGCCATCGCGACGGCGGTACTAGAATAGCAGTACTTTTGCGCTCATCGGGGTCCCATGCCGACTTGCCTGGCCACGCTGTTCTCCTGCTGCAAAAAGCACATCGGCCCGGTGGCGCTGCTGCTCGTGCTTGCGCCGGCTGTCACTCATGCCGCGACTCAGGCCACGGCGGAACTGAAGCGTACCGACACGCTGGACATGCGTCGCGCCGGCATGGTTTCCGATGATGAGCGCGCGGTTCTGCGCATCGAATGGCGCGCCGGCCTGAGCGGCGTCGATGCCGACCGCAGCATTCAAGAGATGATGACCAGGCTGCGGCAGATGGAAGCCAACGTCCAGATCGTCGGTCAGGCCTTGCGCAGTTTGCCCGCCGGCAAGCGCACCGCCGATCCGTCGCCTGTTGCCGCGACTGAGCCCGAGGTAGGGTCAGATTGGCGGCTGATGGCCGGCAACATCACCGCCCTGATACTGGTAGCGATATGGTGGTCCAGTCGCCGCAAGGCGCAAGCAGAGGCGGCGGCCGTCGAAGCGAAACTCGCGGCACGCGTGCGCGTGGAATCGGATGCGATTTCGGCGGTGCCGATGCCTCAGTTTTCCGATTTCACGCCGCCCCCTGCCCTGCCACATTCTCCGGCACCGCGGCCACAGGAACCCGCGGCGTTCGAGCTTGCAGAGTCAGCGCCGCATGACGTCACCGTCACCTCACCTCCGCCCGCCCCCCCGAACTTCACGACGGATGAACCGCTGCGAGCCGCGGAACCGGCCCAAGCAATTCCGGAACAGTCCCAGTCACAAATCATCGATTTTGTTCTGGAAGACGCTGACCCCGAGACCGTGGTCGCGGCCCCTCCGCGGCGACCAAAGCCATCGAATGCCCTGATCACACCGGCCGAAGTCAGCAGCCAGCTGAAAAAGAAGAATGTCGAGCCGACCCTGCAACTGGCCGAAATCATGCTGTCAATGGGCCTGGAACAAGGCGCCGCACAGACGCTGGTCGAATACACCGAGGCGAATCCCAAGCATGCAATCCATCACATGCTCAAGTTGCTCGGCATCTACCGCAAGCGCGGACTGCACCAGGAATTCCAGGAGACGGCTGAAAAGCTGCGCAAGAACTTCAACATTCAGGCCGAGGAATGGTCCGAGGGCGACCGCGGCAATGCCCCCTCGCTGGAGCGATTCTCGCGCGTATCCCAACACGTGCAGTCGATCTGGGGCCAGCCCGAGGAATGCATTACCTACCTGCGGCACCTCATCGAGGACAACCGCGACGGCGCCCGTGCCGGCTTCCCCCAATCCGTGGCTGAGGAAATCCTGATGCTGGTGGAGGTCCTCAAGGAAACTTCGGGTTCGACTCAGGAAGTCGCGTAGCGCTCCACGTTCTGATCGATGGCACCGAAGATGCTGGCGCCGCTGCCGTCGAACATTTCGATCCGGACCTTATCGCCGAAGCGCATGAAAGGCGTCGTCGGCTTGCCCGCTTCGATGGTTTCGTACATGCGCACCTCGGCGATGCAGCAATAGCCGACGCCGCCATTGGCGACCGAGGAACCGAACAGCCCGCCCTGCTTGTTCGACACCGTGCCGGAACCGACGATCGAGCCAGCTTCGAGCTCGCGCGTCTTCGCCAGATGCGCCATCAGTTGGGCGAAGTTGAAGATCATGTCGATGCCGGCATCCGGCTTGCCGAAGGGCTGGTCATTGAGCGCGACGGCAAGTGGCAGATGCACCTTGCCGTCGCGCCAGGCATCGCCCAGTTCATCCGGCGTCACCGCCACCGGCGAAAAGGCCGTGGCCGGCTTGGATTGCAGGAAGCCGAAGCCCTTGGCCAGTTCGCCGGGAATCAGGTTGCGCAGGCTGACATCGTTGACCAGCATCAGCAGCCGGATCTGGTTTTCGCACTGGGCAACCGTCGCACCCATAGCCACATCACCACTGACCACCGCCACCTCGGCTTCGAAATCGATGCCCCAGGCCTCGTCGCCGGCCCAGATAGGATCGCGCGGACCGACGAAACTGTCGGAGCCGCCCTGGTACATCAGCGGGTCGGTCCACAGCTCGGGCGGCATCTCGGCATTGCGCGCCTTGCGCACCAGCTCGATGTGATTGACGTAGGCGGAGCCGTCCGCCCACTGGTAGGCGCGTGGCAGCGGGCTGTGGCAGGCTTTCGGATCGAAAGGCTCGGCATGGCGGGCGGCGCCGTGGTTGAGTGCTTCGTAGACCGCGACGAGTTGCGGCGCCTTAGCGTCCCAGTCGTCGAGCGCCTGCTGCAGGGTGGTTGCAATCTCGGCTACGGTCTGACAGAGCGTCAGGTCACGGCTGACCACCACCAGCGTGCCATCTCGCCGACCACGCTTGAGTGTCGCCAGCTTCATTTGCCACCCCAGGTCTTGTAGCTGCCGTCATGCATCCAGCGCGCATGCTGGGGCGCCTTCCTGGTCACCGCCCACTCGTTGATCATGTCCCACTTGACCTCGTCCAGACGCCGCATCATTTCGGGCGTATCGGTGTTGAAGGTAAGTTCGAGGCGGTGGCCGCTCGGGTCGAAAAAGTAAATCGACTGAAACAGCGCATGGTCGGTCGGCCCGACTACCTCAATGCCATCGGCTTCGAGCCTGGCCTTGGCCGCGAGCATCTCCTCCATTGAGGCCACTTCCAGCGCCAGGTGCTGGGTCCAGGCCGGGGTATTGGGGTCGCGGCCCATTTCGGGTCGGGTCGGCAGTTCGAAGAAGGCGAGGATGTTGCCCGCGCCGGCATCGAGGAACACATGCATGTAGGGGTCGGCCTCACCGGTCGACGGCACGGCATCCTCGGCGATCGCCAGGATGAACTTCATGCCGAGGTACTTGCCGTACCACTCGACGGTCTGCTTGGCGTCCTTGCAGCGGTAGGCAACGTGGTGCACCTTGCGTATCAGGTTCGTGGTCATGCCTGCACTCCTTCGCGGGCGACGGCCAGCGCTTCGCGCAGCGTCGCAATGTCACCGATGTGATTGGCCAGCAGCAGGATCAGGCGGGCGTTGAGCAGTTCGGATTGCTCGTCGGACAGATCGAGATGCGCACCGATCAGGAGTTCATAGAAATCGTCGCCGGGAGAATAGGCGCTGAAGTAGCGCTTGCCGGCTTCGGACAAATTCGGATTCAGGTTCAGGGCCATGGCGGTCTCCAATCACTGCTGGCACGTCGCACGGGCGACGGCGGCACGAAGTTTTGCGGCATCGAAGCTGCGCCAGCGCGCCGCCACATGCTGGTCGGGGCGGATCAGGTAAACGCTGCCGGGTTTGGCGTCATAGCGCTTGGCCGCGATGCCACGTACGTCATGCACGCATGGCAGGGCACAGGCTGATGCGGCGACCCGCGATATCAGCAGCGGCTCGACCGCAATGCCGCCGACATCGAGTTGCGACAGCGCTGAAATGTCAGCGGTGGCGGGATCGTCGACGAAGACCATCAGCTGGAAGCGATTGCCGGTGCTTTGCAGCAGCCAGCCGGGGGCGCCGTCTTTCTCTACCGGCGCGTCATCCATCGGCGCGCCCGGCAGCATGCGCCCGGCAAAGGGGTCCTCGTCCGGCGTATTGAGGCTGGAATCGACCAGGAAGGACGGTACCGAGAGCCGCCCGGAGTTCACCAGGCTACGGCCAAAGGCGTGGTCTTTGGCCAGGCTCAAGGCGGCATTGCGGAAGGTCCGGCTAGCGCGGCTCTTGGGCGTGATGAAATCGGTGGAGCGCGTTGAGTTCATCAGATTCTCGTCGGCGGCATAAACGCGTTCCTCGCTGTAGCTGTCGAGCAGCCGTTCCGGTGCCTTGCCGTCCATGACGAGCTTGAGCTTCCAGCCCAGGTTGTCGGCATCCTGCAGGCCCGAATTGGCCCCGCGCGCGCCGAAAGGCGACACCTGGTGCGCGGCGTCGCCGACGAAGAGCACGCGGCCGTGGTTGAAGCGGCCCATGCGCCGGCACTGGAAAGTGTAGACGCTGACCCACTCGAGTTCGAACTCCCTCTGGTCGCCGAGCATGGCCTTGATGCGCGGGATCACGTTCTCCGGCTTCTTTTCCTCTTCGGGGTCGGCATCCCAGCCCAGCTGAAAATCGATGCGGAACACGCTGTCGGTCTGCTTGTGCAGCAGCACGGACTGGTTGGGATGGAAGGGTGGATCGAACCAGAACCAGCGCTCGGCCGGAAAGTCGGCCTTCATCACCACGTCGGCGATCAGGAAGCGATCCATGAAGATCTTGCCTTCGACTTCGAGGCCGAGCATGCGCCGGATCGGGCTGCGCGCGCCGTCGGCAGTGATCAGCCAATCGGCTTCGACCGCATACAAACCGTCGGGGGTCTCGACCGTCAGGCTCACGCCCGTTGCGGCTTGCGTCACCGAGACCACCTTGTTCTTCCAGCGCAGATCGATGCCGGGGCGCGCAGCGGCGCGCGTCACCAGGTACTCCTCAAGGTAGTACTGTTGCAGGTTGACCATGCCCGGTCGGTGGTGGTCGGGTTCGGGGACGAGGTTGAAGTTATAGACCTCGCTCTCGCGGAAGAAGGTGCGGCCGACATTCCACGACACTCCCTTGGCGCAGACCGCCTCGCCAACGCCGTAGCGATCGAGGATTTCCAGCGCGCGCTTGGCGTAGCAGACGCCGCGTGAGCCGATCGAGACTGTGTCATCCTCGTCCAGCAGCAGCACCGGGATGCCCTGCAGATCGAGGTCCAGCGCCATGCCGAGGCCGACGGGGCCGGCGCCGACGATGACGACCGGCACCTTCAGCGTCTTGCCAGCAGCAATTTCAGGTGGGGTGCGGTACTCGTACTTCGGATAGGTATAGGTCTTCAGCATCGCCGCCCTGCCTCAGACGGCCTGCAAGGCATGCCACATCTGCTGGTCGCGCTCGGCGGTCCAGATGCGCGGGTCACGAATGCCGGAGGCCTCGTCGTGGGCACGCGTGACGTCGAAGGGCAGGCAGTGCTCGTAGATGAAGACCTGGCCGAACTTCGGATCCATCGCCTTGCGCGTATGCGTCATGCAGGCGGCGAGGTCCATGCCCTGGGCCACCGCTTCCTGGGCACTGCGGTACAAGGTCGAGACGAAGTCGCGCGTATAGCCCAGGCCGCGCTGCACCTGCTCGGGATTCAGCAGCGCCGGGCCGCGACCCGGGATCAGTTTCTCGGGCTTGAGCGCCGCAAGTTTGTCCAGCGTCGCCGGCCAGTCGGCAAGGTAGGCGTCGCCCGTGTAGCAGGCAGCGTCGGCCTCGACCAGGTCGCCGGAAAACAGGATCTTCTGTTGCGGCAACCAGACCACCGTGTCGCCCTTGGTGTGGCCGCGCCCCGGATGCCAGATCTTCACTTCCAGGTCGCCCATCCACAGCGTCAGTTCGCCGTCGATGACCAGGCTCGGCCACGTCAGGCCGGGCACGCTTTCAACCGCATTGAACAGGCGCGGGAAGCGGCCGATCTCCGAATCCATGTCCTGCTGGCCGCGCTCGACGATCAGTTCGTAAGTCGGCTTCGAGGCAATGACATCCTGCAGGCCGTGCTGCTTGTAGCCCGAGGCGCCCAACACGCGCACGGCGTGATAGTGGGTCAGCGTCACATACTTGATCGGCTTGTCGGTGATCTGGCGTACATGGCGCACCACGTCCTGCGCCATCACCGGGGTCGCCGTGGCGTCGATGATCATCACCGAGTCGTCGCCGATGATCACGCCGGTATTGGGATCACCTTCCGCCGTGTAGGCGTAAGCGTTGTCGGAGAGTTTTTCGAAGCTGACCTTTTTTTGTTCCAGGTCGGCGTGGGAGGCGAATTTCTTTTCACTCATGACAACTCCTCGGGAATGGATGTAATTTCTTTTTACGTAATCTATTTACTCTTATCGTAATAATATTTACTTTAGTTGTCAATTGTTCCCTGAGCCGCAAAAACCTAGGGAGGCGGTGCAGGCCCGAGGGCAGGCGTTGGTGCCAGGACCGGATTGAGCCCCCGACCGGAAGCCGCTGACGCTGCACGCAAGCTTGCCGCGGCCTGCCGGTAGGCATGCAAGGCTTCCTTGCGTTTGCCGGCCACCTCCAGTTCGCGAGCCCGGCGCAGCCAGTCATCAGAGCCGTCAGAGGTCACCGCTACGCCGGTACCGACTTTCGTCAACTCGGGGTTTGCCGGAGTGGCATAGTTCAATGACGCCGACTGTTCGTCCGGCTTGCCGCGCTTGGCAGTTATCGCCAGGCCGGTCGCGGCGCGGGAGGGTGCCGGCGCGACCTTGCGCGCGGCATCCGCCTGGCGTATCGCCGAAAGTGCGGAGCGATACAGGTTCAACGCCTCGTCCCGGCGGCCTTCGGCTTCCATGCGACGCGCCGCCGCCATCAGCGACTCGGCACGGTCCGGTACGGGCTGCGACCGGACCACGGGGCCCCAGCTAGCCGCCGGGCGGGACGCGGCGACCCCGAAACGTTCGGTACCGCCGATTTCCCTGGCGATGCTCAGGTTGTTCTGGCGCATCGCCCAATGCAGCGCGTTTTCGCCTTGGTCATTAACGATGTCGCGCCGCGCTCCCGCCGCCAGCAATGATCGCGCTATGCCTTCGCGACCTTCCCGCGCAGCCATCATCAGGGGTGTCGAACCGTTGGTGGACAGGGCATTGATATCGGCCCCTCGCGCCAAAAGAAAGCTGGCCACTTCGGCGTGCCCGGCAAATACCGCGTAATGCAATGCTGACCACGCGCTGCCGTCACGATTGAGCCGGGCTCCGCGGTCAACCAACCATCTGACCGCCGCAAGCTTGCCGCGCCAGGCCGCATGCAGCAGCGCCTGCTCGCCGAGCCTGTTGGTCTTGTTGATGTCGGCGCCGCGCGAATGGAACAACTCCATCATCGGGATATTGCCTTCCCAGGCGCCGATCATCAGCCCGCTGCCAATCGCCGAACCTTCGAAATCTGGTGAGAGCCCGCTGTCCAGCCATTCACGCGCCGACTGCACATCGCCCTGCTCGATCACCACGGAAAATCGCACAGGGTCGGGCAAACTCGCCGCCGAGGCAAGCAATGGGAGCACCGCGGCAAGAAGGCTGAGCCAGAACTTTTTCACCGCCCGAAGTATATGTCTGCCACGTAGGGGCAGACGGTATCCCCTGCTGGATATGTCTGCCACGCAGGGGCAGACGGTATCCCCTGCTGGATATGTCTGCCACGCAGGGGCAGACGGTATCCCTTGCCGGATATGTCTGCCGGCGGCGGTCAGACGCCGGAGATGCGGAAGATGGATCGGGATTGGCTGTAGCGCGAACTAGAATCCCTGCGATGCGCCTCTACGCTGCCATTTTTTCAAGCCTGTGCCTGCACGCCGCGCTGATTCTCGGCCCGGCCTGGTTCGCCACGCGACCAGCCCCCGCACCGCAACCGAAAATCGAAGCCAGGTTGCTGATGCCTGAAGAAGCCCTGACAACTGCGGAAAACGTCAGCACCATGGCCACGCCGCAGGATGCGCCAATTGTCGCCCCACCAAAGCCGCAGGTGCTGAAGGGGGCCTCGCTGCGCCAGGCCCAGGCCGCGCTGACGCGGCACCTCTACTACCCTGCCGATGCCGTAGCACGCGGCCTTGAAGGCGAGGTCATTCTTCTTCTGACGATGACCGACAGCGGCCAACTCGGCTCGGTGGAAATCGCCCGAAGCTCCGGCCATGCCCTGCTCGACCAGGCCGCGCAGGATGCGGCACGCCGACTCGGCAGCCTGCCGGGATCAAAACGCCAAATGCTGTTTCCTGTCAGCTTCCGCCTGCAGTAGGGGGGACATTCAGACCGGGTTGTGTATGTCGATGAATTCGCATCCGATGCCGAGTTGCGCCGACAGGTGCTGGCCCAAGGCCATGACGCCATAACGTTCGGTTGCGTGGTGTCCGGCTGCAAGGAATGCCATTCCGGTCTCCCGTGCCAGATGAACCGTCTGCTCCGAAATTTCGCCGGAAAGAAACAGGTCGGCGCCCGTCGCCAATGCATCCTCGAAGTAATCCTGCGCGCCACCGCTACACCAGGCGATGCGCTTCACGATCCGATCCGGATCTCCGATCAGTTGCGGCTCGCGCCCCAACGTGAGGGCAACGTGGCGGGCCAGTTCGGCAACGGAAGTCGGCGCTGGCGGTACGCCAAAAAAGCCGATCTCCTGCTCCGCAAAACGTCCTTCCACAGTCCAGCCCAGGCGCGCCGCAAGCTGGGCATTGTTCCCGAGCAACGGATGCGCGTCGAGCGGCAAATGGTAGGCAAACAGGCTGATGTCATGCGCCAGCAGCCGCGCCATGCGCTGTTTGCGAAATCCGGTGACCCGACCATCCTCAGATTTCCAGAACCAGCCGTGATGTACCAGCAGCGCATCGGCCTTGCGCTCGATCGCCGCCTCGATCATCGCCTGGCTGGCGGTCACGCCGCAGACAACCCGCCGTATCTGCGCACTGCCTTCCACTTGCAGACCGTTTGGGCAATAATCGCGAAACCGCGCTGCGTCCAGCTCCTTGTCGAGAAAGGCACGTAGTTCCTCGCGTCCCAGCACCTTGCCTGCCATTGCATCAATTCCGCTGAAAAATCAGATTATGCGCCGCCTCTGGCTGACTTTTGCCCAAACCGTTACCGTCTGCGTGGCCATCCTGTTCGTGGTCAAGACGCTGAAACCCGAATGGCTTGCCCAGTTGCCCAGCAGCGGCACAGGCCTTGCCGAGATCGCCACGGTCCACGAAGCCGTGCCCGGTGCCGACGCCAGCCGTCCCGGCTCGTTTGCCGAAGCAGCGAAAACGGCGGTACCGGCGGTGGTCCATATCTTCACCAGCCAGGAGGTGAAAGGTGCCCGCCACCCTTTCATGAACGACCCCATCTTCAGGCATTTCTTCGGCGACCGCTTCGGCGAGGAGTCGCAGCGTCGATCGGGGCTTGGCAGCGGCGTCGTAGTCTCGCCCGAGGGCTATATCCTCACCAACTTCCATGTCATAGACGGCGCCGACGAGATCGAGGTCGCACACAACGATGGGCGCAAGTACAAGGCCCGCGTGGTCGGATCCGATCCCGAATCCGATCTTGCCGTACTGCGCATTCCGGCCGACCACAAGCTGCCCGTGATCACCTTCGGCAGCAGCGACACCCTGCGAGTCGGTGACGTGGTACTGGCCATCGGCAATCCCTTCGGTGTCGGGCAGACGGTGACTTCCGGCATCGTTTCAGCGTTGGGTCGCTCCCACCTGGGCATCAACACCTTTGAAAACTTCATCCAGACCGATGCGGCGATCAATCCGGGCAATTCCGGCGGCGCATTGGTCGATGCCAACGGGCACCTGATCGGCATCAATACCGCGATCTATTCGCAAAGTGGCGGGTCGATGGGGATCGGCTTTGCGATCCCGGTGTCGCTGGCGAAAAGCATCATGGAACAGATCGTCAAGACCGGCGGCGTCACCCGCGGCTGGGTCGGCATCGAGGTACAGGAACTGACGCCGGACCTTGCCGAGTCCTTCAAGCTGTCCGGTACCGACGGTGCGCTGATCGCCGGCGTGATGCGCGGCAGCCCGGCCGACAAGGCCGGCATCAAGCCCGGAGACGTGCTGATTCAGGTCGGCGGCAAGAAGGTCAAGGATGCACAGACCATGCTGGACCTGATCGCCGCATTGCAGCCTGGCAGCGCCGCGCGCTTCACTGTCAAGCGCGAAGGCCGCGACGTTGCGCTGGACATTACCATCGGCAAGCGTCCGCGCCCGCCGAAGGAATAGACGGCAGGCCGCGAGGCCTGCCGCCCTGCACTCCAATTAACGCAATGCGGCGTTGAGTGCTTCCAGCGCCTTGCTGCCGGGACAGAGATAGGCGTCGCCGAGCTGGTTGAGCGGCTTCTCCACAGTGTTCAGATGGCGGTGCAAGTCCACCGCACCGCTGTCGACGTAGAGCAGGCCGGTGACGATTTCGCCCAGTGCCTGCCGCTCCTGCAAATAGTTCATGGCGCCGACCCGATCGGAGGGATCGTAATCCGCATCCAGCTTGCGCAGATGCAGGATGGAGCCATCGTGCTGCACGATGCGGCGCAAGGAACCGGCCGGATAGCTGGCTTCGATCTTGTCGCGCGGCAGGATGAAGTCCAGTCGATTGACTGCCTCATTGTGTTCACGCACGTAGTCGTAGCTCTTGGTTGACCCGGCATGGTTGTTGAACGTAACACAGGGGCTGATGACGTCAATAAAGGCCGGCCCGCGATGCCGCAGCGCTCCCTTGATCAGCGGGATCAACTGTTCCTTGTCGCCGGAGAAGCTGCGCCCGACGTAACTGGCACCCAATTGCAGAGCCAGGGCAGCCAGGTCGATCGGTGTATCGCTGTTGACCACGCCACGCTTGCTCTTCGATCCCTTGTCGGCAGTGGCGGAGAACTGACCCTTGGTCAGGCCGTAAACGCCGTTGTTTTCGACGATGTAGGTCATGTTCACGCCACGTCTCATGGCGTGCGCAAACTGACCGATGCCGATGGAAGCCGAATCTCCGTCGCCGGACACCCCCATATAGATCAGGTCGCGATTCGCCAGCGCCGCGCCGGTGAGGACCGAGGGCATGCGCCCGTGGGTGGTATTGAAACCGTGCGAGTTGCCGAGAAAATAGTCCGGCGTCTTCGACGAGCAACCGATCCCGGAAAGCTTGGCAACCCGATGCGGCTCGATGTCGAGGTCGAAGCAGGCCTGAACCACGGCGGCGCTGATCGAATCATGGCCGCAGCCGGCGCAAAGTGTCGATATAGCGCCTTCATAGTCGCGACGTGTGTAGCCCAGGGCATTCCGCGGTGCGTCTGCCCGCAACAGCTTGGGTTTGACGAGATAGGTCATGAGGCCACCTGTTTGCGAATGGGAGTTACCTTGCTCGCGGAAAGCGCGTCGGCGATTCTTCCGGAAATGAAACGCGCCGTAATCGGTGTTCCATCGTAATGCAGGACACGGATCAGTTTCTTGGGATCAATGTCACCCTCGGTGAGCAGCAGCATGCGCAACTGCCCGCTTTCGTTCTGCTCGACGACAAATACCTCGTCGTGCGCTTCGATGAATCCGATGACCTCGTCGGCGAACGGGAAGCCGCGCACGCGCATGGCATCGACGTGGATGCCCCGGCCATCGAGCAATTCCAGCGCCTCGGCCATGGCCGGGCCGGTTGACCCGTAGTAGACGACGCCAAAGCGGCTGGGCTGAGCTGCAGGTGTCAGCACCGGCGCCGGCACCAGCTTCTTTGCCGTCTCCAGCTTGTGCCGCAGCCGCTCCATGTTGTAAACGTAGTCGGTACCGGCCTCGCTGTATTTGGCATAGGCGTTGCGCGTGGTGCCGCGACTGAAAAAGGCACCCTTGGTCGGGTGCGTCCCCGGGATCGTGCGCCAGGGGATGCCATCGCCGTCGACGTCGAGATAGCGGCCGAAGTTCTTGCCGGAATCGAGCATCTCGGCAGTCATCACCTTGCCCCTGTCGTAGCGACGGCTGTCGTCCCAATCGAAGGGCTTGCACAGGCGATCGTTCATGCCGATGTCAAGATCGAGCAGCACGAACACCGGTGACTGCAGGCGGTCGGCAATATCGAAGGCCTGGGCGCCAAGCGTGAAGCATTCGTAAGGATCTTCCGGGAACAACATGACGTGCTTGGTGTCGCCGTGGGACGCATAGGCGCAGGAAATCAGGTCGGACTGCTGGGTTCGCGTCGGCATGCCGGTCGACGGACCACCGCGCTGCACATCGAAAATTACCGCCGGCACTTCCGCGAAGTAGGCCAGACCGAAGAATTCCTGCATCAGGGAAATGCCCGGGCCGGAAGTCGCGGTGAAGGCGCGCGAACCATTCCACGCGGCGCCGATCACCATGCCGATCGAGGCCAGTTCATCCTCGGCCTGCACGATGGCATAGCGCGCCATGCCGTTGTCGGGATCGGTGCGGTACTTGCGGCAATAGCTGCTGAAGGCCTCGATCACCGACGTCGATGGCGTGATCGGATACCAGGCGGCCACCGTGGCCCCGCCGTACACCGCGCCCAGGCCGCAGGCGTCGTTGCCGTTGATGAAGATCTTGTCGCCGACGCCGTCCGAGCGCTCCACACGCAAGCCGATCGGACAGGGAAGGTTGGCCGTGGCATGGTCGAAGCCCAGTTTGAGGGCATTGACGTTGGCGCCGATCAGCTTGTCCTTGCCGCGATACTGGTCGGCGATCAGCTTTTCCACCACGGCAAAATCGATGCCCAGCAGCGCGGTGAGGGCGCCGACGTACATGATGTTCTTGAACAACTGGCGCTGCCGGGCATCCGTGTATTCCCGGTTGCACATCTCCGTCAGCGGTATGCCGAGCACGGTAATGTCATCGCGGAAGCGCGAGCGCGGCAGCGTTTTGGTCGAGTCGTAGAACAGATAGCCACCGGGCTCGATCTCGGCGATGTCGCGGTCCCAGGTCTGCGGGTTCATCGCCACCATCAGGTCACAGCCGCCGCGGCGGCCCAGCCAGCCGGCTGCGGAAACGCGCATCTCGTACCAGGTCGGCATGCCCTGAATATTGGAAGGGAAAATGTTGCGCGGCGCTACCGGAACGCCCATGCGCATGATGGCGCGGGCAAACAGTTCATTGGCCGACGCCGACCCTGATCCATTGACGTTGGCAAATTTGATGACGAAATCGTTGCTGCTTTCGATGGGCTTCACTTGGCTCATGTCCTCTTGGCCTCCGTACCGGCTTCTGCGCATTGCATGAAGAATTTCTGCATGTCCCAGGCACCTGTGGGACAGCGCTCGGCACACATGCCGCAATGCAGGCAGATATTCTCGTCCTTGACCATGACACGTCCGGTCTTCAGGTCATCCGACACGTACAACGCCTGCTCAAGCAATTTCGCCGGCGCCTTGAGGCGGCCACGCAGGTCGTCCTCTTCGCCATTGGCGGTAAACGTGATGCACTCGGTGGGACAGATATCGACACAGGCATCGCACTCGATGCAGATCTTCCCGGCAAACACGGTTTCGACGTCGCAGTTGAGGCAGCGCTCGGCTTCGGCACAGGCCATGAAGGAGTCGAAACCGAGTTCAAGTTCCAGCTTGATGTCTTTGAGCGTTTTCTCCAGCGCCTTGACCGGAACCTTCTTGCGCTCTTCTTCGGAGACCTGGTTGTCGTAACTCCACTCGTGGATGCCCATTTTCTGGCTCACAAGATTGAACTCGGGAGGCGGGCGGTCATCAAGCTTCTTGCCCCGACAAAACAGGTCGATCGAGATCGCCGCCTCGTGGCCCTGGGCGGCTGCCGTGATGATGTTCTTCGGCCCCAGCGCCGCATCACCGCCGAAAAATACCTTGGGCAGCGTTGATTGCAGGGTCTTTTCATTGAGGACCGGCATGCCCCACTTGTCGAAGTCGAGACCGATGTCCTTCTCGATCCAGGGGAAGGCATTTTCCTGGCCAATGGCGACCAGGACCTCGTCGCACTCGTGGAACTCGTCGGGCTCCCCGGTGGCGATCAGGCTACGCCGGCCTTTGGCATCGTATTCGGCGCGGACTATCTCGAACAGCACGCCGGTGAGCTTGCCATTGTCGTGGCGGAA
This sequence comes from uncultured beta proteobacterium, assembly GCA_903959855.1. GTDB lineage: Bacteria > Pseudomonadota > Gammaproteobacteria > Burkholderiales > Rhodocyclaceae > Sulfuritalea. The sequence goes on from CAJBYR010000192.1 coordinate 14,195, forward strand.
CTCCTTCGGTACGCGCATGTTGATGATGGGAATGCCTTCGTGAATGGCTTCTTCCTTTTCCCAGGGCGAGGCCTTCATTTCCTCGAAACCGCTGCGCACGATAACCTTGACGTCATCACCACCGAGGCGACGCGCGGACCGGCAACAGTCCATCGCCGTATTGCCGCCGCCAAGAACGATCACCCGCTTTGCGATCTTCGTGGTGTGACCGAACGCCACATTGGCCAGCCAGTCAATGCCGATATGGATGTGCTTGGCAGCCTCCTCGCGCCCGGGAATCGGTGCATCACGCCCGCGCGGCGCGCCGGTGCCTACAAAGATGGCATCCCAACCTTCGGCGACGAGGTCGCGCAAGCTGCCAACCCATTGGTTGTAGCGCGTTTCCACACCAAGGCCGATGATGTACCCGCACTCTTCGTCAATGACTTCGTCGGGCAGGCGGAATTTCGGGATCTGGCTGCGCATCATGCCACCTGGCGAGGCACCGTTGTCAAACACCGTGACCTGGTATCCGAGCACGACCAGGTCGCGGGCCACGGTTAGCGAAGCCGGTCCGGCGCCGACGCAGGCAATGCGTTTGCCGTTCATTTTCGCCGGCTGCGGCAAACGGCCGCTAACATCGTCCTTTAGGTCGGCGGCGACCCGCTTCAGGCGGCAGATCGCTACCGGCTCCTTGTCCACCCGGCCGCGTCGGCAGGCCGGCTCGCAGGGTCGATCACAAACGCGCCCGAGAATGCCCGGGAATACGTTGGACCGCCAATTGATCATGTAGGCATCCGAATAGCGCCCGGCGGCGATCAGGCGGATGTATTCGGGAACGGGGGTATGGGCGGGACAAGCCCACTGGCAATCCACAACCTTGTGAAAATACTCATGGCCGCCGATGTTCGTCGGTTTCACGTGTGCTCGGTCTCCAGACGCTGGTTCGAACTCCAAAAGGGCCGGCTACACGCCGGACCCTGACCGGGTGCACTCTAGCACCGTACGGGCCGCGGCAAGCGTCCAGCAGGGTGGCTTCGCTGGCGAAAGCTTCTTGCATGCCCCCACAAAAGCCCAAAATCGGCTAGTCTTTGCACCTATCTGAATATTCGATTTGGTGGCATTCGATGGCCCTGCGCGCACTCATTTTCGATGTCGACGGCACCCTTGCCAACACAGAGCGGGATGGACATCGGCCCGCCTTCAATGCAGCGTTTGTTGAAGTCGGCCTGCCCTGGCACTGGGATGAAGCGTTCTACGGCAGCCTGCTGAACGTCGCCGGCGGACTTGAACGAATCCGCCACTATGCCCAGGAGCATGATCCTGCCACCTGCGCGCGGCCCGATTTCGAGGATCTTCTGCAGCGCCTGCACGACATCAAGACCCGCAACTACCAGCGCCTGCTGGCCGCTGGCGCGATCCCGCTGCGAGAGGATATCGGACAGCTGATCTGTGACGCCCGTACCGAAGGCGTTCGGCTTGCCATTTCGTCAAGTTCCAAGCTGGAGAACGTGGTCGGTCTGCTGCGCGCCAACCTTGGCCCCAATGCGGACTCCTGGTTCGACGCCATTGCGTCGGGTAGCGTTGCGGCGGCAAAAAAGCCATCTCCTGAAATCTATCAATGGACACTGAAACAGCTCAACCTGCCGCCACGGGACTGCCTGGTCGTCGAAGATTCGGAGCACGGGTTAACGGCTGCGATGGCCGCAGGAATTCCTACGGTGATTACGATTAGCGACTACACGATCAACGAGAATTTCGAAGGTGCGCGCATGGTGCTGACCGGCAAGGAGCGCCTGTCCCTCGACAAGCTCAAACTTTGGCATACAACTGCCAGTACATCGTGAAAAATGTCCGCGACCGGCTTGCCCTTGGCCCGGAATGACGCGAAAATTGTCCCTTCGCCCAGACATATAATATAGCCGCATGGAACTCAGGGAAATTGCCGTCAATGAACTGACGTTTGGCGTCTACATCTCCAAACTTGACCGGCCATGGACGGAAACACCGTTTGTCTTCCAGGGCTTTGTCCTCAAGAGCGACAAACAGCTGGATGTCCTGAAGAAGTTTTGCAAACACGTCTTCGTCGATCCCGAAAAGGAAGAGCGCCGTGACCCGACAAAGGTAACCGCGGAAGACATCGCCAAGATTCGGGGCACCACGGTTTACAAGGAAGTGGCCAGCGTAGAGGTCGAACTGCCCAAGGCGCATAGTGCCTACGCACGCACCACAACGGTGGTAAATGAATTGTCGCGCGCGGTCGAGATCGGCAATTCCATCGACAGCCAGCGTTCCCATGAGGCCGCCGCCCAGATTACCGAAAGCGTGGTGCGCAATCCCGACGCCATGGCGTTGCTGATCAAGCTTCAGGAAAAGAGCGGCGAAACACTGAGCCGTGCCGTCGGCATCTCGGTAATGATGACCATCTTCGGTCGCTTCCTGCAGTTGCCCCCGGACCGCATCCAGATTCTCGGCATGCTCGGCCTGCTGCAGGATGTGGGCAAACTCAAGTTACCCGGCGAGCTCGCCGCGCGCGGCCCAGCGAACGAAACGGAAACTGAACTCTACCGCACTCACGTCAATCATTCGGTCCGCATACTCAGCGACACTCCCGGCCTGCCCCCCGAACTGCCCGGATTGGCCTCCCTGCACCATGAGCGCTTTGACGGCACGGGATACCCGCGCGGCCTGCGCGGCGACGCGATTGCCATCTCCGGCCTGATCGCCGGCATTGTCGACACCTTCGACACGCTCACCGCACCCCGCCCCTTCGGCGAACATTTGTCGCCCGCCAATGCCTTGAGCCAGATCTACAAGGAGCGTGGCAAGCGCTTCCACCCTGCATTGGTGGAGCAGTTCATCCAGTGCATCGGCGTATTCCCGGTTGGCAGCGTCGTTGAACTTAACAGCGGCGAGGTGGCTGTCGTCATTGCCCAGAACATGGTTCGGCGCATGCAACCGCGCATCATGGTTGTCCGGGATGCCAGCGGCAACCCGATGGTTCCCTACAAGATGCTCGACCTGATGAAAGAGCCCAAGTGCAGGCCGGATGAACCCTACCGCATCCTGCGTTCTCTCGAATACGACACGGTCAAGATCGACCCGCGAGAGCTGTTCCTGTGACGGAGTCGTCGTCCGCTGAGGCCACCGGGCCGATTGCGGTCGACCCACTCAGGTTTGTCGATCTGCTTCGAGAGCGCCTGATAGCCCGCGAAGCCGATGGCAGGCCACTGGCGGTTCTGATCATCGAATGCGGCGTCATCGGCCGCATTGATTCCGTCTGGGGCTACCACGTCGGCGATGCAGTGCGGCAACGCGTCAGCTCCATGCTTTGTACCGAGGTGCTTCGACCAGGGGATTTTCTTGGCGAGATGGGCAGGGACGAATTCGCCTGCGTACTGTCGACGGTCGAGGGTGCTACGGTAGCTCTGCTGGCGGCTAACAAATCGCTGCGCACCCTGAACGCTCCTTTCTGGGTGGGCGAAGAGGAACTCTATGCCAATCCGGCCATCGGCATCGCGCTGCATCCTCAGCATGCCGAGAACGCCGAAGGCCTGCTTCAGCGTGCGAGAAGTGCCTGCACGCAAGCCCGCTCTCTGCCCGGACGGATTGCGGACTATCAGGCGGATCAGGATCTGGTCGATGAATCGAAGTTGCTGATTGAAAATCGTCTGCGTACTGCGGTTGCCGACAACACCCTGGAACTGGTATTCCAGCCCCAGTACGATCTTCGCCTCGGCCAGGTGATGGGTGCCGAAGCGCTGTTACGCTGGCAGGATCCCGGCCTGGGCTTGATCGATGCGGAACAAGCATTCGCGGCAGCAGAAACCCTTGATCAGGTCAGCGACCTGGTCTCCTCCATCCTCAACCGCGCCTTGCGCAATGTTTCGGAATTCCGTTATAGCGCCGGACTCGACCTGCGTATCGGTGTGCGTTTGCCGGGCAGCGCGCTACGCCACCCGGAGCTTGTCGATGTCGTCCAGCGCTCGCTGGGAACCTGGAGCCGACGGCCGGGCACCCTGATCCTGGGGATCAGCCAGACCTCCGCTCTGCTGGCTGATCCAACGGCCAGGGAGACGCTGGTAAGAATCAAGGAAGTTGGAGTCAAGCTGGCGATCGATGACCCGGTGATGCGCATCTCTTCCCTGTTCCGTCTCGTCGAACTGCCTTTCCAGGAAATACGTTTCGACGTTTCAGCTGCAGGCGATCCGACAAGCGCGCCGAAGTCGGAGCGCATCCTGCGGGCGATCATTGATCTCGCCCATCAGGTCCGCCTTTCGGTACTGGCCATCGGCGTCACCGACGAAAACGCCGCAGGACGTCTAAAAGCATTGGGTTGCGAATTCATGCAGGCAGAATTCAAGGCCCCGGCTGTTGATCCCAAGACCTTCGTCGAACGTTACGGATTCAGCGAAGACTAGCTTTTGCTTGCGTGGTCGCCCGACGGTTGTTCGGCACGATCAAGTTCCCGGTTCATCTCCTCGTCGGAAGGAGGCGTGTAGTCTGTCTTGCCTTCCGGCTCCGGGCGCACAATCAGGTTGGCCAGCACGATCCCCAATTCATAGAGCAACCATAAGGGCACCGCCATCATGAACTGGGATATCACATCGGGCGGCGTGAACACGGCACCGACAACGAAGGCACCGACGATGACGTAGGGTCTCCACTCGCGCAGTTTTACGACACTGACGAGACCAATCTTGACCAGAACGATGACAATCACCGGAACCTCGAAGGTGACGCCAAACGCCAGGAACATGGTCAGGACGAAGGAGAAGTACTTCTCGATATCTGTCATCCAGGCCACGCCGTCCGGCGCAAACTTGGCCATGAAGCCAAATACCATCGGGAAGAAGGCGAAGTAGGCGAAGGCCATGCCGATGAAGAACAGCAGCACCGACGCGACCAGCAGCGGGATAGCCAGCTTCTTTTCATGCGTATAAAGACCGGGAGCGACGAAGGCCCAGATCTGATACAGCACATAGGGCAGAACAATGAGGAAGGATACGGCCAGCGCAACCTTCATCGGCACAAGGAATACGCCCACGACGTCGGTGGCGATCATCTGGCCGCCGGCAGGCAGGGTCGCCAACAGGGGCGCAGCGAGTACCGAGTAAAGCTCCCGGGCGTAAAACGCAAGCGGCACAAAGACAATGCCGATCGCAATGAGGGAGCGAATCAGCCGGTCGCGCAATTCGACCAGGTGCGAGAGAAAGGTTTCCTGTTCTACGGCCATCAGGTCTTGGTTTCAGTAGCCTGCCCGGCAGCCGCCAGACTTGGTGCAGGAGTCGCATCCGTGGCGACCACCTCGGAAGTCGGCGTTGGCGGCACGGCGACGTCAGTATCCGGAGCAACCGATTTGTTCACAGCGCCCTCAATTTCGCGGATTTCGTGGCTTACCGACGCTTCGACGCTGCTGACCTCGGTAGTGACTTGCTGTTGCAGCTTTTTGAGTTCGTCGAGTTGCATCTCGCGGTTGATGTCGGCTTTCACATCACCGACATAGCGCTGCAACCTGCCGAGCAGCAGTCCGGCCGTGCGGGCCACCTTGGGCAGGCGCTCAGGGCCGATGACAACCAAGGCCACCACGGCGATGACCATCAGTTCGGTTAGGCCGACATCAAACATTATTGTGTGGGATCAAAATGAAGGGAGAAGGGAAAGGGGGAAGCCCTCATCCCTTCTCCCTTCGTGGATCACAATCAGGTCTTGGATTGCTCCCGGCGCGCCTCGACATCGATGGTCTGGCCGGTAACCTGTTGCGGTTCGGCGGGCTTGTCCGCAGAGCCGTCCTTCATTCCGTCTTTGAACCCCTTGACCGCGCCGCCCAGATCCGAGCCGACATTGCGCAGTTTTTTGGTGCCAAACACCAGCATGACTATCACCAGCACGATCAGCCAGTGCCAAATGCTGAAAGATCCCATTGCTTCTCTCCTCGTGTGCGGCCGGGTCAGGGTGCCCTGCGCTTAAGCATGGACCCGAGTGGCTCGGGACCGCCAAGTATATGAACATGGAGATGATACACCTCCTGATGCCCGATCCGCCCCGTGTTGATGATGGTACGGAAGCCCTCGTTGAGGCCCTGGCCCCTGGCCAGTTCATTGGCCTTGAGCAGGATGTGGCCCAGGGCCTTCTGGTGGCTGGGATCGACATCCATCAGCGACCCGACATGCACCTTGGGTACGATCATGAAATGCACCGGCGCAATCGGGTTGATATCATGGAAGGCGAAGATCTCTTCGTCCTCATAGATCTTCTTCGACGGGATTTCGCCGCGAACGATGCGGCAGAATATGCAGTCGCTCATCTTCAGGCGTCCCGGCTCTTTTTCTCGTCGATACCGGAGATACCCTCGCGCCGGCGGAACTCGACCATCACGTCGTCGACGCCGATGTCGAACTGGGCCAGAAGAATCATGCTGTGAAACCAGAGGTCGGTGACCTCCCGAACCAGATGCAGGCGATCGCCGTCCTTGGCCGCCATGATGGTTTCCGCCGCCTCCTCGGCCACCTTCTTGCAGATGGCGTCGGTGCCCTTGGCATACAGGCTGGCGACGTAGGATGAATCGGGGGCGGCACCCTTGCGCTCGCGCAGGGTGGCCTGAACACGGTGGATCACTTCGAGGTCAATCATTTGTAGATCTCCTTGGGATTCTTGAGCACCGGCTCGACATCGCGCCATTGCGCGTCATCGAGCCGGTTGAAAAAGCAGCTGCGGCGCCCGGTGTGGCAGGCGATGCCGCCGACCTGTTCGATCTTCATCAGCACCACGTCCTTGTCGCAATCAACGCGCAGTTCCAAAACCTTCTGCGTATGCCCGGACTCCTCGCCCTTGCGCCAGAGGCGAGCGCGCGAACGCGACCAATAGGTTGCGCTGCCGGTCTCGGCCGTCAGCGCCAGGGACTCCCGATTCATCCAGGCAAACATCAGGACTTCGCCCGTCACCGCGTCCTGTGCGATCGCCGGCACCAGGCCGTGTTCATCCCACAGGATCTCGTCCAGCCATCCGGTAGCGGATGTCACAGACGCACCTCGATGCCGCGATCGCGCATGAATTCCTTGGCTTGACGTACCGTGTATTCGCCGTAGTGGAAGATGCTCGCCGCCAGCACGGCATCGGCGCGCCCCTCGGTAACGCCATCGGCCAGGTGCTGCAGATTGCCGACACCGCCGCTGGCGATCACCGGAATTCCCACGGCATCAGAAACGGCCCGCGTCAGCGGCAAATCGAAGCCGACCTTGGTGCCGTCCCGGTCCATGCTGGTAAGCAGGATCTCGCCGGCGCCGAGCCTCTCGACCTCACACGCCCATGCGATGGCATCAATTCCGGAATTCTTGCGCCCACCGTGGGTGAACACTTCCCACTTGCCTGGCGACGTCTGTTTGGCGTCGATGGCCACCACGATGCACTGGCTGCCGACCTTTCCCGAGGCCTCGGCCACGAGTTGCGGGTTCTGCACGGCGGCGGTGTTCATGCTGACCTTGTCGGCGCCGGCATTCAGTAGCCGGCGCACATCCTCGACCTTGCGCACGCCGCCACCCACCGTCAGCGGAATGAACACCTGCTCGGCACAGGCCTCGACGATATGCAGGATGATGTCGCGATCATCTGAACTCGCCGTAATGTCGAGAAAGGTGATTTCGTCGGCACCCTGATCGTCGTAGCGCTTGGCGATCTCGACGGGGTCGCCGGCATCGCGCAACTCAACGAAGTTCACGCCCTTGACCACGCGGCCAGCGTTGACGTCGAGACAGGGAATGATGCGCTTGGCTAACATAAGCGAGCCATTCAGGCCGCGGGAGCTTTCTTCGACTTGTCCGCCTCGGCCTGCGCCTTCTTGAAATCCAGCGTACCTTCGTAGATCGCGCGCCCGGTGATGGCACCGGTGATACCCTCGCTCTCGACGGCGCACAGCGCCTTGACGTCTTTCATGCTGGCGATGCCGCCGCTGGCGATCACGGGGATGCGCAGCGCCTGGGCCAGCTTGACGGTGGCTTCGATATTAACGCCGGTCATCATGCCGTCGCGCCCGATGTCCGTGTAGATCACCGCCTCAACGCCGTAGTCTTCGAACTTTTTGGCCAGATCGATGACGTCATGGCCGGTCATCTTCGACCAGCCATCTACCGCAACCTTGCCTTCACGGGCATCCAGTCCGACGATGACGTGACCGGGAAAGGCGCCGCAGGCATCGTGCAGGAAACCGGGGTTCTTCACCGCCGCCGTGCCGATGATGACGTAACTCAGGCCATCATCGAGACAGCGCTCAATGGTGTCCAGGTCGCGGATGCCTCCGCCGAGTTGCACCGGTATTTCATCACCGACTTCAGCGAGGATGGCCTTGATCGCGGCCTCGTTCTTAGGCTTGCCGGCAAAGGCGCCATTGAGGTCGACCAGGTGCAGACGGCGCGCACCCTGGTCTATCCAGTGCCGGGCCATGGCCGCCGGGTCTTCGGAGAACACCGTGGCGTCTTCCATGGCGCCCTGTTTGAGACGGACGCAATGTCCGTCCTTGAGGTCAATCGCGGGTATCAGCAGCATGGGGATGTGTGCAAGACAAGATGCCTGGGAGGCGAAGTATCAGGGATTCCAGCGCATGAAATTACCCAACAGGCGCAAGCCTGACTGGGCGCTCTTTTCCGGATGAAATTGAACGGCAAAGATGTTATCGCGGGCAACCGCGCTGGTAAAGGGGACCCCATAGTGCGTCGAACCAGCGATCAGATCGGGACTCTCCGGCTCAACATAATAGCTATGGACAAAATAGAAGCGCGTATCGTCTTCGATACCCTGCCAAACAGGGTGTGCCTCGGCCTGATGCACCCGGTTCCAGCCCATGTGCGGCACCTTGAGACGGGATCCGTCGGGCGCTTTCATTGCCGCGTCGGGAAAACGCGGTACGCGGCCCGGCAAGATCTCCAGCCCCATGACACCGCCCTCCTCGGCATGGCCGAACAACATCTGCAGTCCAACACAGATACCCAGGAACGGCCTTTCTGCCGCGGCGCGGATCACCGCATCGCGCAGGCCGCGCCCGGCGAGTTCGCGCATGCAGTCGGGCATCGCCCCCTGACCGGGAACTACGACGCGGTCGGCAGCGGCAATTTCGGCCGCGCTCGAACTGACCAGAACCTTGGTCTCGGGGGCCACATGCTCGATGGCCTTGGCCACCGAACGCAGGTTGCCCATGCCGTAATCGACGACAACTACCTTGCTCATGGCGAAAGGATCAGAGTGCGCCCTTGGTCGAGGGGATGGCGCCCGCGGCGCGGGGGTCGGCTTCCACTGCCATGCGCAGCGCGCGCGCGAAGGCCTTGAAAACGGTCTCGGCCTGGTGGTGCGAATTCTCGCCACGCAGTGCATCGATGTGCACCGTGATGGCCGCATGATTTACCAGGCCCTGGAAAAATTCGCGCACCAGATCGACATCGAATTCGCCGATCGTCGCCCGGGTAAAGGGCACGTTGAACACAAGTCCGGGCCGGCCCGACAGATCGACCACGACCCGCGACAAGGCTTCGTCGAGCGGTACATAGGCATGACCATAGCGGCGCAGGCCCGCCTTGTCGCCGAAGGCCTTCGCCAAGGCCTGGCCGAGCGTAATGCCGACGTCCTCAATAGTGTGATGCGCATCGATGTGCAGATCGCCCTTGGCCTCAACAGCAAGGTCGATCATGCCGTGGCGCGCGATCTGGTCCAGCATGTGGTCGAAGAAGCCGATTCCGGTCGACAGCTTGGCGACGCCCGTGCCGTCGAGATTGACGACGACGCGTATCTTCGTTTCCAGCGTGTTGCGCGAAATATCAGCTTGCCGCATGGCCGTAGGGATCAGCGAGGGAAGAAGCCCTGCATGATACCATCGGCCTAGTTCCGCGCGCGCCAAAGCGTCCGGCCATTTACCCGTCACCCTGCGCAAACGCCTAGTCATGAGCCGCTTCTGGAGCGATGTCGTCAAGGGGCTCACGCCCTATGTACCGGGCGAGCAACCCAAGCTCGCCAACCTCGTAAAGCTTAATACCAACGAGAACCCCTACGGCCCCTCGCCGCGCGCGCTGGAAGCCATCCGTGCCGCGACCGACGACTCGTTGAAGCTCTATCCCGACCCCAACGCGGATCTGCTCAAGCGAGCCATTGCCGCCGGTCATGGTGTCGATGCCGGCAACGTGTTTGTAGGCAACGGGTCCGACGAAGTGCTGGCCCACGCCTTCCTAGGCCTGCTCAGGCACCGGCTTCCGATCCTGTTTCCGGACATCACCTACAGTTTCTACCCGGTGTACTGCGGGCTCTACCAGGTCGACTACGAAACAATTCCACTGCTGGAGGATTTCTCGATCCGTGCAGCGGACTATGCGAAGCCGAATGGCGGCATCATTCTCCCCAACCCGAATGCCCCGACGGGACGCCTGTTGCCTCTCTCCGAAATCGAGGCCTTGCTGCAGGCCAACACCGATTCGGTGGTGGTGATCGACGAGGCTTACGTCGATTTCGGCGGCGAGAGCGCGATTCCGCTGATCGCCCGCCATGCCAATCTGCTGGTGGTGCAGACGCTGTCCAAGTCGCGTTCGCTGGCGGGCTTGCGGGTCGGCTTTGCGGTCGGCCATATCGAGCTGATCGAAGCGCTGGAGCGGGTCAAGAACAGCTTCAATTCCTACCCGCTCGACCGCCTTGCCATCGCCGGGGCGGTCGCCGCGATGGAAGACCATGACTGGTTCGAACGAACCCGCAAGGCCGTCATCACCACCCGCGAGAAACTGGTGGCCGATCTTGCTTCGCTCGGCTTCGAGATCGTCCCTTCCGCCGCAAACTTCGTCTTCGCCCGCCATCCGCGCCGCGATGCGGCGGAAACGGCGCAGGCACTGCGCGAGCGCAGCGTCATCGTGCGCCACTTCAAGATGCCACGCATCGATCAGTACCTGCGCATCACCGTTGGTACGGACGAGCAATGCGCAGCACTGATTGCGGCCCTGAAGGAAATCGCCGGCTGAAGCGGACCTGCCGCCGGTACGCCGTCCGCAAAGTCGGCGCTGACGGCACGGCGAAAAAGGCTACTTCAGCCGGAATTCCGCGGCGTTGGCGTGCGCCGTCAGGCCTTCGCCATGCGCCAGGGTCGCCGCGATCGGACCCAATGTCTTGGCACCGGCCGCCGAGACCTCGATGATGCTGGAACGCTTCTGGAAGTCATAGACGCCCAGCGGCGACGAAAAGCGCGCGCTGCGCGAGGTCGGCAATACGTGGTTGGGCCCGGCACAGTAGTCGCCAAGGGATTCTGACGCATA
>CAJBYR010000193.1 GCA_903959855.1 uncultured beta proteobacterium
TGAAGGCCCCCGCTGCAAGGACTCGACGCAAGAACACTCCCGCTCACCCCTTATTCTTATTGATTTAAAGCAGTTACCGTTTCTCGGAACCGCTATTTCTTGTTTTTGGGAAACAACTTCCGGACTCAATTTGCTGCAGGCAAGCAAGGTCTTGATACACAACGCGTTCATGCTCTTGGGCAACGGCCAGACTAAAGGGGAAGCGGCCTTCTGTCTTACTACGCAATAACTGCTCCACTTTCGCAGTCATTGCCTGCCGTGAAACTCGCCGCCGCCCTGGAACGGGATTCACCGGTGTCCGAGCCATTGCAGGAATCAAAATCTTGCCGGCAGAGTACGGGCAAGATCGGTGTCAGAAGCCCTACAGCTGGGTATGCTACTCTCACTTTTCAACACAATTGTCCGAATTTGCTCAATTGTTCTCAATTTTCACTTTTACCGGGAACGTGGATATGGCTGAAATGATGTTCTATGAGCGAGTTGTCTCTCTGGGCGACAAGCTGCACGCCGGACTGAAGGTTCGCCCTGCGGTCAACTTTGCCTACGCGGCGCGCGCCAACTCGGTTCCGGTGTTAGCCAGCGAGTTTTTCGAGTGCGCACGCGAGTATCCGATCGTGTTCGGCCGCGGCGAATCCGGCCCGCTGCCGGTCGTGCTGCTCGGTCTGCGGGACGGCGAGAACCTGTTTGTTGATGCACACGGCAAGTGGGATGCACGCTATGTCCCCGCCTTCGTCCGACGCTATCCTTTTGTACCAGTCAATAGCAGCAAGGGTGATCTGCTGGTCTGTATCGACGAGGCATCGGAGTGTTTCAGCACCGAGGAGGGCGAAGCACTTTTTGCGGACGGCAAGCCGACGCCGCAACTGGAACATGCGATCAAGTTCCTGCGCGAATTCCATCAAGCGGCATTGGCCACCGAGCAGCTGGGACGAAGGATCGCGGAACTCGGCCTGCTGCGCCAGGCGGACCCGGCGGCGCAGTTGAGTGATGGCAGCCAGATCCGCCTGAACGGACTGGACGTTATCGACGAGGCGAAGCTGCGCGAACTGAATCGCGATGCCGTTCAGGAACTGTTCGCCAGTGGCGGGCTGGGCGTAATCTACGCCCACCTGCTGTCTTTGGGTCATCTGGCCGGATTGGTTGACCGCCTTGGCCGGCGCAAGCCGAAGCGCAAGAAGCGCTGACGGATTGCACGCAGGATGCGGGCGGTGACACACATTCCGCCAATTCTGAAGGCGCCACACGCGTGGCGCCGTTTTTTTGAGGATAACCACATCGTAAATCACGTTCTCGCAAACCAAGGTTTTTGAGAGGTACTGAGATGCGCGAGCATCAAATTGAATTGACAGAACTAAAATCCTTTTTTATTATTGGAAAATGTATCAGCAACGCCAACTCGCGCCGGCCTTACGTCAAGCCCTTGCAGGATTTCCTAGCATCCTTTTAACGGGACCCAGGCAATCCGGCAAAACGACGTTTCTCAAGCATGAGGCCGGCGAGCAGATCGACTACATCAGTTTCGACGACACTCTCGAACGCGGCTTTGCTGCCGTTGATCCCGCCGGCTTTCTTGGGCGATTCACCGATCGTCCAGTGATCCTTGATGAAATCCAGTACGTACCGAGCCTGCTTTCCCATCTAAAACTGCGGATCGATAAGGAACCCGGACGATGCGGCCGATGGCTTCTGACCGGATCGCAACAATTCGGACTGATGCGTGATGTCAGCGAATCACTCGCCGGTCGGGTGGCCATTTTGGAACTACCACCATTCTCGCAAGCCGAATTCGCTCGATCTGATTTGGAAGATGTTTTGTGGAATGGTGGCTATCCGATTCCGGCGATGCATCCGGATCGGCGAGACATCTGGCTGCGCAGCTACGTTTCTACCTACATTGAGCGTGACGTCCGGCAAATTCGCAATATTCCGGACCTGCGGGTATTCAATCAATTTCTCAATTTGGCCGCGGCTCGCCATAGCCAGGAATTTCATCCGGCTGAGCTATCGCGCGAACTGGGTATCACGCAGCCAACGGTGAAGTCCTGGGGTGGCGTTCTCGAGGCTTCCTATGTTGCGCATTTCCTGCCACCATGGTTTCGCAACTATGGCAAACGAGTGGTGAAAACGCCGAAGTTCTATTTCTACGATGCGGCACTGGTCAACTTGCTGACACGTCAGCCTGATTCGGCCTCGGCACTCGCTGGCCCGATGGGCGGACCACTTCTGGAAGGCTGGGTCGTCACTGAAGCAGTGAAGGCCTTCATGTCGCTAGCGCGGAAACCTGACTTGTATTTCTGGCGATCCCACGATGGGCTTGAAGTGGATTTGCTCATCGTGATCGATGGCAAGCTGCACCCGGTGGAAATCAAGTTGACCGCGACCCCCGGCGCAGGCCATGTTGAACCAATCAATCGATTTATTGCGGTGGCCGGCGACGAGGCAAGCCAGCAAGGGATTCTTGTTTGCCGAACGGAAACTGAGCGAGCGTTACCGAATGGTCATATTGCAATGCCATGGCAATCATTCCCCGATTGGCTACGCAGACGCTTATCCGGAACGGTTGCGTGATCCATCAATGACGACTCGGGCTATTGGAAAACCGGTTCGTGAGTTCGAATCTCACCCCACCGCAAAGCACGCCTGCTTTCCACCTGATCCTGCCACTGTTCCAGCGCAGATACGGATTCGGCAAGCGCCGCCTGAATTTACCGCTCATTCTCCTTGCCGGTAAGGTCGGCTTCAAGAATCAAGCGTCCATCCTCTACTCGCAGGCGGCTCGCCGGCACAATCCCTGTGCGGTTGAGATCCCCGGCAGGCAACGGAATCCGCCCCGAAGGAATAGAGGACGATTGGTTTGCAGACGCCTCAGCGGGCAGTTCAGGCAGTGAATCGGAAGGCGTCTTTTCGCCCAACCGCATACTTCCGAGTTCCCTGCTGAGTCGAAGTTCCGGGCGCAAAACCGGCCCTGTAGCGCGCCGGGCTGCCTTCTGGGAACTTGCCCCCGCTTGAACGGGAGCAGCAGCGCCTTGCGCTTGCACCGTGCCCGATATGCCAAGTGCCGCAGGGACCAGGCAGCCTGCCGCAGAGAAAATCCACCATTGCTTGGCAGCAAGGCAGGCATTCATGATGCTATTTCAGCACCCAGCGGCCACCACATTTGCGACAAAGGGCACGCAGCCAGATGCCGCCACCATGGTTCTCGAGCGCCGGATCGCCTCCGTCCGGCATGGGATTCGGCCCCGAGGCCTCGATCGAAAACTTTGCATAAGCAGCGCAGGACGGACACGCGGCTTGCTCGCCCAGGCGTTCGGCAATCTCCAGTAGCAGGCGATAGCGCATCCAGCTGTAAAGCGTAACTGCAAGTCCGCCAACAATAAGGCCTACGCCCCCCATTCGGGAGCCGCCACCCGGACCGGCTATTTCCACACCGCTGACCAGGACAATGACGCCAAGAAACCAGCTCACCAGCCATGCATGGCACTCGATCAGTTGTCGTTCATACCAGCGTCTGAACCCATGCGTGCGTATTCGATCGAGGGAAGCCAAGGTATCTCCAATCCGCCGAACGCTGGCAGCATAGTCGCAAGCGATATGGTCCGCAAGCCGTGCCGTCCCATGCGTGCGCCTCGTGCGGCGGCGTTGGGTTCATGGCATGATTTTGCCGGCAAGGCAGTCGCCCCTATAATCTGCCGGTATCATCGCTCCGGAACTCCCGGGCCGCCAACCAGTCGAATGTCTCGTACCCTTCTCAAGGAGAGCTAACAACGCCATGGAAAACATCCAGACCTATCAGCAAACCGCGACGACAGACATCGCCCAGCGCCAACACCGTGTCCTGCGCAATACCTACGCCCTGCTTGCGCTTTCGATGGTGCCGACAATACTCGGGGCTCTGGTCGGCGTGCAACTCAAGTTTTCCTTCCTCGCCGGCAGCCCCTTCATTGCCTTCATGCTCTTTCTGGGGGTTGCCTGGGCATTCATGTGGGGTATCGAGCGCACCAAGAACAGCGGCATGGGTGTGGCCCTGCTGCTTGGATTCACTTTCTTCATGGGTCTGATGCTCTCGCGCATCCTTCAGGTGGCGCTTGGCTTCGCCAACGGCGGCACGCTGATTGCCATGGCCGGAGGCGGTACCGGTGCGATCTTCTTCGCCCTTGCCAGCGTCGCATCCACCACCAAGCGGGACTTTTCCAACATGGGCAAGTTCCTGTTCGCCGGCGTGATTCTTCTGCTGGTGGCGATCGTGGCGAACATCTTCTTCCAGATTCCCGCCCTTTCGCTAGCCATCTCGGCGATCGCGGTGGTGATCTTCTCCGCCTACATCCTGTACGACATCAACCGCATCGTGCATGGCGGCGAGGACAACTACATCACGGCGACACTTTCCGTGTATCTGAATGTCTACAATGTCTTTGTCAGCTTGCTGCAACTGTTGATGGCCCTGACCGGCGAGCGTGACTGACATGCAAAGTCGGCGCTGACGGTACGGCGCAAATGCGAAAACGGCGACCACGGTCGCCGTTTTTGTTGGGTCAGCGCTCGAAGAGCGCGATCGACTCCAGATGAGAGGTATGCGGAAACATGTTGGCGATGCCAGCACCGGCCAGGCGATAGCCCTTTTCGTTGACCAGCACGGCAGCATCACGGGCCAGTGTTGCCGGACTACAGGACACATAGACAATTCGCCGCGGCGTACCGTTCGACGGCAGTGCCTTGACCACTGCGATCGCGCCTTCACGCGGCGGATCGATCAGCAGTTTATCCAGCCGTCCGAACGCGGCGAAGCTTTCCTCCGTAGCCTCGAACAGGTTCGCTACGCCGAATTCGCAACGACTTGCGAGCCCATTGCGCCGGGCATTCTGGCTTGCCCGTGCGACCAATGCCGCGCTCCCCTCCACACCCAGAACCTGCGCCCCCATGCTGGCGATCGGTAGCGTGAAGTTGCCCAGGCCGCAAAACAAATCACCAATTCGTTCGCCTGCGCCTGGCTGCAGCAAGGCCATTGCCCGCCGCACCAGAACCCGGTTCACGGCCGGGTTGACCTGGGTGAATTCAGTCGGATGGAATGCGAGTTCCAAACCGAAATCCGGGAGGCGATAGCTCAGCATCGGGGCATTCGGTGGATGAAACAAATGCGTCGACTCAACACTCCCAGGTTGCAGGAACCAGATGATTCGATGTTGGTCGGCAAACTTCCTCAGGTGATCCTTGTCCTGATCACTCAAGGCCTCAAGATGGCGCAGCACCAGTACCGTGCTTTCCCCGCCAATGGCGACCTCAATCTGCGGCAACCGGTCCGGCCGCGACATCGCCTCCACCAGACGCTTCAATGGCGAAATCAGGGCCGAAACATTGGGCGGAAGAATTGCGCAGGAATCCATGACCGCGACAAAGCTGCTGTGCCGTTCGCGAAAGCCGACCAGAGCACCGCCCTTGCTCATCACCGTTCGCACCGATAGCCGGGCACGTGATCTATAGGCCCAGGGATACCCTGCGATCGGCGGGAAAAGTTGATCCGCCCGCAGGCGGCCGATGTGCCAAAGCGCATCCTCGAGCACGCGCTGCTTGGCTGCCGTTTGTCCCGAACGGTCGAGATGCTGCATCGAACAGCCACCGCACGTACCGAAATTCGGACAGGCCGGCACAACCCGTTGGCTGGAGGCCTTGATCACCGACAGGGTGCTGGCAGTTTCGTACTTCGCCTTGCGCCGGTAGCTTGCGAATTCAACGATTTCGCCGGGCAATGCGCCCTCAATGAAGATTGCCTTGCCGTCTATGTGAGCAACGCCTCGTCCCTCATGATCCAGCGACTCAATCGCAGCAGTCGGCATCCCAGGTCCCAATTCCACACAAAAAGGTCGCCGATTATAATCACCACTCGTCTCCCCGTTCCCTTTCGACCATGGAACCTGCCTATACGCTGATCACCCTTGAGGCCGACTATCGTGAAGCCTGCGACACCGTAATTGCTCGGGCGGAACACGAGATCATGATTTTCGATCGGGACCTTGCGGCACCGCGCCTCGACGACAAGGCACGCATTGATCGCCTTGCGAGTTTCCTTTCCGCCGAGGGTCTGCACCGCATGCGCATAGTTTTGCATGCGCCGGAAACACTTCGAGCCAATTCCCCCAGATTGATGCAGCTTTTCACCCGGTTCTCACATCTGATCGAAATCCGGCAGTCGCCTGACAACCTGCGCCACCTTGCTGATACCCATATCCTTGCAGATGACAACCACGCCATTCGACGCTTCCAGTTCGACCAGCCTCGTTGCGCCCTGCACCTTGACGATCCGCTTGCCGTCCGTCCATGGCGGCAGAGATTTGACGAGCTATGGGAACAATCGACTCCCTGCCTTAGCGTCAATGCGACGGGCCTGTAAGCTGATCAATTGCTGAGCGAACGCAATTTACTGCCACCGCTTTGGCCATGTGAGAAAAAAACCGGCTATAATCGCTGGCTGTCGGGTCGCGCCCGGCAATTTTTTTTATCCCAGCAGCTCCTCTATCGATAAAGGAATTTATATGAAGAACTCCCTTCTGGTTGCATCCCTCCTGGCCGTTGCTCTGGCCGCTTGCAGCAAGCAAGAGGCTCCGAAGCCCGCCGAGCCGGCCAAGGTTGAAGCGCCGAAGCCCGCCGCTGAAGCCCCCAAGCCCGCTGATGCCGCTGCTGCTCCGGCCGCTGCTGGAACCCCGGCTGCTGCTCCCGCCGCTGCCGCCCCGGCTGCTGCTGCTCCTGCTGCTGCCCCGGCTGCTGCTGCTCCTGCAGCCGCTCCGGCTGCCGCTGCCCCGGCTGCTCCCGCAGCCCCCGCGAAGAAGTAATTTTTCTTCGGCCTACGGGCAAAAAAGCCAGCCTTCGGGCTGGCTTTTTTCGTTTTCGGGCCGCTAGATCTCTCGCCAATCGAAGCCAGCGTCCTGGGACGCAACACCTATCCACTCCGGAGCGCAATTCAACGGCCGGCTGAGTGCATCCCGTGCCAGTTCCGGCGTGTTGTTCCGTTCTGAAAGGTGAGCCGCGATCACATGACGCAGCCTGGTCCGGTCGATCTGAGCCATCAAGGATCCGGCAGCAAGATTGTCCAGATGTCCGAGCGCCCCGGCAATCCGCCGCTTCAACGCCTGTGGATAGGATCCGTTGGCCAGCAGGGTGGCATGTTGCCGGCGGCATGAATCCGTAGAAATCTGGCGGCGGTAAATGGCGGCGTAATTTGGCGGCGAGAAGTGGGGACGGAGTAGACGAAATGGGGGCCACGCGGGCCCCCGAGAGATACAGAATCTGAAGCAGGTCAGAA
>CAJBYR010000194.1 GCA_903959855.1 uncultured beta proteobacterium
CCAGCCCCTGGCTGCGTCGTCGTGCCCTGCTCGGCGTGTCCCTGCTGACTGACGAGTCCTGAGGCGCGGTGCCGTCGGCACCTGGGGGGGGCGATCAGGCGCCCGGCGGCCGCCCGGACGCGCCTGGCATGTACTGGGAAAGCTTCATGTCGTGGTGCAGGACATGCTCCACGATCCACGCGCGGATCAAGCCAAGTGCTTCGCCGCGCGAAAATACCCTGCCGTTCATCAGTTCCAGGTTGAGGCGGGCATACTGATCGAGGATGTCGGTATGCGCCCGGATATGCTCCAGGACGATCTCCGCAGGCATGGCACATTCCCGGAGAATCGCTTCCTCGCTGTCGAAGTGTGCGTTGATCTGCCGCCCCAGACGACTGAGGATTTCGGAGAACGCCTCTGTCCCGGGATGCGCGTCGGGATCGGCGTTGAGTCGATCAAGCTGTGCGACCAGGGCCACATGCTCACGATCAATAGACGGCACTCCGACCCGAAGCGCAAATTCGGTCGCGGAATGCCGGGGCACTGCTCTGCGTTCCAAGGTTGGGCTTTCGAGGGGGAGGGAAACCACAGGCGACACCGCCATTCTATACCCCAACTACGTGAAGGGACTATCTCCGCCGCTGCCGCCTTGCCTCGAACAGGCAGATCCCCGCCGAGACCGAGACATTGAGGCTTTCGACGCTGCCCAGCATGGGAATCCTGGCCAGTTCGTCGCAGGTCTCGCGGGTCAGGCGACGCATGCCGTCGCCCTCGGCACCGAGCACCCAGGCGCTGGGAACCTTCTGGTCGATGGCGTACAGTTCCTTCTCCGCCGCGCCGTCGGCGCCGATGACCCAGATGCCGCTTTCCTGCATTTCGCGCAGGCTTCGGGCAAGGTTGGTGACCACGATGTAAGGCACGCTGTCGGCGGCGCCGCTGGCCACCTTGATTGCCGTGGCGTTCAGGCCGCAGGCCCTATCCTTGGGCGCGATCACGGCATGCGCGCCGGCGGCGTCCGCCACCCGCAGGCAGGCGCCCAGATTGTGGGGGTCGGTGACGCCGTCCAGCACCAGCAGCAAGGCCGGCTCGGTCAACCCCTCCAGCACGTCGTCCAGCGTCAGGTGCTTGGCCTGGGCAGCCACCTTCGCCACCACGCCCTGGTGTTGGCCGCCGCCCGCCAGACCGTCAAGGCGCTTGGCGTCGGCGGTGATGACACGCACGCCGCGGAGCTCGGCCTGCTTCAGCAGCTCACGCATGCGGCCGTCCTGGCGCCCCTCGGCGACGGTGATTTCCTGAATGTCATCTGCGGCATGGCGCAGCTTGGCGGTCACGGCGTGAAAGCCGTGGATCAATCGGGTTTCAGACAAGTTTGTCCTCCTTGCGCACACGCACTTCGCGCTGCGGATAGGGTATTTCGACGCCGGCTTCGCCGAATGCATGCCAGATCGCCAGGTTGATGTCGGAGCGCAATACCGCAAAACCCTTTTCCGGGTCGGCCACCCAGAAGGCGACTTCGAGGTTGATGCCGGAATCGGCAAAGCCCACCAGCAAGCCGGTCGGCGCGGGGTTGGCCAAAACGCGCGGCTGCGCCGCGGCGGCGGCCACCATGATGGCCATGGCTTGCTCAAGATCGCTTTGGTACGCGATCTGCACCGGCAGCGCCTGTCGTACCTGCGGATTGCTGTAGGACTCGTTCCTCACCACGGAGCCGACCAGCAGTTCGTTGGGTACCAGTGATTCGACCCCGGTGACATCCTTCAGCACGGTGTAGCGCGTGGTGATCCGCGTGACCTCGCCGCGGTCGTTGCCGACCGAAATCACATTGCCAAGCCGGATCGAATTGTCGAGCAGGATGATGAAACCCGAAACATAGTTGCTGGCGATCTTCTGCAAGCCAAAGCCGAGGCCGACCCCGACCGCGCCGCCAAACACTGACAGCGTGGTGAGGTCAATGCCGACCATGGGCAGGCCGATCAGAATGCCCACCAGGACCAGCACGGCCTTGGACAACCGCGCCAGCACGGCCCGCAGGTTACCGTCGAGCCCCTCTGCCGCATTCAGCCGCGCCTCGATCATGCCGGCCAGCCAGAGCGCGCCGAGCACCGTGACCAGCAGCGCAACCAATCCCTGCAACATATGCCAGAGCGTCAGCTTCTGCTTGCCGGCGGTAAAGGATACGGCCTCCAGCGCCGCGATCAGGTCGGGCAGCAGGCCGGAAATGTAGAGCGCGACGATGCCCCACACCAGCAGCGAAAACATGCGCTCGAACTGCGCCAGCCAGGTAGCGCCGAGAAAGCTGTAGCGCAACACGTAGAACACCAGCCGGATGATGGCCAGGGAGGCCAGCAGCGGCATCGCCAGCGAAAACAAGTTGACGTGGATATGGGTATGGGCAAGGCTGCGCGCGAGCCAGACCAGCAGCAGCGCCAGCACCGGAAAGGCAATGCGTTTCAGCCAGCCCTGACCGATCTCCCAACGGCCGGCGGCGGGCAACGGCCGTCCGCGCAGCAGGCGCTCGCCGAGCTTGGCCAGCAGCAGGCAGCCGGCCAGGGCGGCGAGTTGCCAGACCAGGTCCGGTTGCCGCAAATCGGACAGTACGGCATGCCAGACGCTGGCGAAGTCATTGCTGTTCATTCGTTGCTCCCTGGTATTTCTGCGCTTCGGCGCGATGACGTCGCCAGTTGTCGAGGTAGCGCCGCGTCAGCGTCGGGTTGGCTTGCAGGATCAACAGGTTCTCGGCATTGCGCGCCTGCGCCGACCAGGTGAAATTGTAGCTGCCGGTAATGACGGTGCCGCGCTCGTCCTCGGCGTCGATCAGGATGACTTTGTTGTGGGCCGAGGCATAGCGCGTTTCCAGCCAGAGCGGAATGCCGGCCGCGGCCAGCTTCGGCAGCAGCGAATTCTCACCCTTGTTCAGCATCTCGCGATCCGCCAGTACCTCGACCTTGACCCCGCGCAGGTGGGCATCCTGCAAGCCTTTGGCGATGGAGCGACTGGTCAGCAGAAAGGCCTGCACGTGAATGCTTTGCTTTGCCTGGCCCAGGAGGCGAATGATGGCACCCTCGGCATCGTCCCACGGCGAGAACAACACCTCGACCGTACCTGTCGCCGGCATCGCCGCAGCGCCAGCGCCGACTGTTGCACAGGCGCATGCCAGCGCGACCAGCAGCCGCTTCACTTTGCCCGTTCCAGCACCGCGGCATAGAAGCCGTCGGTACCGTGGGTCTGCGGAGACAGGCTCATGTCCTCGCCGCATTCGATGGCAATGCCCTGGCCGGCAAGAATTTCTTGCGCCGACAGCCGGTGGAATTCCGGATGTGCGGCGAGGAAGGCGTCGACAATGCCTTCGTTCTCTTCGACCAGGATGCTGCAGGTCGCATACACCAGGCGACCGCCTGGGCGCACCAGGCGGGCCGCTGCCGCGAGGATGGCGGCCTGCTTGACCGTCAGCTCGGAAACGCTTTGCGGCGACTGGCGCCACTTCAGGTCGGGGTTGCGACGCAAGGTGCCCAAGCCCGAACAGGGCGCATCCACCAGCACCCGATCGGCCTTGCCGGCCAGGCGCTTGACCCGGATATCGTTCTCGCTGACGATGCAAATGGGATGAACGTTGGACAAGCCGGCACGCGCCGCACGCGGCTTCAGTTTGGCCAGGCGCTTGTCGGAAACATCGAGGGCATACAGCCTGCCGGTAGAGCGCATCAGCGCACCCAGGGCAAGGGTCTTGCCGCCCGCTCCGGCGCAGAAGTCCACCACCATCTCGCCGCGCCGCGGCGCCAGCAGATAGCTTAAAAGCTGCGAGCCCTCATCCTGCACCTCGAAGCTGCCATCGAGAAAAGCCGGGTGCTTCTGCAATGCCGGCTTGCCTTTGAGCCGCAGCCCCAGCGGCGCATAGCGGCAGGCCTCGGCAACGACGCCGTCGGCGGCCAGACGCGCGATCACCGCCGTCTGCTCCGTCTTGACGGCATTGACGCGCAGATCGAGTGGAGCCGGCGAATTCAGCGCCCGGGCCAGCACCTGCAGCCCCTCGGGGGTGATCCGTTGCAGCAGGCGCTCGACCAGCCAGTCAGGCAGATCGGCCTGCTCGGCCGGCGTCAACTGCGGATCCTCGCCACGCCGGATCGCATCCAGCCATTCCCGTTCGCCTTCCAGCAGCGCCGGATCCAGCTGGCGTTGCGACATGCCGCGCACGCGCGCAAGCGACAACAGCACCAGCTGGCGCGGGGTCGGCCGGCGCCCGCTGCTACCGGCCAGACGCTCCAGCATGCGCTTGCGGCGCAGTACCGCATAAGCCGTTTCGGCAATGAAGGCGCGGTCGCGCGCGCCGCTGCGATGGGCGCGGAAGAACGCCGACAGCGCGCCATCGGCGGGTTGGTTGAATTCGAGCAACAACGCAGTTGCCGCCACGGCGGCATTCAGCAACTCAGCCGAAACGCCGGCGGCATCGCTGCCGGCGGCGGCGGCAGGCGCAGGCGCCGTACGTTGCGCCGGATTCCGCCGCGCAGGGTCGTGCTGGTCGCGCCGCGCAGACGCCCTGCGCCGGTCCTGCGCGCTCACTGCGCCACTCCCATCATCCCGGTCCATTGCATGCATGTATTCATTGCTTTTCCTCGGTGCCGGCTTCAACGGCAATCTGGTCGAAAAGTTCGCCCTTACGGTCGATGAAGCGGATCTTCAGCGGCATGCCGCGCGCTGTGGCACCCTCGCCCGACGCCATCCATATCTCGATAGTGTCACCGCCGCCAAGGGCGCGCAGATGGATGGTGCGGCGCTCCCCGCCAGGCAGCGGCAGCAGCGTCTCGCCCAGCACCTCGAAGCGGTAGGTCTCGAGCTTGCGCCCGGTGGCGATGGGCATCTCCACAACACCCTGGGTCGGCGCCAGCAACACCAGCTGGAAATACAGGGAGAGCAGGTCCTGCGTCCCGTTGACGATGGACTCGCGGCGGCCGGCATACGTAACGAAACGGCCCAGCCAGTCGAAGTTCGCGACATCGACGCCGCCCACCCGTTCCTGGCGGAACAGGGTCGGACGCAGGCCGTCCTCGGTGACTTCCCCTTCGCTGCTTGCCAGGGACTGCACGGGCCGGAATACGGCGGCAAGTCCCGTGGTTTCGATCAGGTTCTTCAGCCGGTAACGAAAACCGTCATGCTCCCAGGTGTAGGTCGCCTGACCGATGGCGAAGCCACCCTCGCCGCGGGTCACCGTGAAGCGCGCGCGCCCGCGCCCCGGAAGTGCCGTCCTCGCCGGCTGCGGCTTGGTCGCTTCGACCACCGGCGCGGGTTCCGGCGGGGGCGCCGGCGGGGGCACCGGCGAGGCGGCCAGCTCGGGAGGCGGCGCCGGCGCGACTTCCGGTGCAGCCACCGGGTTCGCGGCGGCGATGCGCGGCTTGGCCACCGGTGCAGTCTGCGCTGTCTTTGCCGGCGGCGCCTCGTTCCGCGGCGCCGGCGGTGCAATGACCGCATCGATCTTGGTCACCGGTAGATCCGGCTCATGGCTTAGCGGCAGGCCCCAGCCCGGGCCGAGCAGTGCCGCGGCATGCAGCCCGAGGGACGCAACGAGGGCAAAGATCAGCGGCATTGGGTCCGGCTCAGTCCGGCGCCGGCACGTGCAGGGCGCCCGCGGCGGGCGCCTCGCCGTCGAGCACGGCGCGTCCGCCGTCGAGACGCAGGCGTCCTTCGAGGTACCACTGCGCAACGCGCGGATATAGCGCGTGCTCCTCGATCAGCACGCGCGCAGCCAGCGTCACCTCGTTGTCGCGGGCCAGCACCGGCACGGCGGCCTGGGCGATGATCGGCCCGCCGTCGAGGGCCGGGGTGACGAAATGCACCGTACAGCCATGCAGGCGCACGCCCGCGGCCAGCGCCTGCGCATGGGTCTTGACCCCGGGAAACAGCGGCAGCAGCGAGGGATGGATGTTCAGCAGGCGGCCCTCGTAGCGGCGCACGAAGCCGTCGGTAAGGATGCGCATAAAACCGGCGAGCAGCACCAGGTCGGGCGCATAACCATCGATCTCGGCGGCGAGCGCGGCATCGAAATCCTCGCGACTGGCAAACTGCTTGTGGTCAATGGCGACCGTCGGGATGCCGCGCGCCGCCGCACTGGCAAGACCGGCGGCATCGGGCTTGTTGCTGATGACGGCGACACATTCGCCGGGCAGGCTGGCGTCGAGCAGCGACTCCATGTTGCTGCCGCGCCCGGAAATCAGGATCACATAGCGTTTCATCGCAGCGAGGGCACCGGCAGGAAAACGGCGGTGGCAACACTCTGCGCGACACGGGCGATGGTGCGGTGCCCCTTGTCGGCCAGCAGTGCCGCGAGCAGGTCGAGATTGCCGATCATCTTGCCGAACTCGCGCTCGAAACTCAGATTGGCCGGCTGTCCGGCCTGCGCCGGTTCGTTGCTCGCCAGCAGCAGGTTGCCGCCCGCATCGCGCGCATTGGCCAGTTTCCAGGCGGCTATTTCGAGGTTGCGCGCGCTGTTGTGGATCTTTTGCGGATCAAGCTCGTCGGGCAGGTAGAACTCGGTCTTTTCCTCGAAGGCGGAGTTCAACATGCCGCCCAGACCGCCGATGAACGCAGCGACACGGTCGCCCGTGAAATCGGCGGTAAGAGCAAGCAGGATCGCATCGGTGCCGCGTCGTCCTGCGGCATCCACCGGACGCCAGCCGGTGCGCGGATCAAGCAGGCGATCAAGCGCGGCCTCGACACTGGCGTGGCCACCCTTCTTCAATTCGCGCGGGTTGCGCCGGTAAAGCTTTTCGGCCAATACGCGCACACCGGCGAAGATCTCGCGGCGATGCAAATCGGCAACGCGATCGATGTCGGACTTGCCGATCTGCTTGGGGTCGAAATTGCTGACGGTGTTGGCGAAGGAGTCTGTGCTGCCGCGCGGACGCTCGCCGGTCTGGGCGCAGGCACCGAGCATCAAGGACAGGCAGGCCGCAACCGCGCCGCGCCGGCTCACGACGCCTTGGGAGCAAGTCGATGGCGCAGCCATGCGAGGAACAGCGGCAGCAGCGAAAGCCCGATGGTGCCGAAAATGATCAGTGACAGGTTGGACTTGACCCAGGGAATGTTGCCGAACCAGTAGCCGGCAAGGCACAGCGAGAACACCCAAAGGAAGGCGCCGGCGAGGTCGAAGGCGAAGTAGCGCGGATAGCTCATGTTGCCGACCCCGGCGACAAACGGGGCGAAGGTGCGCACGAAGGGCATAAAGCGCGCCACCAGCATGGTCTTGCCGCCATGTTGTTCGTAGTAGGCGTGGGTCAGGTCGAAGGCCTTGCGGTTGAAAAAACGAGAGGTCTCGCCCCAGGCCAGAATGCGCTTGCCGGCCCAGCGGCCGATCCAGTAGTTGGTGTTGTCACCCAGGATCGCCGCCGCAAGCAGCACTGCGATGACGATGTTGATGTCGAAGCTGCCGCCGCTGGTGGCGGCCAGGGCGCCGGCGACGAAAAGCAGGGAATCACCCGGAAGAAAGGGCGTGACGACGAGGCCGGTCTCGCAAAAGACGATGAGGAACAGGATGGCGTAGATCCAGGTGCCGTACTGCGCCAGCAACGCGGCAAGATACTTGTCCACGTGGAGGATGATGTCGATGAACTGGGCGATGAGTTCCACAGCGGGCAGGTTTGCGGAAAAGTGGCGATTTTACCGGAAGCCATATGTCCCCGAACCGCCGGGACGGGGACGGTATCCCAGTGATATGTCCCCGAACCGCCGGGACGGGGACGGTATCCCGGCGATATGTCCCCGAACCCTTGGTGAGGGGACGGTATCCCGGCGATAATTGCCTCCCCATGGGAATCATCAAGCAGCTGCCGGACCTGCTGATCAGCCAGATCGCCGCCGGCGAGGTAGTGGAGCGCCCGGCCTCGGTGCTCAAGGAACTGCTCGAAAACAGCCTCGACGCCGGCGCCACGCGCATCGACGTGCAACTGGAGGAAGGTGGCGTGCGCCTGATCCGCGTCACCGACGACGGCGGCGGCATGGTTCCCGATGACCTCCCCCTGGCGCTGGCGCGCCATGCCACGAGCAAGATCGCCAGTCTCGACGACCTGGAGCGTGTCGCCAGCTACGGTTTTCGCGGCGAGGCGCTGGCCTCGATCGCGTCGGTGGCCCGCGCCACTGTTTCGAGCCGGCATCCGTCGCAGCAGCACGCCTGGCGCCTGCGAAGCGATGCGGACAGCGTCGAGCCGGCGGCGCTGGCAGGGGGCACCGTGATTGAGGTCGCCGACCTCTACTTCAACACCCCGGCGCGGCGCAAGTTCCTCAAAACTGAAGCCACCGAGTACGCGCATTGCGACGAGGTCCTGCGGCGCATGGCGCTGGCGCGGCCTGATGTCACCTTCAGCATCAGCCACAACGGCAGCATGAAACGCCGTCTCGCCAGCGCCGACTTCCATCGACGCGCACGCGAGATCATCGGCGACGACTTCTTCCCGCAGGCCCGGCCGCTCGACGAATCCGCCGGCCCCTTGCGGCTTTCCGGCCTCGCCGCATTGCCGGCCTATTCGCGTGCCGGACGCGACGAACAGTATTTCTTTGTCAATGGGCGCTTCGTCCGCGACAAGCTGCTGTCGCATGCCGCACGCCAGGCCTGGGCCGACATCCTGCACGGCGCGCGCCATCCGGCCTATGTGCTGTTCCTCGAACTCGATCCTGCCGGGGTCGATGTGAACGTGCATCCGGCCAAGACCGAGGTGCGCTTCCGCGATGCGCAGGGCATCCACCGTTTCATCTTCCACGCCTTGCAGCGCACGCTGGCCACGCCGCTGGCGGCCGCGGGAGGCCAAGCCACCACGAGCCGGACCTTCGTGCCGACCGCGTATGCCACGGCGCGCCAGACCGGCCTGGGAGTGTCGGAACCGGCAACGCGGGCCTACATGGATTTTGTTGCCGCCGGTTTTGGCAACGTGCCTGCCGGTGGCGAAAACCATGTCGGCGCGCCGGCGCCACGTCCGGACGAAGGCACGGAGGCCGGCGGCCCCCTGCTCGGCTATGCCATTGCCCAACTGCACGGCATCTACATCCTGGCGCAGAACGCGGCCGGCCTCATCCTGGTGGACATGCACGCTGCCCACGAGCGCATCCTCTACGAAAAGCTCAAGACCGGCCTC
Organism: uncultured beta proteobacterium; assembly: GCA_903959855.1. Taxonomy (GTDB): domain Bacteria; phylum Pseudomonadota; class Gammaproteobacteria; order Burkholderiales; family Rhodocyclaceae; genus Sulfuritalea. Next base: position 9,096 of record CAJBYR010000194.1, read on the forward strand.
GATGCCGGGCCGCCGGCCACGCAGGCACTGCTGGTGCCGCTGGTGCTTTCCGCCAGCCCGACGGAACTTGCCGCCGTCGATGAACATGCCGATACGCTGCTCGCGCTTGGCTTCGAGATGGCCGCCGCCGGCCCGCGCGAACTCGCCGTGCGCCGCCTCCCCGCCCTGCTGGCCGGCGGCAACGTCAATGAACTGGTGCGCAACCTGCTGCGCGACCTGGCCGAACATCCCGCCAGCCGGGTGGTCGAAACCCGACGCAACGAACTGCTGGCGACCATGGCCTGCCACGGCGCGGTGCGCGCCCATCGTTCGCTCGGCCTGATGGAAATGAACGCCCTGCTGCGCCAGATGGAAGCCACCGAACGCGCTGACCAGTGCAACCACGGCCGGCCGACTTGGGTCCAGCTGTCGATGACCGAGCTGGACCGGCTCTTCATGCGCGGACGTTGAGTTGACTTGCCTTTGCCGACGGATAGACTCGGCGGCTCGCACGACGACTGGGTAAATCACGACAACCATGAACCCCGAATGGTGGCACTGGATGGTGCTGGGTCTTGCCCTTGGGCTGACGGAACTGGCGATCCTGAGTTTCTTCCTGATCTGGTTTGGCCTCGGCGCCCTGCTGGTCGGCCTTGTCCTGCTCGCTGCGCCGACCATGTCACTGGCGGCGCAGATCCTGCTCTGGACCATCGCTTCGGCGGTACTTACCGCGCTGTGGTTCAAGGTCTTCCGCCAGGCGAGCAAGACGCGCTCCGGCCAGGCCGACGAGGCGCTGGGTGAGATCGGCGTGCTGGTGCGCGCCGTCGAGCCCTTCGGCAAGGGTGAGGTGCGCTTCCAGAAGCCGCTGATGGGTTCCGAAGTCTGGCCCTGTCTGTCCGACGAAGCACTGGCCGCCGGAGAGCGGGTGCGAGTGCAGGCGGTCGATGGTCAGTTGTTAAAAGTCGTCAAATCATAGGGAGCAGTCATGGGCGAGTTGATGTTCTTCGTCATTGCGATTTTCATTTTTGTGGCGGTCACCATCGCCAAGGGCGTACGCATCGTGCCGCAGGGCGAGGAGTGGATCGTCGAGCGGCTCGGCAAGTACCACAGCACGCTGCATCCAGGCCTGAACGTGATCATTCCCTACCTCGACCAGGTGCGCTACAAGCTGGTCACCAAGGACATCATCCTCGACGTGCAGGAACAGGAAGTCATCACCAGGGACAACGCGGTGATCCTCACCAATGCCATCGCCTTCATCAAGGTCACCGATCCGATCAAGGCGGTGTACGGCGTGACCGATTTCTCCGAGGCGATCCGCAACATGATCATGACCACGCTGCGTTCGATCATCGGCGAGATGCAGCTTGACGAAGCGCTTTCCAATCGCGACCAGATCAAGGCGCGGCTGCGCGCGAGCATTGCCGACGAGGCCATCGACTGGGGGCTCACCGTGAAATCGGTGGAGATCCAGGACATCAAGCCTTCCGAATCAATGCAGCGCGCGATGGAAGCGCAGGCCAGCGCCGAGCGCGAGCGCAAGGCCATGGTGACCAAGGCCGAGGGCAACAAGCAGGCCACCATCCTCAACGCCGAGGCGCAACTGCAGGCCGCGCGCCTGAATGCCGAGGCCCA
>CAJBYR010000195.1 GCA_903959855.1 uncultured beta proteobacterium
CGGGACGGATACTGAGGTCGATGCCGGAAAGCGCGTCGCGTTCCGCGGTCGCGTAACGCAGGCCGACGCCGGAGAACTCGATTTCGCCGCGAGCCTTTCCGGTGCCGCCCAGGCTTACCGTGCCCTGGTCGATTTCGGCCGCCTCGTCGAGCATGCGAAATACGCTTTCCGCGGCGGCCAGTCCGCGTTGCAGTGGCGCGTTGATGTCTGCCAGGTGCTTGAGTGGTGCCAGCAGCAGGAGCATGGCGGTGATGAAGGAAACGAAGCCGCCGACAGTTGTTTCGTTGCCGGCCGACTGTTGCAGCGCGACCCAGACCACGATGGCCAGGCCGACCGAGGCGAAGATCTGGGTGATCGGCGCCACGGCGGCGGCGGCGATTGCCTGACGCATGCCATAGCCGCGCAGGGCATTGTTCACCTTGAAGAAGCGCGCCGTGGCGTGCTCCTCGCCGCCGAAGATCTTGACCACCTTGTGGCCGCGAATGGATTCGTGGAGCACCTGATTCATCTGCGCCATGCCTTCTTGGGCGGAGAGCGACAGTTGTCGCAGGCGCTTGGAAAAGGCACGTACCACCAGCGCCGTGAGCGGGATCACGGCGAGGCTGACCAGGGTCAGCTTCCAGTTGAGCCACAGCAGCCAGCCGATGAGGCCAAGCACCGACAGTGTGTCGCGGATCAGCACGGTCAGCGTCGAGGTTGCCGCCGCCGCCACGCCATTCACGTCATAGGCGATGCGTGTGGCCGGAATCGAGGAGGCGTGGGCGTCGAAGTAGCTTGCCGGCAGGCGCATCAGGCGTTCGAACATCAGCTGGCGCAGGTCGGTGATGACCTTGTTCGACACCCAGGACATGCCGTAGCCGGCGAGGAAGCCGGCGACGCCGCGCAGCACGAAAATGCCGACGATGGCCAGCGGCAGCCAGGCCAGCCAGCCCTGGTCGCCCTGGCCGAAGCCCTTGTCCAGCAGCGGCTTCATCAGCGCCGGGAACAGCGGCTCGGTGGCCGCTGCCAGCGCCGTGGCCGCCAGCGTCAGAGCGAAACCCTTCCAGTGCGGGCGCACATGGGAAAGTAAACGCAGGTAAAGCTCGCGACTGCCGGTCATGGCTTCATCCCCGGCAGTGTCCACGGCGTCCAGCCGCTCAACGCCGTCATACCGTCGGCAATGTCGAAGGGCTGCGCGGTGGTGCAGGCGACGAAGCCGGGCAGGGCGGGCTGGTCGTAAAACTCGCGCAGGCGGCGCAGGCCGCGCAGGTCGTGGGCGTCGGGCCGCTCCTTGTACTTGCACTCGATGCCGAACAGGCGCTGCTGCCATTCCACCAGCAGGTCGACTTCGTGGCCGCCCGAATCGCGCCAGTACCAGAGCGTCGCCTCCGGGTGCTGCCAGTGCCGCCAGCGCAGCCACTGGCCGACCACATGGTTCTCCCACAGCGCGCCACCGACATGCTCGGGCGGCGGTGCGTCGTCGGTCAGGCCCATGAGAAAGGCGGCCAGCCCTGTATCGGTGAAATACAGCTTGGGCGACTTCACCAGGCGCTTGCCCAGCGAGCGGTGGTAGGGCTCCAGCAGCAGGATCTGGTTCGAGGCTTGCAAGGCGCCGATCCATTCGCGCGCCGTGGTGGCCGAGATGCCGACGTCGCGGCCGAGGTCGGACATGTTGAGGGTCTGCGCGCAGCGCGCGGCGCAGGCGCGCAGGAAGCGCTCGAAATCGCGCAGGCTGCCGACGCGCAGGATGTTGCGCACGTCGCGTTCGAGGTAAGTGGCGAGGTAGCCCTGGTACCAGCGCTCGCGCGAAACGCCCGCGTCGCTCCACAAGCCCGGATAACCGCCGCGCAGCCAGAAGCGGCCCCAGGTGCTGCCGGTGGCGGCCGGCGAAGCCAGCCACTCGGCTCCCGACAGGCCGAGGAAGGGAATCACCGCCGCGCGGCCGGCCAGGCTGTCCGAGATCTCCTGCATCAGTGCGTAGTTCTGTGAGCCGGTGAGCAGGAACAGACCCTTCTGGTCGCGGTGTGCGTCCACATAGGCCTTGATGTGGCGGAACAGCGCCGGTGCGTACTGCACTTCGTCGATGATGACCGGCGGCGGGAA